>JAUPUU010000051.1 GCA_030917395.1 Cyanobacteriota bacterium erpe_2018_sw_21hr_WHONDRS-SW48-000092_B_bin.40
CTGGCGGTCCTTCCGGCCCTGGCGGTCCTTCCGGCCCTGGCGGTCCTAAGGGTCCTGCTGGTCCTGGTGGTCCTTCCGGTCCTGGTGGTCCTGCTGGTCCTGGTGGTCCTTCCGGCCCTGGTGGTCCTAAAGGCCCTGGTGGTCCTTCCGGCCCTGGTGGTCCTAAGGGTCCTGCTGGTCCGAAGGGTCCTGCTGGTCCTGGCGGTCCTTCTGGTCCTGGTGGCCCTTCCGGCCCTGGCGGTCCTAAAGGCCCTGGCGGTCCTAAAGGCCCTGGTGGTCCGAAGGGTCCTGCTGGTCCTGGTGGTCCTTCCGGTCCAGGTGGTCCTTCTGGTCCTAAGGGGCCTTCCGGCCCTGGTGGTCCGTCTGGCCCTGGAGGTCCGAAGGGTCCTTCCGGTCCTGGTGGTCCTTCCGGTCCTGGTGGCCCTTCTGGCCCTGGCGGTCCTTCCGGCCCTGGTGGTCCGTCTGGCCCTGGTGGTCCTTCTGGTCCTGGTGGTCCTAAGGGTCCTGGTGGTCCTGGTGGTCCTTCCGGCCCTGGCGGTCCTTCCGGTCCTGGTGGTCCTTCTGGCCCTGGTGGTCCTGGTGGTCCTTCCGGTCCTGGTGGTCCTTCTGGCCCTGGTGGTCCTTCCGGCCCTGGCGGTCCTTCCGGCCCTGGAGGTCCTGCAGGTCCTTCCGGTCCTGGTGGTCCATTCGGTCCTGGTGGTCCAGGCGGTAACGCCGGCCCTGGTGGTCCTTCTGGCCCTGGCGGTCCTTCTGGCCCTGCTGGCCCTGCTGGACCGACCGGTTCATTCGGATCGATCGGCTAAAGCACTTAGGTTCTCAAGCCCGTAACTGAGGCCTAAGTCGAAAAACGGAGCAATAACTGAAAACCCTGGCAATGCACGCCAGGGTTTTTAGTTATTACAAAAAAAATAAAAGCTTAGTCAGTTAGATCGGCAGGGCTTACCTGATAAGAGAAATATACTTGTTTGAAAGTATGCTCAGGCAGCTGGTCGCGGTAGATCCAATGGCCTGACTTAATTGGCGGAATTCCCGCAGAGACAATTACAAAAGTTACTCGCACCGGCGGATTGCCAACTTCATTAGCATTGCTAAAGTTGGCGCGAGAATAATATCTTGCAATTATTGGACGGAAGCGCTTGTAGTATGGGTTAAGAATACGGTCTCCCAGTACATTTCGCTGTTTCTCGTGAATGAAACGCTCAATCAAGGAGAGCTTTTGCATACGCGGAAACTCAACAGCTTTAATAGTGCCATCTTGAAACTCAATCAAGCACAAGGTATGAAAATTCTCTGAGCGCAACTGTGGAGAAAACACTCTCCAGGCCTGCCTCATGCCAAGCGGGGCACCAGCAGATATTAAATTTGCCTTGTCTTTATCTGGCACCATAGGCAACTCAGCAACACCAACTATAGTGGCTAAAGACAGATAACCAATAATTACCAAATTGCACGCTATGAGCTTTAAAGTTAGCTTTGCCGTCGCAGTCGATGAGCAAAGATCCTCTATCGGAGAGCATCCTAAAGCCTGATCGTAAGAAAGCAAACGATCAGCTGAGAGCTGTGGCGTAATATGCTTATCCGACATAGAGATCATTGATTGAGAAAACTACTTGGTTCATAGACTCAATGATAAACTTGCACATAGACCATTAGCAACAGGCTAATTCAGGGTAAGTTCTATATATTCAGGTAGCAGAGTCTCTGAAATACTGGAGGGGGCAGTGCAATCAACATCTCCGGGCACACGAAAACTTTCCTTTCGCCAAGCCTGCAATTATTCTTCCTCGTCAGGCAGACCAACAGCAGCTCATAAACTGTTGGTATCAAGTTTTCTTTTGACATTCTTCTTCGTGGTTGGTAGCTGGCTGCTCCCCGAATGGACACCAGAAAAAAACTCGATCACTATCTACACCGGTCCAATAATGAATCTGGCTGGATGGACGCAGTATTGGAGCTTATTCTGCCCCGAAGTACGCGACCTAAATTATCACCTAAATGCTCTTGTTGAATTTTCTGACGGAACCGTCAAATGCTATGAATTTCCGCGCCACGAAAAGATGGACCTAATCACTAAATTCAGGCGCGAAAAACTACGTAAACTATTTGGTGACAACATATCTTGGCAAAACTACGAACAGTTTAGACCAAGCGTCTGCCGCTTTTTGGCCCGGGCAAACAACGACCCAACTAATCCGCCAGAACGAGTGACAATGTTCTTGAACATCACCAACACTCCTCCCCCCGATAAAGAAAGCTTTTGTTATCGAGATGAGCTTCCGCCCCACACAAGAAAGATTATTCTGTCGAGCTATAAAGTCAACCCAACCGATCTACAATAGAGTGCATGATGACTAATCTTCCTAAAGCAGCTCCAGCAGAAGGCTTGCCTCATACAGCGCAAGCAACAGAAGCGAAACCTCAGTGGATTGAAAATTTACTGAAGAGCTGGAATTCGTTTTGGTTTGAACCAACTACACCAGTAGCGATGGCAATTTTTCGCATATTTTTCGGCATAATTCTTCTCGAAAACATGCTTGTACACCTGCTTCCAGACTTTGACCTTTATTACGGCAAGAACTCACTTGTTCCAATAAATGACATGATGAGTCTTTACTGGCATAGCAGTTACTATTTTGATTTGATGGCAGCTCTGCCAGCCGATGACAAATATATCTATGGTGCATTTTGGGTGATGGTGGCAGCCACGGTGATGATGACACTAGGACTCTGCACCCGTGTCAGCTCATGGGTGACGTTCTTATTACTAATGTCATTTGGCGCTCATTTTCAACTCAATCAGAACGCTGGGGACAATTATTTGAGACTAGCCACCATGTGTCTTGCTCTCTCTAATGCAGGTGATGCCTTCTCGCTAGACAATCTAATTCGGGCCACCCGTCAAGATTGGCGCAAAACTGGTTTTGGCGCACGTCTTTCAGCTCCTTGGGCGCAAAGATTACTGCAAATACAAATTTGTATTGCCTACGGCCACACTTGGTATTCGAAAATGGAAGGCAAGATGTGGAATGACGGAACAGCCGTCTACTATGCCGTTCGTTACGATGACCTAATGCGTTTTCCCATACCTCACATATTTGACCAGCTACCAATCTACATGATTCTGACCTGGGGCACGCTAGCCATTGAATTTGCCTTGTTTACCTTCATCTGGTGGCGACCAACGCGCTACTGGGTTATGGCAGCTGGCCTTTCGCTCCACCTTGGCATTGAATATTGCATGAATCTACCAATGTTCGAATGGTCTTTCATGCTCACTTACCTTCTCTTCATTTATCCAGAAGATTTGACCAAGTCATGGAACTGGTTGAAAGCAAAGATCAAAGATCGCTTCGGTGAGCCCTATAGACTAGCTTTTGATGGCTCCTGTATTCTCTGTGTCAGAACAATTGGGTTAATTCATCGTCTCGATATCTTTGGTCGCATCAAGCCCCTCGATTTTACAGACAAAGACAACGACGCTGAGCTAGACGAAGTAAAACTAGATAGAGCAAGAGCACAGTCAGAAATATTGCTGCAAAAAAGAGATGGCAACTGGCTTGGTGGCTTCAAGGCTTTTCGCTTCATCAGCCTGCGCACACCGCTACTCTGGCCCCTCACACCAGTTCTCTTTGTACCAATTGTCTCCTTCTTTGCTGAGCTGATGTACAAAGCAATTGCCGCCAATCGCAAGCTCATCCTGGGCTCACCTAGCGAGGTTCGTCAATGACCGCAACAGTTTTCAAAATACTACTTCTAGTGGCCGTTTTTGTTGCAGTGCTCAGCGCTACCTATCCTAAACAGCACGCCGCTATAGAAGAAGAAAAAGCAAACAACTACGACAATACTTTGATGCGTGAGGTCCTACGCACCCAAAAGAATTACCAAGACGCAACTAATAACCCAGCCAGCAGCACAGATCAACGCCTAGCCGCTGGCAACGCATATGCGGCCACGCTCAGTAGCCAACAGCGCTTCGAAGAGGCCGCTAAAATATACCAAGACCAACTCGCACTCACTTGGGGCCTAGTCAATAATGCCTACAATCAAAAATGGGCAGATGCCAATATGCACCTAGCGGGAGCGCATCGCAATCTAGACAATCAACCGGCTGCTCTAGTTTGCTATGACAGCGTTCTCAAACATGACCAGGAGTTTTTGCCAGCTAATGATCCGCGCATCGCAAGAGATCTAAACAATGTGGGCCTGATGCACTACCTCATCGCCACAGGTAAAGCGGAGCCAGCAGATAGAAAGAATGAGTTTAAGACCTCCCGTGATTATCTAGAGCAGGCTCTCGCCTTGCTCGAGAAGAACAATCAAGGCAGTTCAGCAAAAGCGGCTGCCACACTGTGGAATCTTGTTCTTACCTGTCGCGATCTCGACGACAAAAACGCCTCGCAGAACTACAAGTTGCGTGCCCAAGCAATAGACAAATCTCTCAATCGCGTCTGCCGAGAGCCCTAAGCGAAATTCAAAATTACTTATGTCGCTTGTCAGCCGAGAAGCCCACACGGAAACCAAGATACTCGTATGGATTATGACTAGCAATTTCATCGCCGTTCAATGGTGAGCAACTGTCTATTGGCGAATAGTGCTGCTCAATTATTGCCGTAATACCTTTGGCCTTAAACAAGTCGTGCACTTCTCCATCTTCAAGCAATATTAGCGCTGGGGGGTAAGCAGAAAGAGCCTCAAGTTTTAAACGATCATAGAGTGTCGTCTCAAACCGAGCCAACTGCGCAATCTGCTCTGGAGTACCTCGTTCGTGCAAAACTTTAAGAGTACGAAGGGGAAAGCCCCAGACCAGGTATCCTGGTTTGCGACGTAACTGGGTTAACAGAGGAAAGGCCGGGCTTATCTGCTCAGAATAAATCCAAACTCGATCACGAGCTGTACTTGCTTCTTTCACCGTCTTGCTAAAGAAGGAGAGATCATGCTCGAAACCAAAGCCATAGTATCCTAACTCGCTAAGCGAAAAGGCCGACCCCTTGGCTAACTTCACCGCGGCGACACTGGATGAAACAAAACAGACTACAACCAATAGCGATAGGAACACTACGACTTTCTTATTGAGCCGAGCCGAGCACCAAGCAGCAATCTGACCAGAAAAGACCTTAGCTGAACGGCAGGCACGGATGTAGCGACTGCTGGCAAGCAATAGAGCTATTAACGAATAGGCAATCATCAAGATACCCTGATGGCTGAATAGTGTTCCCGAAAATACGAAATAACCAAAGCCAAAAGCGGCCATGAGACACATGAGTCGAGTCAATAGGCAGCAGCCAGCCAAAGGCAATGCCAGAACAAAAAAGACCACGAAGGCATAGACCAGGTCACGACGATCTGGGGATTTGTCTACATACGAGAGATCATCGTTAAAGTACTCAAAGCTGAGTTGATTTATGCGCCATATCGGACCAAGATATTCCGACACTACCGATGGTACTAGACAGAGAAGCAGCAGACTGAGCAAAAACAAAGTAAACAGACAAGCTACAAGCTCAGTAGTTAAATAGCGGCGCTTAAGCTTCGCCAGTGATATGTCACCGAGAGAAAACAAACAGGTAAATTCAACGGCCACAAGGGCCAGTAAAAAAACGGGATTAAGCAGCAAACCCAGAGCAGCAAGAAAACCAATCATAGCCGACCGAAGCCGCTTTTTAGCGGGGTTTAGTGCACTAATGGAGAGGTAGCGCTGGGTCAAATAGGGCAGGAAGAGCAGGAAAAACAGCACACTCTCTTGACCGAAACAATTGAGGAAATATATCAGTGAGAGAGCCACACCCAATACGATTGCCGGCAGACAAAACTGCAGCATTTTAAGCCTCGGACTCAGTCCTTGCCCAGACCTTATAACTAGCAAAAGTGATACCAGAGCAAGCAGCACTACCATCAAATTGAAAATCGTAATTGGATGTATACAAATCAACTTCGAAAGCAGAGCTGGCAAGCTGCTTAAGTACAAAGCAAAAGGTGACGAGTTATCTAAAAAATCGATATATGGCCGCGCACCATCAGCAATTTGAACGCCACAACAAAGACGCATAGCAGCTTCTGCCGGGATAAGCAATTGGTGTATTGAAAACCAGCCCGCCAAAAGGGCCGAGAGGCAAAGAGCAAGCAGGCAAGCAATGAAAAGATTGAAACTAAGCTTGTTCATCTAGCTCTTCACCTGCAATTCGTAGGCAGTATATCCAGCGACATCGTCGATCTTTTTATATTGCTTGAGATACTGATTGAAATTGTACGGAGCTAAATATTCGGCGGCGGGGCCATTTTGCACGAATATCAAAACAGGTTTGTTCTTCTCGATATCTTCGGCGTACTCTTTGACTATGCGATCTTTAAAAGAGAGCAGCCTCGAATTTTCGGGTGTCACTTCTCTGACATCTTTGATGTACTGCAAAACTGAAAGAATACAACAGTGCAAATGTCTTGAACCAGGCTTAACACGCAACTGTGTAGTCGGTGGAAATCCAGGAGCGACAGCATTGCCAATAAAGATCACCCGATCATGGGGCTTGGCATGAGCCAAAATTATGGTGGCAAAGGGTGAATCGATATCTGAGTAGGGCGAGTCACCAGAATAGCCAATCGTACTAAGATCAAAATTCGGTTCGCCTTTAATCTTCTCGTACTCTTCGCGAGCATTAACAAGCGAGAATCCAGCAATGAAAACCAGCAGGCACAAACAGCTAGTTGTGAATATAGCGGATTGTTTTTCAATACTCTTTTTCGAGCGGATAACGCCTTCAATGATGGCAACAAGAAGTGCAGCGAGACCACCGCAGATGACAATTACCGCGCCAGCAAAGGCAGGAATGTCTTGATAGGCCCAGCCCTTGAACTGGAGCAAGTAGGGTACCACCCCAGCAAAAGCAAAAGCAGCGCAGCAGCTCAGCAGAGCATAACGATGAGAAAACGACAGAGCTAGCAGAGCAGCAAGTGAGAGCAAGAAGAAGACGCCCCTCTTATCTGGCGCAGCTAGACTGCTGGCCAAAGAAGTGTCCCAAAACTGATAACCAGCGGCGAAAGCAGGCACTAAAAAACCAAAGTAATTGTCTTTTACAGCCTGAGGCAAGAAAAAGAAGTGCGCTAAATAAAGCAGGGCGCAAGCCAGGGCGGCAAAATTCTCAGGCACTAACAAGTTTCGCCACCATTCTTTCCTTGACGCCCCCCTTGGCGCCTCCCTTGACGCCCCCAAGATTAAGAAGAGCTCTACACAAATGGCGTTGAAGAGAAAATAGTGTTTAAGACAAATACCAATACTTGCCAAAGTGCCAATCAAAACGGCTTCACCGCTAGTGATGGCCGCACCCTGATAGCGGGCGAATCGCAAAAACAGAAAGGGGAAATAGAGCAAGACAAAGATCTGCTCACGCTGCCCGAAATCAAATGTCAAAAAGAAATTGAAGTACAAAAGACCAAAAATCAGGCCCAAATTAACAAGCAAGTTTTGACTGTCGCAACTAAGCTTGCTAACAACAACATAAGCGCAAAGAGAAGAAGAGAGTAGAAGCAGGAGGCACATGAAAAGGTTAAAAGCCAATGTCACTGGAATGTTGCCGGCAGAAGACAGTAGCGCGGGCAGCATGTCTAGATACCAAATCAAGGGCGGATTAACATCAAACATATCGACATAGGGTAGGCCACCAGCAACGATAAGCTGGGCGCACTGCAAGTGCAAAGCTGGGTCCCAACCAATGCGTAGCGGGTGGAGCAAAACCGACACGAGCATACGCAAAGATAGGCTCGCAATAAGAATTACAGCAAAGATGGTGGGATAAGTTAGCCTTTTCACTCTTTACGCGTCATCTTGCCCTTCCTAGATAGCACTAGTAGCGCATACTACATTTGAGTAAAACGCAACATCCGTCTATCAGTGAAAACTTCCATGCGCCAACCAGCGGTGGCACTGCCGCCAAGAATGGGCCGCTCACTGCCGCCCCAAGTAAGACCGGTACGCGAGATAATATCAGTAACCTGAGCAGGCACATTGCTTGTTTGTATACGACCCAGTTGCAAACGTTTCAAGCGAAAGGTACGAGTAGTTGTCTCAGTCAAGTTGTTGCTATTGCTTGGATCGACGAGCTTGCTATTGGCGTCACCGGCATTGTCCAAATAGCTTGGATCAATTTGGTTAATCTGCGCCGTAGAAAATACACAAACATGCATATTATTGTTCAAATACATCTCTACGTTATGGCCGTCTATAACGGCCGTCACCTTGTAAGCACCATTCTCAATAGTAAATGGAATTTCAAACTCGGCTCGTTTCATATCTTTCGGCGTAGGGCCAAGCAATTTGTACTCGCCGCTTTTAGCCTGAGCTTGAGCTTGAACACTAGCAGCATAACTGGGGTCTATTGATGTCAGAGCCACGGACGATAAAGAACTAGCCTCAGTATTAGGGAAGCGCTGAATAACATTGCGGTAGCTAGAGCGGGCCTCATCTAACTTGTTTAAGCGCTGACTACAGATAGCTAGCAGATACAATGCCCGGGGATCACGAGGACGATTGACAGCTGATGTTTTTAATAATGGATAGGCTTCTCTAAATCGACCAGCATTGAACTGCTTTAGGCCTACCTCAAAGGGATTAGCCACTCCGACCAACTTTTTGATAGTGAGAGTGCCTTCTTTCAGCTCGTTTTTCGTAGGTTCTTTAGAGCTTTCTTTCACTTCGACTTTGCTGTCGATTTTTGCGCTTGCTGTAGGCTCGTCTTTCACTGCTGGACTAGCTTTGGCTGGGGCATATTCCACGGCGGAATATTCAAAGAAATCGGCACCAAGAACGGCCAAGTTGGGTTGTTTACTAGAAATTTGAATGGGGAAAGCGGCCCGAGTCATTGCATCTAGCTTAATATCATGCAAATAGTATTCATCTTTACTCTTAACTGCCGCTTCAGGAAGCTTTGCTTGTTTAGCCACCTCAGTACCGATGACACTATTCGCCACGGTGGTATCAACCACAAACTTGACCTTAACACCAGAAACCAGGGCTTCTACCACTGGCTTACCGCCTTGTTCGGCGACCTTGAGCACCAGCTGTGAAGGCAACTGATCGACGGCAATATTTTTGAGTTTTCTTAGACTTCCACCCGCTACTGAAGAAGAGGAAGAACCTCCTCGCAAACTGGCAATAGCCTTCTTGGATAATTCAGCCGCATCACTATCGGGAAACTTAGCAATAACAGTCTGATAAGCTGTCATGGCTGCATTTAGCTGCCCCATACGGTGATAGCAAAGGGCCTCGTAGTAGAAAGCACGATTGTCGTAAGAGTACATAGCCTCTGCACTCTTGAGGTAGGGCAACGCATCTTTGTATTTAGCCGACTTAAAGAGATTGCGACCACATTCAAAAGTACTGTTGTCCTGAGCACCAGCACTGCACATTGGTAGAAGACCAATCAGCAAGACTGCAAGCCTAATTGGGAGAACAGTGAGAACCTTTGACATTACCCCTCCAAAGATACAGTTGATTTAGCGAGCAGTGCCCCAGATACGATAGTAGTGATCGTCTGTACGTGGATTATAAATCAACCACTCATTGGTTACTGTCACTCGATCGTTGACAATACGCTTGCGAAACTTTAGCCTGTTAATCTCTTGCAAACCTGGATGGCCAGGGTATTTGGATTCGAACCAACTTTGAGCTTCACCGACCCATGCAGTCTTCCATTCAGACTCCTTCAAGGGTTTGGCCTCGTGGGGATACTTAAAACGCAAATAGGCCTCATATTGAGTACCATCAACACGTTTGCCGTCAAATTCGGTGGCGCGACTGAAAGGCTCATCGAATGCAGCTGTAAATACCTTCTCTGGGTAGAACTTCATTTTTTCTTCAATGACGTTCTTGGTGTAGAAGACCATTCCAACTACAGCCAAAATTAGGCCAGCAATGAATAGAATAGATTTCTTTTGAGACACCAGCTGATTCCTCACTTTAAACAGAAAATTACATGATTGCCAGTAGCCTTTTCAGCTTACTCGATAAGGCAACTGTAAAACTGCGCCAAAGATTGCTAAACGGCTTAGCATTAGCGCTTAGCAACAGTGCTAGTCTATTAGCAATGAAAGTTTAGCAGTTATTGTCTAACTGAGCCTCAAGCCAGCAAGATTTCCCGGCACTTGGGATCACGCAAACGCCAGATAGCGCCGTCGGTAACGAAGTGATGGAAGTTAATACAAGCCTGAATCACTGTAGCTGTCCAGACAAAGCCATAACCATAATTCTGGAGAAGGCTGGGAACGCCTACGTAGACGAAGATTCCGGCCATAATGACAATGCCCCAATATTTCATTGCCGCTGGGCTGACGAACTGGCTCAACAAATGTCGACTAACATCGTTCAATCGCCCTTCTTCCAATCCTTTCTCTTTGAGATAGAAAGCAAGAGAAACAGCTAGATATTGACTACCGTGGAAGAACGGCGGACCGTAAACCCAAACAACCGAATTGGCCCAACCGGTTGACAAGCCTATTCCTAGTATTGAAAAAATCAGACAGAGAGTAGGCAAAGGTATGAGCTTCTTCTCGACAATGAATTTACGAACGACCACGGTGACAAAAGCCAGGGTCATAACTATCAGAGCAAATTTAGTGACACTAACAAGCTGATACGGTAAGCCGTAAAACGGTAGCTTCACTCCGTAGAGGTCATCTGGCGAAAGTTCGCGGTAGCACAAGATTCGACTGATTACGTAAGCCGAAAATGAATGCATAAACCAACGGTAGGTCTCGCGCTCCCAGGGCTTGAAGAAATAACCGCGCTTATAGCAGTAGATTAGCGAAATACCAAAGGTTTGGCCAACATAATGCTGGAAAACCCACATCAAGTGCAAATAAACGCAGAAGCCTGCGGCCTTGGGATAGATCAAGCAAAGGGCGAACATGAGCCCTGAGACCCACGGCAAGTAATAGGCGTAGAGCTTAAAGCGCTGCCTATTTTCTTCGGTGGAATATATGCGCACATAAGTGGCAATTGTATGAGAATCAGCGAACAGGTAAGAACCAAAGGTACTGAGAAAAAGCAAAAAATAGGCCATAGAGCCAGCGACACCGCCAGCCTTAGGATCAATAGCATCCCAATGGAACCAATAAATTTGCAGGGCGAACATTAGCCAGAGAGCGCCACCGAAAACAAATACTGAGTCAAAAACTGGATTTACGATCCAACGGGTATTTGCCGCTTTTTCAACGACCTTATCAGAAGCTGGCTCAGGAGCAGGCCTGGCGTCTCCATCATATTGGAATGTAGTGCTGACCAACTTAAACTGCCTCCATCATGGGCACCTATAAGATACAGAAGGCTCTACGCCAATAGAATCTTGCGACAGCGGGGGTCACGCAGACGCCATATGGCCGCGTCAGTGACAAAGTGATGGTAGTTAACACAAGCCAATACCAGTCCAGCCACAAGCGAATAAGGCTGTCCAATTTGCATGAAGAAGTGAGGAATACCAATGTAGAAGAAACAACCAGAAAGAATCACCAGGCCAAGATATTTCATACCGGGAGAACCAAGAGCAGACTTGGTGATGTTCCAAGTATCCATACCGTTAGGCATCCCTCTCTCTTTAATGTAATAGGCCATGCAAACAGCCAAATACTGACTGCCGTGGAAGAAACCAGGCACATAGAACCAGAACATCGAATTGGCGGCATCTTGACTAAGGCCGAGGCCAGCCACAGTGGCGACAATCATCAGCGATGGCCAGGGCATCATCTTGTTTTCTTTAAAATACTTGCGAGCGAGAAGCACGACAAAAGCAATGGTCATGCCGACACAGGCAAATCTAGCGATAAAGAAGAACACTTCTGGTAGTGGTCCCCAGAATGGGATATCTACGCCAAACCAATTGCGTGGACTGAATTCTTTATAGGTAAGAAAGCGAATGGTGGTGTAGCCAACAATTGAGAACAAGAACCAGCGGAATATTTCTTTTTCCATATTGTTGAGCATATAGCCGCGCTTATAGCAATAAATAAGAGCGATACCAAAGGCTTGAGCAACATAGTGCCAGTAGACTGTGATCAAATAGATATAAACAAAAGCACCAACTAGTCCGGGTATGGTCAATCCCATGATGAACATTGGAATAGTGGAATAAGCCAGCCAGGTACGATGGAACTTAAACCGCGCCCGGTCCTCATCACTTCCCCAGATTCGCAAATAAGTTGCCGAATTATGCGAATCGGCGAAAATGTGCTGTGAGAGGAAGCCGACAGTCATTAACCACCAGGCAGCCGGACTCGTCATCACACCATCAGGCACCCGCCAGCCCAGATATACATAGTTAAGAACGAGGAGCGCAATCGCTCCACCGCCGAATACAAAGATGAAGTCGAAGATTGGCGAAATAATCCAGGGGTACGGCCCGCTATGGGCGGCCGGTATAGCTTCACTTTGGCCATCACTGGGTTGGCCAAGGGCTCCAGAACTAGCAATACTACTGCTGACCAAAAGAAAATACCTCGACTTCTAGGTTTTAGATTGAAACATCGAAAATTGCAATTTTAGCTGCAAATCACAACAAAATCCTTTCTTTATTCTACCCCCACAAAGCCGAGTCTAACAAACCTTTTGCAGTTTGCTACTACCCCAAAAATACTTCACGATTACTTCACGGTTAGTTCACGCCAACTTCATAGTGAGCCGCTCAATTTAACTAGCGATCAGCCCTGCAGGTAATAACTGGCAGTGCGGCGAATTGTCTCAGAAAAGGCTGTGGGCTTAAACTTAAGCTCAGCGGTAGCTTTCTTGCAGTCAAAGAAAATTTTGTAGTTTGAGAGGTAAGCAACTTGCTTAGTCAGTGCTGTTTTGATGTGAAAAAGAGGCAGAACTTCCTCAGCAAATTGGCCAGCAAATGTTACGAAAGACTGCGGCAAAGTCACTAGCGGTGGGCGACAAGAATAAATTTTGGCAAAAAGCTCCCCGGCCTCTCTATAAGAGAGATTTGCTGAGACAAGACTATAGCGCTCTCCTGCCCGCCCTAAATCAATAGCATTGAGATGAGCATCAACGATGTCGACAATATCAGAATAGGGGGTGCCACCAGCAGGGACACCAAGCATGAAACCCTTGGACAATGCCCTGAAAATAAAATGATGATGGGGGTGAGTATCGCCCTCACCAAAAATAATTCCAGGGCAAAGGGTGATGACATTTAGGCCCTTCTTGAAATACTCTTCCACCACAAGCTCGGCTTCATGCTTAGTGTCGCAATAGCTAAGATTAAGACCAGCCAAATTGTATTCAATAGTTTCATCACCAATGGTGCCCTCTGGAGGAATACCAAAGGCAGCAATAGAACTTGTGTGAATGACCCGGCCCACACCGCTTGCCAGGGCCGCCTCCATAACATTACGCGTGCCCTCTACATTGACAGCTCTCTGCCTGGTCAAATCGGCGCTGCGATAGGAAACCAGACCGGCCATATGAAAAACAACGTCATGACCGGCACTGGCAGCCAACACCTGTTCGTAGTTAGTGACATCACCACAGATATGGGTCACACCCAGCGACTCGAAATGAGGCTTGCCACTTGTGCGACCAAAAGTGCTGACGACAAAACCCCCAGCCACTAACTTTGGCACCAGATGAGTGCCAATGAAACCGCTGGCGCCAGTAACTAGAACCCGCCGTGGAGCAATAGAATTTTTAGAATTATCACTGCTATTGCTAGCCGAGCCAACAGTCAAAACTAGTCTCCATCCCAATTACGATAGGTAGCAAGCGCTTCAACTAAACTGGTAGGGCGACGTCCAATGATGTTGCTGAGAGCATTGTCACTACATATATTATCGAAACCAGTCATACGTACCTGATCAGCGCTAAGCAAGGGCACATCTTGCCAGCGCTGCAGAAGCGAAGCGGCAGCCAGAGCTAAGCTTGCAGGAATATCAACAAAGGGCTTCTTGATATTGATAGCGGTCATAATTGCTTCTACAACTTCTTTCATAGGCAGCGCTTCACTCCCACCAATTTCAAAAGTCTCGCCGGTGAAATCAGTGGAAGATTCTAAATCAGCTTGATGACAGAGCCTCTCAACAATAGCTTCAGCCAGATCAGCCACAAAAACTGGCTGCACGAGATTGCGACCGCCATTGATCAAAGGCACAAAGGGTCTGGTTTTAGCTAGCTGGCGATAGCGCTTAACTAACTTACTGTCACGCCGGCCCACCGCTCTTCCTACAATTAGCGATGGTCTAAATATGCTGGAAGCTATCCTGGCCGGCTCCAACTCAGAAAGTAGAGCCAGCTCACCTTCTCGTTTGGTACGCAAATAATCACTCGGAGCATTCTGATCAGCACCAAGGGCAGTGACCATAGCAGCACGGACGAAACCACCAACGTCGTGAGCGCGCACGCACCAACTAGCAAAAGCCCTGCTTTGTTCTTGATGCAGTTGGTTGAAGCTCTCACTTTTTGCTGGGGCAATCGAACCAATCAGATGGACAGCATGGGTTACCCCAGTAAAAGCCTCTTCCAGGGTGCGCCTATGAGCAGTTGATAAATCAGATTGAAAGGGTGCTAAATCGGCGGCAAAAACTTTAGCACCAGACTCTTGCAGAAACTCGCGATCGCTTGCCGCTACCTGCGGCCGGACCAGAGCATGAACCACTAAGCCGCGATTGAGCAAAGCCGCAACGACGTGATTGCCCAAGTAACCAGAAGCACCATCTACTAAGACCCTACCATTGGCAGAATGAGCCGTCACAGCTATGCCTTTCTCCACCAAACCAACGAGTGACTGGTCAGTGAAGGCTGCTTATGACCATTGCCATTTTGAGGCCGATGGCTTGAGGCACTCTTATGATGTCTCTTATTAGCAGCTGTACTCTGCGGGTCACTACCACCGAGCATCCGCCACAGCGACGAACTATTGATGCTCGCTCCAAGCCTGCGACTAACCTTCTTGATCAAGATTACTTCGCCCACTTCATTGCCTTGACTGCGATGACCAAGATATTGCAAGAGATAGCCGAAGAAAACGCAAACGAATCCTAAAAGCAGATTAGAACTGACAGGCGAATCTTGGGAGCGAGAGCCTGACTGCGATAGGGAGAATGATTTTAGTATCAACCAAAAGCCATAGAAAGCAGCCGGCACGCCAACAATGTGTAAGGCGGCGTTGACAGGATGGCGATGACGGCGCAGATAATCAACCGTAAAGCGAGAAACAGCTTTGCTTACTCGACGTATCCCTGTTCTATTTTTCATTGTCTTGTCTCTCAACCAGAGTTTGAGCCTTGATAGACTTCATAGTAATATCCATGCCATCTTTGAAAGATATGCGATTGCTAGAATTATAGTCTAGAATGCGCTCTGCTTTGGCAATACTGAAGCCCTGATTTACCGCAGCCAAGCGGAAGGCCGCTGGGGAGAAGCGCGCCAGCTTTGCCTGAGCCTGCGGCGTCATTTTCTTATTTGCTGTAAAAGCAGTAACTAACTGACAAACTGGTTTGACTAGCCATCGGGGCAAATCCTTTTTTACTCTTGGCAGGCCCATACCATCAGCAATGGCATCAAAGAGTTGCTTTTTACTGACCTTTTCACCATCAGTAATATTGAAGACTTGGCCATAAGCGCGTTCATTTAAAATTGCCGAACGAACTGCCTTAGCTAAATTACCAACATAGACCACATTGGTTTCTCTACTGCCACCATCCACAAGCATAGCCTGACCAGTGGCAATGGCTTTACTTACCCGCGGTAACCAAGAACGCTCGCCAGGGCCATAAATAAAGCCGGGACGCAAAATCGTGTAGGCAAATTTATAGTTGCCCTGCTTAAAATTAGCGCTATCGAATAGTTTTTCTGCTTCAACCTTAGAATCAGCGTAAGCTTCGCCACAGAGCTGGAGTGGTGCTGATTCATCAAGATTGAACTGATCGCCCTGACCGGTGATTACAGAAAGCGAACTAATTTGAATAAATTGCTGAACACCAGCTTTATCAGCGGCTTTCATGGCATTGGCAGTACCGCCAGTATTAATAGACAAAATTAACTGGCGATCGGCCAGAGGGTCAACAAAACCAGCGGCATGAATGACTATGTCGAGACCAACGAAGGCCTGCTCAAGAGCTGTCAGGTCGCAGACATCGGCCACTCTAGCGATTGGTTTAGTAATGGCTTGCGGCTCAACCGACTGCACTAGTTTTGCCAGTGCTTGTGAGTCTCGGGCAATTGCCACCACAGCAAATGTTTTGCATAAGTCGGCCACGAGGGCGCGCCCAACCAGACCAGTTGCTCCAGTGATACCAATAGTCTTATGCTCTGTACTCATAGATTTACCAGGGTCTCCAAACTGTGAGAGAAGTTACCTTGGGCACTCAATAACGGTATTTTCACCTGCGCTTCTGGCGCCCCTTGATGAACTCTTTGCTGCCGCAACCTGGTATAGGTGCCAGCAGGAAGATATTTTAGACGCGGCGGCCCCAATCTTCTTGTTGCTCTTTTGTCAGCATATTCAGGATTTTGCGACTGCAAAGATTGATCAAATGCCTGGAGAAAACTCTCAATCACGGCCTGAGGTAATTCGCGTTCAGTCTCGGCATAGCAAAGATAATATGGCGGCAGATCTAAGGCCACCTCAGCCGTAAAGTGTTTAAGCTCAAGCAAACCCAACTGATTAACAGCTTGCGCCAAGGCTGTCAAAACCTGCTCTTCAGTTAGCTTCTCACCAGTAACAGAACTAACACCGCCACCTTTACGCACAAATTTTAAAACTGGTGCGGCCCCAAGAATGCTATCGACTTCCATCAAATCGTTGATGTTATAGCGGTAAAGACCGGCATTGGTGGTGAAATGAATGTAGTAGCGCCCACCAACTAGGAGCTGATCAGCAGTCAAGAAAATGGGGTTGCTAGAATCAATTTGATCTTCACTGACAAACTCGAAGAAGTGAGAAGTGACAGCCAGTGGTCCAGCCGAGCCATTGCTAGAAATAGGCACTGTACCGCGACCTTCAGAGGCCATATAACCAAAATCACGCTGCGGCACGGGACCAAACAATTCAGGCAATTTCTCTAAATAGAATGACATAGGGCCGCCCTTCCAGAGCGACATAACATTTACTCGCGGCCAAACATGCTTTGGCAATAACGTACCGTGCTGTTTGAGCAGAGCGGCTAATTCTTTCGCCCGTCGGGTATCGGGTTTGAGATAACGATTGAATGCCAGACGTACATCATCGCCTAGCGGTTCAATATGATCGACAAGTTGATTGAGGGTACCTTTGGCAATATCTTCAATTAACTCATCGGCTCTCAGTTTCAACTGTTCAGCTAAAAGAATGAAGCTGGAGGGATTGCAGCCCAACAGAGCGGTAACATCTCGAGCCACAGCAGCACGCAGCAGTAAATAGTATTTTGCATCAACATTTTTTACTTTGCACAATTCGTAGGGCAGGGCAAAGTGGCGACGAATAATTGGGGGCTGACGTCGATTAAGTACACCAGATATGGCACCATAAGGAATACCAGCAGGAGTTCGACCCTCTTCGTCGTTACTAGAAATAATCAATATTTTCCCGGCCGCCGCCTGGGGAAAATCGACAACTAAATGATAGTTATGCACCTGGAAGGCATGGGTATAATCGCGCAGATGTCCCTCGGTAACAGGAATGAACTTAGGCGTGGCAGTAGTACCACTAGTGGTGGCAAACATAAAGGGTTCTTCGGCAGTGAGCTGATTGCCTTCGCCATGGCGCAACTTCTCAATATACGGCTCTAAATCTTCATAGCGACTAGGCGGAACATATTTTTTAAAGTCGTCATAACTGTTGATACGATCAAAATGGTGGGCGCGACCAAAAGCAGTATTTTTATTCGCTTCCACTATGCTTTTGAGCTTCGCCAACTGGGTCTGCTGCGGCTCTTTAAGCCCGTTGTAAAAGCGCCTGATGTGGGTCAGGCGCCGCCAAGTTTGTCCAGCCAGAATGTCTAAGTTACCGAGTTGCATTAGACTCTCTTTTCTCGCTGACTGAGACATTGACGGGGTTATCATTCTTGTAGTCATATAAATGTCGCGCCACAGCCCGCTCATTCACCGTCACCCCTAAGCCATAACTCGGCGTAACCTTCGCCATCGCCCCATAGGGAACAGTCATGCCTTCTTTGACCAGATCAGCCTTGAGGAGAAATAAATTCATCGCCCCCTCGACATTGGCAAAATGCGGGTAAGCTAAAGCAAAGTGTCTTTGAGCGGCAACCAGTATTCCTGACTCTCCAACTTGAGCGCCAAGATGACATTCGATCTTATTGGCATTAGCCAGCTCTACCATTTTCATGGCACTGACCAGTCCACCCACTTTAGACAAGCGAATATTAAAAGCATTGCAGGCTTTGCGCTCTATTAGATCGCGTGCCTGAGCCAAAGTAGTAAGAGACTCATCAACCATAATCGTCTCAGGCACAGTTGCTGTCAGGTCGGTTAAACCAGGCAAATCAGAAGCAATCAGAGGCTGCTCACAAGAAGCAACTCTATAAGGCCTCAGGGCAGCCAAACTCCATTTGGCTTGATCTACGGTCCAGGCACAGTTAGCATCGACTCGCAAAATCGCGTCTTCACCTAAAATCTCGCGAGCGAGTTTAACTCGGGCCACATCTTCATTGAGAGAGCCGCCAACTTTGAGCTTTACAGTCTTAAAACCATACTTCTTATAGGCCTCTAGAATGAGCTTCAAGATAGCTTTCTTACCAAAGGGAATGACGCCACCGTACTGCATAGTCTCGGCTGGCTGCCACAGATCAGAAGGAGCAATCAAGCCAGGCAATTGACAAAACTTTAGTGCTTGAGCTTTAGCTAAGGCATCGAGACAAGCCAGCTCTAAGGCACAGAACGAGGCTCCAGCTGGCTTATGGTCAAGACCATTGGCCGCGAATATTTGCCCTAAACAGGCAAGCAATTCTTGAGCATTAGCAAAGAAATTGCCACTCAGTGCCGGTGCATAAGAATAGTTGATTGCAGCCAGCGCACTGGCCACCGTTTCACCAGTGACATATTGCCGCGGAACAGATTCACCCCAGCCAATCACTTCACGTCCATCCTCTAGCACCACCTGCACTCTGACCAGAACATTGAGTGAATAGTTCCGACTAGCAAGGGCGTGTCCAAAAGAAAAACGAAAAGGCAGCCTAACAGCCTGCGACTTGATGGAGCGAATTAGCATATTGGTAATGGTTCCAAATTTTTCAAAACTAGGTCACAACCGGGCACTGAGCTAATATCCACTCGCTAAGCACATGGGCATATTCTTTGAACCATGTCGAATCAAAGTCAAGGGTGTGAGATGCGTCCGGAAAAATACGTAAATCTTTAGTCGTAGACTTGGCTTTGGCATACCAGCCCTGAAGTTTGTCTACGTCAACAATCATGTCAGAGCCAGCTTGCAAGACCAGCAGCGGCATTTCGATCGAAGGGGAAGCTTTTTCTGCCAACTTACCCAACTTAAAACTTTCAACAAAGAAGCTTGCAGTGGCCTCAGTTAAGCGCAGGTTATCTCGCTTGAGATAACCTTGAAAGGTTGGATTATTAGTGAGCATCTCAATTTCAAGCGGAATAGGCCATTTGCGGTTGCGACCAGAATCGACAAACGACGAGTAAGCAATCTGAAATTTAGTGCCCATGCCATAATCGATTTTAGTGTAAATTCCTGGGCTACATAGAACCAAACCGGCAATCGGCAAATTCAATTCTTGCCCGGAAGTAGGCTTGTAGTCACTTTGACAAATAAGAGATGCGGCCTTAGCCCCCCAACAATTTCCTAGGACAATCAGGGAATGGCCGAGATGATCAAAACTTACTTTGCGCAAGAAAACTTCAATGTCAGCAAGATAAGTCTTATAGCTCGATAAGTTGCCACGATCTCGCGGATTCAAACCAGAGCCTCGGCGGTCTGGCGCATAAACTGTCATGCCAAGGTGATTAAGCACCGATGCTGTGTTTTCGAACCACTGACTGTGGCCTTCTATACCATGCAGATAAACTATTACAGGAAAACCGACTTTTCCCTTCCAGGTGCGACAAGCTAACTGTAAATCGTCTGAAGTACGGTGCCACTCAATAGTTGGCGCAGTTTGAACAACACCAGCGATTGGAGGTAACGGGGAAGAGCTAGAGTTTAAATCTTTCAATCGTCAGTCAAATGCCTAGTCTAAAGAAGTTGCGGAGCATGAAAAGTTTAACATCCCTGCCAACCTGGTTCTACTGCCAGGGCTTGTTGTAGTAAAGTCTTGGCAGGATAAATGCTCTCAAATTGCCAGCGAAAGTAACCAAGAGCCTTAGAAGTACTGAAGAAGTAATTTTAAATGCAACCATGGAGTAGAGCATTGCACGAGGGCTCAGAGGCCATCTCTTCAAAAAGGAGAAGGCGAGCTGACAGTCATTGGCTGACTGAATTCATGGTTCGACTGGATGCCGGTCTGATTCAGAGCAGTTGGTTGCAGCAAGTTAAGCTCAATCAGATTGAGGGCAGTCAGGCGATTTGTCAAGAGCTTTGGCCCTTCATTAGAGAACTGCCACTCAACATTGTTAGTGTCAAAAATAAGCTGCCAGAAGGCTTTGAATCAGCGACAAAGCTGCTCAATCAGTTAGCAGACGACGAACGACATTTCCAGAATCTATATCTAAAGCAGTGCCAATTAGCTGGTCTCGACCCCGAGCGCCTACAAAATTCTTTAGAAATACCTTATTCAGCGGAACGTTTGATCAAGTCGATGCGTCATCACTGCCAGAATGCCTCGGTGGTCGATGGTGTACAGGCGGTCATAGCAGCTGAGTTGGCAGCGACGCAGTTTGCGCGAGTGGTACTGCCCATATTAGAAAACTATTTCGCCCACGACCAAGCCACTTACGGCCAAGATAGCATCGACGAGGGCCTAAGCTGGTTGAGACTTCATGCCAAAACCAACACCCGACACGCCCTCTGGATGAGACGAATGTTAGACGATCTAGAGTCATTAGAGCAAAAACCTACTGCTCTCACCTCTAAAAATCTTCCCCCTACTGTAGACGATATATTGACTGCAGTATTTCAACTCTGGCGCTCCCTGGAAACATCCGAAATCGGACATTGTGGTAATCAATAAATGACTAAGTACAGAAGCAAAAAAATTCAATCTCTCGCCGCGGCAGCCTTAGCGCTGAACCTTTCTCTAAACCTTACAACAAGCTCAATGGCAGCGCCGGCTAGCAGTCTTGATACTACTGGCAGTATCAAGATTGCCAGCAAACATAAATCGAGCAAAGCTTCAACAACGACTGCAGCTCCGCCAAAAGCCGACAACTCTGACTACGTTAACGCTGCACCGTTCATTGAACGCATGCTCAAAGCAGCTGACAGCTACAAAGATTATGTCTTTGAGTACGAAATGACCAACTACAAAGGCAAAAAACTGATTGAAAAAGGCAAATTCTATTTCAAGAAGCCCCGAATGATGCGCCTCGAAGAAGTAGGAAGCTTCCGCAAAGGATCGATAGCGGTGATGGGAAGTGGTGGCAAAATCAAAGCTAAACCAGGCGGCGCTCTTAGTTTCATGACCGTAGATTTAGCCCCTTCGTCTGACTACCTGCGCTCAGCTAACGGCTATCCCATGGTCGATTCAGATCTGAGCTCATTGGCTCAAGCATTGAAAACATTTATAGAAAAGGATTCTTGCGTAGCCCGTGTCACCGAGAATACGGTGCAATCAAGCAGCAATGCACCGTCATTGGTATATATGCTGGAGGTATATCACGGCTCCAATTTTGAAGGTGAAATCTACAAAAGAGTGGCCATTGATCCGAAAAGTATGCTGCCAGTTGAATGGTGGGACTATATTGACGGTAAACTAAGTTCGCACTCTATCTGGAACAATTTCAAAGGAAACGTTGGCCTCGCCGACGATGTATTTACAATCAAGGGAGCAAAAACGATATGACCTTCAACCTGCCGACGATGACCGTACTTGGTCTTCTAGCAATTGGCTGTGCGCTCTCTTTCCCTGTTCTATACAAAGGCTTTTCCCGTAGGGGCAAAGGCGTTGTATATGAATCAAACTTTCTGATTCAACGGGCTCCTCAACTGCTTTCTGGTGTCAATGTCGCCCTAATTGTTCTCAGCTTTGGCGTCTTCAACGGTGTCATCACCGGTCTGCCTGGCCTCTCCCCAATACTTTCCCTAACTCAGACTGAGCCTAGTGGAGCGCTGCAGATTATCTCATGGCTTGGTGTCTTAGAAATGCTGACTGGGTTTGTATTCATGATTGGAGGCTGGTATTCGCTCGGCGAAGCCTTCTCCACTGATGCGGAACTACTGGAAGGACAGGAAGTAAAAGATTCAGGACTGCTCGGTTTTGTTATGCACCCAGCCTATTCAGGCATAATCCAATCACTAGTTGGTGCTTCAATTGCTGGCCTCTCCCCCCTCAGTCTTGCTTTTGCATTATTTGTGGTGGCACCGCTATGGTTACGCCGAGCAAAGTATGAAGAAGAGCTATTGGTCAAAACCTTTGGCGACAAGTACAAAGACTATGCAGCCAAGCTTAAGTGGCGCCGTCTGGTACCTAAATTCTTCCCCATAGGCGTGTAAAAGATCTAATTGGCTGGCGCAGTCGGCAGTGCTATACTCTTTGCAACTACCATTATAAAGTGACACTTAAAAAGCTATCGTGAGCAGCAAGAAAATCTCAAAATTCGCTCTGGCATTAGCCTGCGGCAGTCTACTGGCTCTGCCACAATCGAGCATGGCTAGCCCTGCCGCTAAGAACAAAATAGAGCTAAAGAACACAGTAGAGCAAAAGAACCAAGAGCTCAAAGAAAAACCCGAGCTAATCAAGGCTTCAATCCATATTGAAGCGCCCAGAGAAGTTGTCTGGCAGGCCGTTCATGACGAAAGAAAACATGATCCTGACCTAGCCTATAGCAAAGTGATAGTGCCGGGCGAGCATGAGTATGTGCTGGAACAAAAAATGGTGCTTATACCAGTTTTTGGTTCAGCAGTATGCGAAATGCAAAACAAAGAAGTGCCTTTAGAGCGAATTGACTACAAGCTAATCAAATCAGATCGCTTTAAACACATGCAGGGCAGCTGGGTTTTAACACCAAGCAGTGACGGCAAGGCCACCACCCTTGAACTATCAACCAGTCTTGATCTTGGTATGCCAGTGCCCAAATCAGTCATCAACGGCTTTACCGCAAAAAAACTACAACGCCGCTTAAAGCACGTCAGAGAAAGTGCTGAGACCTTAAATATCAAGCTAGCAGAATCAAAGAAATCAACTGCGCACTAGCATTACTCAGACTGAGCCAGCGCCACTCCAGCGTCAACTAGAACTTCTAGCTTGGTCTGAAAATGATTCTCAAAGAACGATCTCTTTTCATTTAAAGCCCAAATTTCTGACTGACAGTGACTATTCTCATGGAGATTGAGGAAGAGGCTAAGGTTGCCACTTTGCCCGTCTTTACTAGAGGCGCTCACTATCACGCGCAGATCTTTCACTACTTGCTTATGGCTGCGGTCTAAGGCTTCAGCGATGCGAAGAAAAGAAGCGAGATCGTAGACAATTTTTCGACCTTCTAAATCATGGCTATACCAAGCTTCATGAGTTACTTTCGGCTCTGAACCGCGATGGTAACGGGCAATACTAGCAATCAAGGCTACTTCTTCTTCAGAATGGCCCAAGAGCCCAGCGTTCTTTATCAGGTAGTAAGAATGCTTGTGGTGACCATTGCGACCAATGAACATGCCCACATCATGCAACATTGCCGCAGACCACAACAGGTGACCAATATCTTCAGGATAATTGTGGAGAATGCCCCGGGTCTGAGTGAAAAGGAGCTGTGACAGATAAGCAACCTGCTGAGCATGCTCCAGCGTTCCCTGGTATTTCTCAAGCAAATTATGCACACTCTTTGAGCGTGGATCGCGGTGCACTGTCAGTCCAGCTTCAAGCCAGCCGGTCTGCAAGAAACGATCGACTACAACGCCTTCTCTCAGTGCTGCAGTACAAACTGAAACTTCTTTGATACCAAGAGAAATCATTGATTCAAGTAGCACAATAGAACCAGCCAGCACAGTCTCGTTGCGGTCGCTGCTAACGCCTTTAGGCTTCTCGCCTCTCAAAGCGGCAGTCTCAAGATAAGCCACAAGCTCTTTCAAGCGGTCAATGGCAATAGTCCAGCCGTTTAACTCAGCATGGGGGCTACCACAAGTGACTCTATCTAATTTAGCCAAAGCCTGAATCGTGCCAGAGGTACCAATCAAGGTCTCGAATCCACCACTATTGGCAATACCGTTGGCCGAGGGACGGAGCACACCGCGAACCTCATCATGTAATTCGCGAATATATTCACGAGTGACCACACCACGCTTAAAGAAGCGCTGTGAAAGTCTTGCAGCACCAAGCTTATACGACTCGGCAAAATAAATTTGACCGCGATCGCCGACAATCAGTTCAGTGCTACCACCACCAATATCCACTATGCAGAAGCGGCCCTTTAATTTAGAGCGAACAGAACTAAGGCTCGAAAGAACACCTAAATAAATCAGCCTGGCTTCTTCTTTGCCAGAGACCATACGAGCATCAATCTTCAGCTCTTGACGTATGCGTCGCAAACACTCTTCGCCATTCTTTGACTCACGCACAGCCGATGTAGCAACAGCCACAATAGTACTAGCACCACGCTCTTTTGCTTTTTTGCTCATATCCCGCAGAATACGAGCGGCAGCCCTCATTGCCGGCTCATCAATGTAGTGAGCAGTTAAGGAGCGACGAAAGAAAGGCACAGCTTCTTTTACTTTGGCCAAAACTTCAAAATGGTCTTTATCTGGGCTGGCCTGACAAACAATCATATGGAAAGAATTGGTTCCCATATCAATCACAGCAATAACGGGGCCGCCCTTAACCGTTACCCAAGAATTCTTGCGTTCAACTTGCCGTTCCAAGTTAGAAGCTTCGCGCCCGGCGTCGGTTTTTGAAGAGTTTTGCTGCCCAGTCATAGTTTAGTTATACACGCAATTTTGCAAGATACAAGTAAGTTGAAACCTTTCAATTTTTGACAAGATTGCTAGAGCAATCTTTAGCCATAAATTGCTTGACACTCTCAGCACACTTATAGCCATTAGCGACGCAGTCCGGCAGGCCTACTCCCTGCAAATAGGCTCCGGCAAGGTGCAAACCAGCGCTAGATGAAGATGAAGCATTTTCTATGGCGGCAATCAACTGATCATGACCTACCTCATATTGAGGCATAGAATCGGCCCAGCGGTGGACAGCCTGGTAGATTGGCTTGCCGGACAGACCAATTAGCTTAGTCAAGTCAGCCAGAGCCAGTTGAAGCAGACGTTCGTCGTCATTGGCAAGAACCGAAACGCCCTTTACACCGCCCAAAAAGGCTCTAACGATAACTTTGTCTTGGGGAGCACGAACGAATTTAATGCTGGCGAAGGCAAAAGCCACAAGAGACAGTTTGTGCTCAATCATTTCAACTTCAGGCACCACCGCACCAAAAGCTTTGAGAGGATGACTAATATCTTTACGCTCAAAAATGAAATTGCAAACTGCCGACGAGGCAGAAGAAATCTTGCCCAATTCCCGGCTCAAAGGGGCATTGAGATCGGCTAGAAGGGCGCTGGAAACTTTAGGGGCAGTAGCCAACACGACTTGATCGCATTGCCAGACTTGTGAAGGAGAAGAAACAACAAAGCGACTAGATGGCTCAGCGCTCTTTCTGATCGAATTGACAGTAGTGTTCAACTGCAAATCAATATTTTCTTTGCTTAAAGCCGCTACCAGACTATCAACAACAACGGCCATACCCTGATCATAACCTGCAAATAAGCTATAGCGAGCGCCACTGGCATCTACCTGGCAATTGGCCTCAGCTGCCGAAGATTTGCGCTCTGCCCACAAACCTCGAATGACACTACCAGTAGTGCGCTCCATTTCAACGAACCGTGCAGCGACGTGGGCCGCAGACAACTTTTCTGCATCACCAACATAGACTCCCGCCACCATAGGCTGGGCCAATTTATCAAGAAGCTCTTGACCAAATCGTCTACGCACAAAAGCAGCCAAACTTTCATCGGCAAGATTTTTTCTTGGTGGCAGCACAAGATCTAGGGCGCTTCGCAACTTGCCCGCCCAGCTCAGCACTGAGCTTTGAAAGAAGCTAGTCAGGGTACTGGGCGCCAGCATGATAAATCCGGCAGGAAGGGGAACAAGCTTGCCCTTGCTAACAATCAAAGCGCCGCGATTGACTTGGTTTACAGTAACTATGCGAGATTCAATACCTAACTCTTTAGAGAGAGTGAGCATCCCTGGTTTATTAGTAATGAAAGAATCAGGTCCACTGTCAACAATGCAATCGTCAACTAGCTTGGTTTCTATTATTCCACCCCATCGTGATCTATTCTCAAGCACAGTAATGTGCATGAGACCACGAGCGAATTGTTCAGACTGCGAAAGTTTGAAGGCACAAGTCAGTCCGCTAATGCCACCACCCACAATGACTACTTTGCTGACGCTATCACGACTTTTCAAATGCTCATTGCCCATTAGTAAACTCTCTTAGCCTCGTGGCTTGGACGATAGCTCTCGCACCAAATCAACTAGATACTTAACGTTATCAACCGGCGTATCTTTACCAATTCCATGGCCCAGATTGAAAATGTGTCCAGGACGCCCTCCGGCTTTATCCAAAACCAGTTGAGTCCGTTCCTTAATTAGGGCTCGATCAGCTAGTAGCACCGTAGGATCAAGATTACCTTGAACGGCCTTATCACCAATCATTTGCCAAGCCGCAGCCAAGTCCATGCGCCAATCTACACCAACAACCGTAGAGCCGGCCGAAGCGATCAAATCGAGCATGCCACCAGTGGCAGTACCAAAATGAATACTAGGAGCTGCACTTGCCAAGGCCGCAAATATCTTTTTTGAATAGGGCAAGACACTGCTCTCATAATCTTCACGACTGAGCGTACCGACCCAACTATCAAAGAGCATCAAGCAGTGGGCACCAGCGGCAACCTGGGCCAGCAAGTAAGCAATGGTAACATCAGTCAAAATTGCCATAAGTCTGGCGAAAGCTTGAGGTTCTTGGTACATGAACGCTTTGGTTCGCTCAAAATTGCGGGAAGAGCCGCCCTCGATCAGATAGGAAGCCAGTGTAAAGGGAGCGCCAGCAAAGCCTATTAAAGGCACTAGCGGCCGTTCCTTCACAAATAGCTTGATAGACTGAAAAACGTAGCCAAGCCCCTCTTCTATGTCGAATAGGCTGAGCTTGTCGACATCGCTAGCCAGTCTAATAGGATTATCAATAACCGGACCATCACCCTGGGCAAAACGCAGCCCGGCATTGAGACTCTGCAGAGGCAGAAGTATATCGGCAAAAATAATAGCCGCATCGACTTGCAGCATATCTACGGCCATGGTCGTCACTTCCGCTGCCACTTGAGAATTATGGCAAAGCTCAAGAAAGCTCATTTTCGCGCGAATAGCCCGATATTCAGGTTGATAACGACCAGCCTGACGCATGAGCCAAACCGGAGTGCGCTCAACTTGCTCTCGCCGCAACGCACGCATGAAGATGTTATTTTCGAGGTCCACGTCACTTCACAGCTGACACTAATAGACTAAATAGTATCATTTATAGATCTAACATCTAAAATTTGCTAAGCGCGAAGTGCAAACAAACGCTCTAAGACATCAGCTACAACCTGATCTGGGGTAGAAGCACCAGAAGTAACACCAACTGTTACAGGCCCTGTTACAGGGAAAAACATCTCTCTTGTTTGGGTTTGCTCGCTATTGTCGGCCTTAAATCGAATTACATTACCTGGACCAACACACTCTGGGCCATCAATGTGGTACGAGGGCAGGCCTCTCTTATGGGCAATTTCCTGCAAATGACCAGTGTTTGATGAATTGAATCCACCTATCACTAGCATCAAATCAAGTTGTTCCTCGACCAGATTAAGCATGGCATCCTGTCGCTCTTGAGTGGCATCACAAATTGTGTCGCCAGGGCTAAGAAAATGCTGGTCTAACTCAGCCGGGCCATATTTAGCAAGAATAGTCTTTTCGAAAAGCTTGCCAATTTGCTCGGTTTCGCCCTTAAACATGGTGGTCTGATTGGCCACACCAATCTTGACTAAATGGGTATCAGGGTCAAAGTTACGCGATACCGCATTTTTGAAGCGGGCGAAGAAATCTTCTTTCTTCCCGCCATTAAGAATGTAATTGCACACCCATTCGGCCTGACCCAAATTCTGCACAATCAAATAGGTGCCAGCGCGTGAAGCTGTAGCGACAGTCTCTTCGTGATTGGGTTTACCATGAATAATGGCAGTAAAATCTTTTTTGTCATAATTGACCACCCGATTCCACACCCGAGACACCCAAGGGCAGGTGGTATCAACTATTTCACAGCGACGCTCTTCAAGTAGTTTCAATTCTTCAATTGATGCACCAAAAGCAGGCAGTATGACCACATCACCCTGGCCAATACTTTCGATGTTTTTGCTACCGTCTGCTGCAGTCTCTAAAAACTCGATGCCCATTTCGCGCAAATTTTGGTTCACGATCGGATTATGAATAATCTCGTTTGTAATCCAGATTCTCTTATCTGGAAAATGCTGCCTGGCCTCATAAGCCATTGAAACAGCGCGATCAACCCCCCAACAGAAACCAAATGCTTCTGCTAGTTTTATGGTGATTCCATTGACTGTAAGTACGTTGCCGCTAGCTCGCAGCTTAGCAATCAGATCTGATTCATAAACCTTTTTTAGCTCCACCTCAACCACATCTTTCAAGCCGAAGCCCTTGCGATGGTATTGAGTAGCTGGCAGTTCAGCTGATTCGTCTTTGTTGGTCATACACTTATTTTGATCACAAACGGCATACATTAGATATAGAAAGTTTCGCTTGGCAGCAAACACTTAATGGAGCCTACCAAGAGACTACAAGGATCTTACAGGACTGGCCATTCT
Source organism: Cyanobacteriota bacterium erpe_2018_sw_21hr_WHONDRS-SW48-000092_B_bin.40 (assembly GCA_030917395.1). GTDB lineage: Bacteria > Cyanobacteriota > Vampirovibrionia > Obscuribacterales > Obscuribacteraceae. Next base: position 28,977 of record JAUPUU010000051.1, read on the forward strand.
TTAAACAATTGCAATGCTATTATGAGCCACTATTGTCGATAGAATGTCTCGATCGAGAGAAGCATGTCATCAGTTGTGGAGGAAAATAAGTGAAGAGTTTTAAAGTACACGCTGCCAAACTAGCTCTTTTAGCTGTGGTCTTTAGCGTTTGTGGTGCTCCTGCCAGGGCTGATGAAGCCAAATCAATGGCCAAAGCTGCAGTACTGTTACCAGTAAGAGCTGCCAGCGTAACTTCCGGCCTAGCTGTCGGCATTCCTGTTGCAATTGTTCGCCGCGCTTCTAATCGTTGTATCGAATTCAGCGGCAACTTCGCCGACAAGATCGGTGGCAAAGAGCACATTCCTCCAATGATGATGGGCGCTGTTCTCGGCATGCCTTTCGGCTTGATTGTTGGCACTGGTGAAGGTTGCTACTATGGCGGCAAAAATGCCTTCAGCAACTGTGTTGAAAAACCTTTCAGCAAAGCTTCGTTCAGCCTAGATACTGAACTCGAATAGTTTTAAAAACCATTCAAAAACGAAGAGACACTGCTTAACAGTGTCTCTTTTTTTTACTAATTATCAGCAGTCCATTCTTGACAACGACGCCCCCTGTTTAGATTTAGGCAAAGGTTTGGCATAGAAATTGTGGGTATATGAATCTGGGAGTTAGTCTGAGTAACCCCGATTTCACACGAATCGGCAAAAGCTTGGCTAGGAAAGGTGAGGATGATGAAAAGTATCGCGAGGGAGAAGGTTCTAAGGCTTAACTGTCCTGGCTTTGGGGAAGAATCACACCTCAATTTAGGCCGGGCCAAATCTCTCGACAATTACCAAGTAATCATTGCCAATCCTGTTAGCCTCCTTCACCTCTTTGACAAGGGGCCAGAACCGACGCGCAGGATAAATCAACTTCTTGATGAAGGTGTAAACCAACTTAACGTTCCTGACGATGCTTTGATTCAGGAACTTATTAATGAATCTGATTCAAGGTTGGAAGAATTAATTCCCTTCTTATCCCAGGGCGGACTACTGATCTACTTCCTATGTAGACCATTTGTCTTAGCTGGACCGACTATCTCAGTTGACAATTATGACTGGCTTTCTGTTTACGCTCCGGCTAGCAAGAGCCCTGACGGCACAGGCAGTCGGCAAATGAGCGCTCTCAGCCACGGTCGCGTAATCGAAACCACAGACGAAGGCAACACTTCAGAAGTCTTTGAATATTTGGAACAATCGGGCATTGAATGGAACACCATTATTCGCACCGATTTCCTCTCTTCAAACTATTCAGTATTGGCTACTGCGGCGCAAAAAAAATGTATCGCTGCGCAGTTTTGGGCTGGTGATAAAGGCGGCAAAGTGATTTTCTTGCCGGCTCCTTACTCACCCGATTTCGATCGTGCCCTTATGACCTGCGTCAACAAATGGTACCAAGAAGCTATTAACAAGGGCTTCATCAAAGATGACTCCGTTGCCCCGAGCGAAATTGCCATTACGGAAGCCCCAGCCCCTAATTCTGAAAAGGTTCCTAACCACACTATGGACGAAGCACGCTTAGAAGAAATCATGGCAAATCTTGCCGCCAACCATCAGAAACAAGAAGAGCCGGCAGAATTAGTAGCCTCAGCAGCAGCCCCAGCGGCACCAAAACAACCGCCCAAGGGTGCTCTTAAAGGATTGTTCTCATCAGACGCTCTTGATCCTTTTGATGACGATGAAGAATTCACCAGTGCCGCCGTTCTCAACACACCAGAAGCAGCACCAGTCGCTGCACCAGCGCCAGCGCTGATGACAGCAGAAGACATTCTCAACTCAGTCTCAGCTGAAGCTAGTAGGCAAGCTCCTGAATCCTTCCAAGCGATGGAAGCAATCGAGTTGAGCAGTGACCAACCACAAGCTTCAGCGCCAATGGCAACCACAGAGCCAATTGCGGCAGCTCCTCAAGTAGCTATGGTAAATAACTTTGAACTGAAAAAAGCTACAGCTGAAATGGATCTTTCACAATTTGCTGAAACAGCCAGACAACTGGTTGAACAAGCCAATCAAATTGAAACGGCAACCAGAGATCCAAACACAGTAAGCGCAGCAAATCCTAAGCAGCGCATTTCTGACATTCTTAAGGGACTAGAATTTGGCGCCAGTGATGACAATGATGTATTGGAACCAACCCCAGTAGAAATAACTGATGTGGTCTCTACACCAGTTAATCAATCTCAATATGTGATGACCGCAGATTCGACAAATTCAGAAGCATCGCGTCTGATGGAATCGCTCGAGGCCGGCAGCGGCTTGGTCGATGTTCAGCACGCACCGGCGCAGCCAGCGGGCCAGAGCAAAAATGCTCTTACCCCAGCCGAGATTGAAAGAGCTGAAATCGAAGCTGCTTCCCGAGACCTTGACTCAGTTCTCAGGCCAAATCCCGACGGTGCTGATCGAAATGTCTTCGATACCGGCCGCTATCTCATCACCGACGAAAAGCAGCCGCAACAGAGCGCGGTTCAGGCCGACGCCTCTGCTGATGCCGATCGAGCGATGCAAGAGCAAGCAGCCAAAGAGCTAGCAAGACTCGAAGCCGAGCGAGCCACTAAGACCATGGAAGAATTCCGCCAGACCTTTGAATTCTTAACAGAGGAAGATCCTGCGGCTCGTGAATATCAGCCTGAATCTATTTTGCCTGAGATAACGACTGTAGAGACTGAGCCCCAGCCAATCACCTCAGCGCCTCCCACACCAATCGAGGCCACGGCTGTGCAAGCACTGCCAGAACCAGAAATATTCTTAGGCAACCCCACCCCCAAGCCGTCAGCAGCTAGCGACGAAGAAGCACCACGTTCGACCTTGCGGTCACTGGCCGATACCTTCGGAGCACCAAGACTTGACCCACATGTCACTGCCGATAAACCCGCATTAGAAACAGCAGCAGTAAAAGATGAGCCGAAGATCGATAGCCTAACAACACCAGTTGCCGCCCCAGAGGAGCCAATGAACACATCTTTCACTTCCTTCGAAGAAGAGCAAACACAAGCAGCCAAAGATCTGGCAGAAATTTCTCGGCTTGCCAAAACAATAGAAAGACCAGCAACGATTGCAGCTCCGGTAGCAGCGCCACAAGAAGCACAAGTGCCAATCAACAATCCGGCAGCGCCTGCACCAGCTTTAGAAAATTCAGGGTTCACAGCAGCGGCGTCTGTACCAGCATCTGCACCAGCATCTACACCGCTCCCGAGTACAGTACCTGAGCCAGCTCCGGCTGCAGTAATTACACCACCAGTACAAATTGCACCACCAGTGGAGCCACAGCCTATGGCTAGCTTACCGACAGTAGCTGCAGAGGCAGAAATCGCAACGCCGCAACCGGCAGAACCAACGCCAGCCCAGGCACCGTTGCAGGCACCAGTTTCAGCAACAGATCATGTAGTTAATCCAATTCCTGTTGCCAATTCTCAAAGTTTAAGTGCGGCTACTCCAGCGTCGCCAAGCACTAATGGCGATGGCAATCACAAAACAGAAAGCCTCCTGTCCAACTCTACAGCTCACCCAGAACTGACAACGGCCATGGAACAGCTGTCAACACCTATACCTCCAAAGGAACTTATTAAGAAGATGGAAGAAATGACAAAAACAGCCCCTTCGACCTGGTGCGAAGAATTTTCCTTCCCTTTCATTGATCTTCTCAAGAATGAACACAGCCAAATGGCCGAGCAAATAAGACAAATGCAGGCCCGCTTAAGTGCTGTTGAAGGAAGGATCAACGCTGTAGAAACCCTTAAAACAATTTTGCTGACCGGTGAAAACGTTGCTCTCATGAGCGGTACTCAAGAAGTATTGAGTCGCCTCGGTTGGCAAGTACAACAGTCCAGAACAAACATAAATGAACTGTGGTTATCACGTGGCGATCAAGTCGAAGTTATCGCCAGAGTTGTGCATAGCACTGGTGCTGCCAATCGTACAGAAATAGCCCAGCTGGCTGAATCAGTCATCGCTTTCTGGGACGAATATGAAACCGAACCAAAAGGAATTCTCATTGCTCAGACCTGGTCCTCTAAGCATCCATCAGAGCGCACTGAACCAGACTTCAGCCCCGCCTTACAAGAATTTGCCAGCAAAAAACACCTGAGCCTAATGTCCACCATGCAACTACTTTCTATGTACAAAGACATAGAATTGAATACTATGCCAGTGGATGAAATGCGCAAGCGTATGATCGACACCAGTGGCAGACTGCTTGGCTTCCCTCTCGATAGCAATGTTGCACAAGCGGCTAGCGGTCGATAAAAGTGCATTTGATAAGGTGTAGACTATGGGCACTAATTCACTGAAAGGATTTCAATCGTGAGCATTCCTACCTTGCTAGTCTGTGATGGCGACGACGCCAAGCAAGAGATTTTGGAAGGACTGGTTAAGAACGAACCAGGCTTAAAGTACATTGCCACAGTCTCAAAAAGCGACGGCAGTAGAGCAGTTGAGCAAGCTATAAAGGTAGGGACAAAACTACTTTGGATTGACCTTGATGATGAACCGGTAGAAGGTCTCAATCTACTGGCAGAAACCCGGCAACTTTATCCGCAACTTCCAGTGGTGGTAAGCAAAAGCTCACTCGATGCCGATATGGTTAGAGCTTCTGTCAATCTTGGCGCCCTTGATTTCCTGGATCCCCAAAGTTGGACCAACCAAATAAAGATAGTGGTGGCAAAGTTACAGTCCACAGGAGCACCTGCCCCGGCAGCGGCTCCAGCAGCAGCGGCCCCGGCAGCAGCGGCGCCAGCAGCAGCGGCCCCGGCAGCGGCTCCAGCAGCAGCGGCGCCAGCAGCAGCTCCAGCAGCAGCAGCTCCAGCAGCAGCAGCTCCAGCAGCGGCAGCTCCAGCAGCGGCAGCTCCAGCACCAGCTAGCCAAGCTGGTGCAAGTAAATGGGGCGATCTTGATTCTATTGGTGCACCAGGAGCACCAGCTCCGGCATCAGCTCCAGCACCGGCTCCGGCTCCAGCACCAGCTCCAGCACCAGCATCAGCTCCAGCACCGGCTCCAGCACCTGCTCCGGCACCCGCTCCAGCTCCAGCTCCAGCACCTGCTCCGGTTGCAGCACCCGCTCCAGTACCGGCTCCGGTAGCCGCCACACCAAGCCATCCAAGTGCAAGAGCGCAGGAAACCACTGGCGAAATTCACCTCACAGTTACGGCTGGTTCGCGTCCACACCTCGACGTACAACAATCCGCACAGCAGAGCGCAGCCTCTCAGGCCACAACTAACGGCGGTAGCAGTAAATGGGGTGATCTCGATTCAATAGGTGCACCAGGTGCTACTGCTACTGCTCCTGCAGCCGCCACCGCTCCTGCTCCCGCCACTGCCCCTGCACCTGCACCCGCACCGGTTGCTGCTAGCGAAGTTGAAGCCGAAGCTACAGGTGGTAAAAAGTGGGGCGACCTAGATGCTATTCCCACCCCCAAAGTTACTGTAGAAACAGCAGCACCTTTGCCGAAGCCGATTCACGAAAGTGGCGGAGAGAAATCGCGGGAGCTAGATGCCATTCCTGGACCGGGTGAAAAACGCGGGCCAGCTAGTAGCTCACTAGTCACTGGCGGTGGTGCCGCTGGTGGAAAAGGCTTAAAGCGCCCAGCTCCTGAAAAAGCTGAGATGTACAACATTCCAGCCGTGCCGATCTGGCTAATAATTTTAATACTAATTGCGATTGCTGGTGCCGTTTATTACATGGCCACAAAGCCACACTAGCAAGTCATTTGGACCTATTGCAACACTTCAAGCTTGTCGATCTTAGCGGCCAAGACAAAATCTGACTCAGTCAAGCCATTGATTGTATGAGTAAAGATGTCTACTTTGAGCATTCCCCAAGAGATGTGCAAATCTGGGTGATGATTTACTTGGTCGGCTAACGCACCGATATGAATTGCCCGATCTAAAGCTCCTCGAAAATCCTTGAACTTGTATGACTTGGTCAACAGACCATCAACAATCGCCCAGTCGTCTAACTCAGCAAGCAGCAGTTGGCATTGGTCAGCTCCGAGAGCAGGGACGCCACCCCGACAAGGTATACATTCTCGCTCGGAAAGACATTTTCGCTCAGAAAGAGTCATAGAGCCTAACCTCTGTAGTGAAAAAACTAGAATTCTGGACTATCTTTCGATAGATCACCAATCACCACCGTAATCGGTATGCTCAATGAATCTCGCTGAACAACTATATTCACGCGATCTCCCGGTTTGCAGGCCTGGGTTAACTCACGAACCTCGCGCTTAGACTTCACAGCAATACCGTTAATCTTAGAAATAATGTCACCTGCCTTTATCCCAGCCTTCTCTGCCGGTCCAGCAGCAGCCAGTCTGGCTATTTTGACAGCCACTGGATGTGATGGCAAAGTCAGCGAACGAGTACGCTCTGGATCAATATCTTCCATGTAGACCCCCAAATAGGCACGGGGAATCTGGCCGTCACTTATCAGCCGTCGAGCGACCTCGCCAGCAACGTCAGAGGGTGTAGCAAAGCCAATACAAACAGCTTGATTGCGAACGGCTGTGTTAATACCAATCACTTCACCGTTGATGTTAAGCAGTGGTCCACCCGAATTACCTAAATTCAAGGCAGCGTCATGCTGAATCAAATCAACTCGATTTTTAAAATCAGAAAGAGAACGGTTAATCGCGCTAACCACACCTAAGGTCAATGTATGGTCAAAGCCAAGGGGCGAACCGATGGCGATGGCCCAATCACCAGGTTTAACAGTCTTTGAATCGGCAAACTTAAGCACAGGCAAACCTGTTGCATCAATTTTGACTACCGCAAGATCAGAAAAGTCATCTCTTCCCACTAAACGCGCATCGAATACTCGTTTATCATCCAAGGTCACTTTAATGTCGCTGTCTCGATGAATAACATGAGAGTTGGTCAAAATATAGCCATCAGAGCGAACTATCAGACCAGATGCCTCTGCTGGTGGTATCACTCGGCTACTACCATCAGCACGTTGCAGCGTTGGAGAAAACTTTATGTCGATAGTGACCACAGAGGGATTAGCTTTGGCCGCCACGTCAGCAATAACATTGGTAGCCGAACGTTGTGACTTACTAGCATCGGCAAACAAATTAGGAATGCTTGGCTTCAAGCTTGAAGAAATTGGCTCATGTGGAATGAGATAGAAACCTGCCCAAGTACCAAAGGCAAAGAGGTTAACGGCAGCTAGAGCCACCAGTAAACGGCTCTTGCGGTTACCTAGCAAGAGAGAAGATAGCTGGTGAGAAGAAGCTACATCGATCTGACCAAGAGCCTTTTGCGCAGCAATATCAGCATCATTGCCATCAACCACCGGGCTAGACTCGCTTGCCCGAGCACTGCCTTGAACTCCTTGGGGAGGGAGATAAGGCTGCCAAGTCGCCGCCGAGCGGTCTTCTAGCAAAGCTTCTCGCGAAGTCGGTAATTTAGCCTGGGCCTCTCCACCTGACGCACCATCATCGTCGACAGCGTCGAAATCGGAGGAAATATAGATTGGAACATTATCGGGTACTTCCGGCATTTAGCTATGATACCTTAAGTCGCTCATGACATACCTGCTGCATCTAAATCTACCCATTATTGGCTTGACAATCTCAGGCCGCCAAATCTATCAAGCGCAGTAAGCGTTCCTGATCGAGAAATAAGATCTCCAACATGGCCCGCGTATTGGCACCATATCTGGCACTAGTAAGCTTACCGTCGATCTGCCTGACAATAGCAGCCAACCAAAGCAAATTCTCTTCGGCCGTTTCTTTTTGGTCAGGGTCAATCGCACTGATCTTTCGAGCTTTCATAGCAAGCCTAATCAGCACCACAAGAACAGTTAAGTGCCCCAAGCCCGCCATGAGCGAAAGCGCAGAAAAACCAGGTCCAAAATACATTTTTGAAAAAATGCGCACATAAAGAAAACGAGCTAGCAAGTTCTCGCAGGCAGCATCAAGACTACCTAGTTTGATATCGAGGAACTGCACAGCAGAATAGCTAGCACTGCCGATTTGCAACTTAAAGCCGTTTGGAGGTGACTGCAGATGATTTGATACAGACTGGGCAATCTGCCAATCATCAAGCAAATCAGCTTTTGAGTTGGGGTCAATATAAGCGCGAGCAAGAGCATCGAGAATGAACAAATCAATCTGTCTAGGCCTAGCCTCAGACCCGGGCAGCCGACTGCGCCAGAGATCCTTTGGCACTAAAGCGGCAATGCTTTGATGAAAACTTGCTAAGACCTTTATAGCACCACAGCCAGAAGAAGACGCGGCTTCAGCTAAAGCGCTGAGTAAAGGCCCTTCAATTATTTGAAACTGCTCGTAAGTTAGTGCCACGCCCTCGATCAGCTGAAGACTGTGAAAGCCTTTTATGGTCTCTTCTTCAAGATTGGGAAAGAGTTCGCGAAAGAGAGCGAGAACCCCAATTAGTTGGTCGCTCTGCTCATCCAGAAGTCGTCCGCTGTTATGCAAAACTCCAGTGCTGGCAAAACTCAAACCAACAAAAGTACCTGTCGGGGTATCAATAAACGCATAGGGAAAAAGTTGACACATGGCCGGCTTAGCCAAGCCTTGCAGAGTACAGGCCGAACCATCTAAGTAAGAGCAACGACCATCAGGGCGCTTTTCTAAGGCTCGACTAAAGCCAGCCAAACCAGCCTTTCTCTCCGCAGGGGAAAGAAAACTCACAGGCAGGTCAGCTTCTGAGCATTGGAGAGCGGAGGTTAGTCGCTTGACGTCCTCTTCGTTTAGCGGCACAGGCCAAGAAAGACAGCAATTGGCGCACCTTGTGCACTCAAAGCGAATTCCTTCTGGAATATGAAGCTTGCTGCCCAAGCCTGTGCTAGTCGCTGCATTAAACAATATTCATTGCCACCATAATCGCCACCATAATTGTCATCTTATGATAAACCGTTCATGCGCTCTACCGCCTTGATTGTTCATCATATGAACATAATTAGTCGCCCCTGCACAGAACTCTTGAACCAATGAGCAATCGCAATACCTGGCCCACTTCTCTCTTAGCCTTGCTTCTAGCGGCAAGCTTGATTTTTCTTGAATGCAATCAGTTGCAGGCTCAGGCAAAGACGGCAAGCCCAAGCCTATCGGCACCAATTGAAGACAAATGGGCCGTGGTCATTGGCATCGGCGACTTTATCGACCCGGGTATTCCCAAACTCAAATATTCAAGCAAAGACGCTCGCGACTTTTATGACTACCTGGTAGATCCGACTCAAGGCAAATTCAAGCCAGACCATGTACGCCTTTTGCTCGATCGCAATGCTACCAAAATAAACATTATGGACGCCCTCGGCGACTCATTCTTACCCCATGCAGCCAACCCAAAAGACTTAGTTGTAATATATCTATCTACTCATGGCTCCCCAGCCGGAGCAGACATTCGCGGCGTAAATTATATTGTCGCCGCCGACACTCAGCTGCGCAAACTATTTGCCACTGGCATAGAAATGAACCAGCTCTTGCGCATGATCAAAGAACGTGTACACACAAACCGCATAGTACTCGTGCTGGACACATGCTATAGCGGAGCGGGAGCACAGCTCGGTCACAAGGGCATTGTCAGAACCAATGTAGATAGTCATGCGGCTGCTCAGGGAGTGGGGTCACTAGTAATCTCTTCTAGTGCACCAGATCAAAAAGCCTGGGAATCAGACGACTTGCACAACAGCTATTTCACACGCTACTTCATTGATGCTCTCAAAGAAACGGGCAACAAAGAGGGAAGCAATGGCAATAACATTGAACAGGCCTTCAATGCCATGCGCAGCAAAGTACAATCGACGGTATTGAAAGACAAAGGCGAAGTGCAAACCCCAGTCATGGCTGGTGTCTTCTCCGGGCCTAGCTTAATGCTCTCAACACCGCCAACTGTCAGTAGAGAAGCCCCGACGACTCTACCTGGTGATGGAGTGATTGCTTCAGTAACACCAGGCTCTCGCTCAGTCGGTAGTGCCGGGGCCCTCGATTTTTCGGCTTATGTTGAACACGTGCGCCTTGGCAATCAGCTCGTAGAGCAAAATAAAACCTGGGATGCCATTCATGAATTTGAACTTGCTACCAAGGCGAACCCAGGCACAATTGAAGGTTACATAACCCTGGCTCAACTATACGATCAACAAGGTCGGTATAAAGAAATGCTCGATGCCGCCCGCAGAGCGGTGCTCAATGACGATAGTTCGTCCCGAGGACGAGAGCTGCTCAGCCTGGCTGATTTGCGCGCCGGCAATGTGGAAGAATCATTGCGCCAGGTGCAGATGGCCATAACTCTCGACCCATTCAATTCAATGGCACACAATTTACTGGGCTATATCAACGAACACAAGTTCAATCGAGTCGACCAGGCAGAGCAAGAGTATCGCAAAGCACTGGAACTAAACAGTTTGAATACCAGAGCCTTAGTTAACCTCGGGCTCTTGCTAGAAAAACACGGCCGCGATAAGGCAGAAAGTGAAGCTCTATTTCGCAAAGCTATTGAGAGTGATGGCGATGACTGGGAAGCTCACCTATCCCTCGGACACTTACTTTATGCCACCAGTGGCAAGCTGGAAGAAGCAGAGAAAGAAATTCGCCGTGCTATAGAACTAGCTCCGGCCAACGCCCGCATTCATAGCGAGTTAGGCAATATTCTAGCGTTGGACAAAAAACGGTTAGAAGAGTCAGAAGTTGAACTCAAAAAGGGTATCGAGTTAGGTGCAGACAAAGGCACGCCGCACTATCTCTTTGCCAATTTCTTGCTCAATCAGCGCGGTCGCATCGATGAAGCGGAGCGAGAATATCGCAAAGCAATTCAAATGGACCCCAATTTTGACGAAGCGATGGTGGCACTAGCAGACTGCTTGGTCACATACAAAAAAATCTATAACGAATCTGACGATCTCTATAAGCGCGCTCTCAAAGTCAATTTAAAAAACGCCTCAGCCCATCTCGGCATAGCCCGGGTGCAAGAGCTGCTATTTAAGAACTACAAAGTTGCAGAAGAAGAGATTCGAGCAGCTCTTGCCATTGATCCACGCTTCTCTCTTGCCCATGAACGCCTGGGCATCTTACTGGAGAAGCTAGGCAAGCCAGGGGATGCCAGACTAGCCTACCAAGCAGCGATTGACACAGATCCAGACAATGCCCAAGCCAACTATCTATTAGCGATGCTACTGTGGGACCAGTTCCACAACAGCCAAGAAGCGAAAAAACTCCTGGAAAGAGCTACGGCTCTGCAGCCACTAAATTCCACCTATCTCACAGCCATGGGTAAGTGGATGGCGACAGAAGCTAAGCAATACAAAGATGCAGAGAAGCTTTTACGCAAAGCTACTGAAATAAACTTTGCCGACACCCAGGCCCACTATCAGCTTGGCATGCTCCTAATCGAAAAACTCGGTGCGCGCAAAGCGGGCGAAGCTGAACTAAAGACAGCCTATGAACAAGACCCTGAAGACAAACAAGTCAAAGCAGCGCACACCAGATTTGTACGCTAAAGCTTTGCTCTAACTGGAGACATTAATGACCGACAGACAAGAGTCTCCTCCTCAATCACAAGTTATAGAACCATCGCAAGGCCTTAGAATTGCCTTGCCTGTCATCTCTATATTGCTTGCCGTTCTCGTTTTCATTCTCTACCTACCGACGCTCTCAGCGCCAGCGCTATATGACGAGACCTATTTACTGGCCTGGTGGAAGAATCTACTGCAAGCAGGTTTACTCAGTCATGAGAGTCTCGCATTCTTAAGTTTTGCTGGCTGCGATTTACGCGATGCTACGGGCCCCTACGGCAATCTAGCGACGCTCATATTTGCTGCTCTCAGCGGTGGCAAAATTGCACTATTGCATTTCACCGCAACTGCTATGCATTTGGGCAATTGCTTGTTGCTCTTTGGCTCAATTCTAAAAATACAAAGTCTGGCCAGAGCAAACAGTTCACAGTCAACAGATAGCAATCTAGCCAACTTCGCTGCCGCAGCCACTGCCGCCCTAGTATTCGGGCTCAGCCCCCTGGCACCAGAAGCAGTATCATGGCTAGGAGGTTTCCCCATACTTCTTGGTACCAATCTGAGCCTATTAGCGTTTCTACTACTCTGTTTTTCCGCTAGTAACACTGAAAAGCACACTGAAAAGGGCAACCTAACAATGGGCTCTATGGCAGGCTGCTTGGCTCTATTAGCCTCGCTCTGTTCTGCCCACTTAGCGGTAGTTGTGTTTTTCCCGGCTGTTTGCGTTTACTTAGCGACACGAAAAATAGCCGACAAGCAGTCGATAATTCGAAAAATAATCGTCATTTATTTGCTCGGTGCAACTATTGGGGCAGTCTATTCCAGCTTCATTTATCTAGGCCGCTCGCCAGGAAATGCCAGCAACCTTCCGCCTAAAATTGCCGCACTGAAAGAGCCTAAAGTAGAGGTCCAATCAGAGCCTCAGGCAGAGTCTCCGGCAGGCCCAGAGGGTAATTTCCTGACCAAACCTCTAGGCAATTTAAGTGCGCTTGCAATACCCATCAATAAATCTATCAACAAGAATTACAACAAATCTTTCAAGCTCAGCTACTTGCTATTACCGGCGCCCCTAATCTTCACTCTAGTGGCTCTAATGCTGAGCTCACAATTGCGCAATCGTATCGGCATCGCCCTTACTTTTACTTTGCTCTACTTACTGCTCAATGGCGAAGGCATAGACCGGGAGACTTTAACTGGTGCGCGCTGGCTCTATCCCATTTTGCCAACATTCAGTTTTCTCGTAGCTAGCACCCTGGCTAGCCCCATGTTCATACAGTGGAGCAAATTTGAAGATAACCTTATCGGTAGAGTGGTCAAATCGTTGGTCTGTATGGTGCTGGTAGTTTGCACCACACTCTTCTTCATTCCATTGGCTCATACGCAAATATCATCTTACAAATCACAAGGCAAACTTTGGACCAAGCTCTCTCAGTCAATTGCAATGCTAGGTGGCAGAGAAAAGAGTGCTTACTTGATCGTGCGCAATTTGCCCCAAAGCCTCAGCATCGCGCCGATAATTTCGCCATTCGAACCGATCTTGATAGATACAGCAGAGAAACTACCACGCAGCCAGAACATTTCAGCAGGAGCCCTTAAAGACTGTCTGCGCAATAGCAATAGAGAAAGTAAAATCGGCAATATTGTCTTTCACTTTGAAAAAAATCTAGTTGACTTGATCAAGACTGATTTTGAAGTTACCAACCAAAACTTTGCTGGCCCCTTAACAGCTCAACAAATAGCCAAGCGCGTCACACCAGCACTTGAATATTATCGAGGCACAGTCAAACTGGATAGCACGGGAGAAAACCTTTTACTCGAAAGCGGCAATACTAATGGTGCGGCAGTGCGCATTGACTGCGAGGGCCTTAGCCCTGTCAAAGGCGACTATTTATACGTAGAAGCGAAGATTGACGGACCACCATTGCAGCCCCATACCCCGGTCGAAATTCACTGGTTAACCAACTGGAATACGGAGTGGGAGCCCAGAGATCGCAAGACCCAAGTCGATGCCTTTGCTAACGACAATCTCTATCACCGCTACTTCTTTCCATTGAGAAGCAGTGGGTGGACTACCAATGGCTTCCCATCTCATATCATGCTCGGCTTCCCTGCCGGCGCCAATGTAGCAGTTAAAGCCATCGGCATTGCTGGCGGCGCGACAGACAATATAGCTGAATCGGCTTCAGCTTCGCCAACAGAATCGATAGCAGCACCGCCGGCGCCACTACTAACAGCTCAGGCTAGCTTAGCCCAAAGCCAAGGCAAACGACGATTCGCAGCCTTTAGCTTCAACTACCCAGACCTCCAAGAGCTTGGTCTCACAGCCGTTTACGGCAGAGACAATTCTTTGCTGCTCAATTATGATGCTAGTAAAGTAGAGTCAGCAACTGCTGTGAAATTTGAAATTGGCCTGCCTGACAGTAAATTCAAAGCAGACAATGCTGAATATCCAGACAGCAGCTCTACAACCATAGATCAGCGCGACAATAAGGGCACCTTTACTCTGAAAGCAACAGACCAGCCTATCGCCGCTAGAACCGCAGCTACAGGAACAGTCTTCCCAATTCGAGTTTTTGCCCTTGATCAATCAGGCAAAATCGTCGGCCGCTCCAGCGATTCAGTACATTGTTTAATTGATTGGAATTTGTCAGCTAAATAGCGAGGCGACTCAGAGAGGCGAAAATGAGTTCAGGTAAACCACAATCACAGTTCGATAACTTCGATGATGATGACGACTTTGATGATGAAGATCTAGATGACGATGAAATGACATTCAAAGAAGAGCTGGTCTACGACTTAGCGGCCTTAGTGCACGCCTGGCAAGACGATGCCCCGGACAATAACTATTATCTTGATACCAGAAATGGTTCAGTTAAACTGGTGCACCAAAATCTATACGACCTAAAACAGCTCACCGATGAAATAGAAAAGCACAAAGAGCGTTATCTCTATCTACCAAAGCCAGGGCCAAACCAGCTCAAAGACGACCTGCGCGATTTTCAAAAAGCAGTTGAGAACAAAAGCTTACAGCCAATTTTAGACATGGCCCTGCAGAGTCCGCATCCTCTGGCTGGATTCAACAAAGTATTGGCCAGTCACCCAGAAGAACTAAATCGCCTGAAAGAGTTTAGAGAGAGTCGGGTGCGACTTCGTATCAAACAATGGTTTGAAGCAAACTCGCTAACAAACCGCTGGGATGAACAACTAGAAAGTTAAAGTCTAAGTACTAACGCTGTACTTGTTCAGGGCCGAACCCACGCCGCGCTCTGGCAATGCTGGGCCGCGCACAACCTTTATTGCCGACCATGGCAAATACAAAGTCTCGTTCTCTCTTCTAAGGCAGAGATAGGTGCCCTGATCGGCCATAGCAACCTCACCATCAACTTGCTCACCGCTCATTAGTAGAACGGTCACTGAGGTGTTCATGGGGATGGCCATTAGTACTCCAATACTTTCGCTTTAGCTAGACAGGTGTTACATTCCACACTTGCCCTAAAAAATAAACAACACGGCCAAATACTATATCAGAAGCTGCGAACGTCGTTGCCCAATGGTTAAGTCGTTAGACTCGTTCCGTTTTGTCGAGCCCGAATTTCTTCAATGGCTTTAAAGTTCGTCGAGCCATTTGAATTCTGACCAACTTCGTTCAAGGCATAGCCGCTCAAGCCATTCTTAGCAGCATCGTCCATGGCAGCGAGCTTAGGAGCTATAGTACCAATAGCACTTTCGAGAGCACCTTTGGCAGCCATACACTGTGCGAAACCAGCAAAATTACCGCTAGTCAAACAGGCGTTCATAGCAGCCACAATATTGCCATAAGCGCCATAACAGGCGCTCAGGTCGCCAGCTGAAACAGTGGCAGGATTGCCAGCTTTAGCCGACAAAGCGCTAGCTACGCTTGAGGCATTGGCTGAAGCAGAGATAGCCGCAGCTTCAGAAGCTTGAATAGCTCCAGGAGAGGAATTGGATAAACGCACGCCGTCAGAGTAACTGACGTCACCAGAACTGTTGACGTAGACTTTGCCACCAAACAATTCAGTGCCGCTGTCTGAGAATTTGAACGAGTTGTCGGCCGCCTCGTAAGTATTGTTATTAACGTTATAGTTTGTAACTACCTTACCTTCGGCATTCTTTTGAACGAACAGATGCTCTGGATCGTTATGGTTGATCTCGCTCTGCGAGATGACCTTGCCATCAGCTCCGACGAACTTTGTCTCTTCGACACCGTTTGCGTCAGCACTAACAGCGATAATCTTCTTGCCACTAGCGGCAGTCTGTTCTGTAGTTGTCTGCCCGGTGACGGCATCAGTCTTAAACACGGCTGAGCTGCCCTCCATGGTCATCCGACCATTCGGAAGCATCACTAAACCAGGAACCTTCTTCGCCATCTCTTCACTTGTGCCGCGCTCTAAAATCTTGCCGCCGGCATCTACGTGGATGGCTTGCTTGGTTCTTGGGTCAAATACATACGAACTCTTATCTTCAAGAATGGCGACTTGCTTACCGTCAATGCGGCCGAATGTAACCTTTCCATCAGGAGAAGCAGTTAAGTCGAAGTTTTCGCCAGTATCAACTCTATTGTGCCTACCGTGAAATGGTAAGTCACCAGGCCGATTAACATCCATCCTTTGACCACGATGGTAGAGTCTCTCTAGTTCATCAAGCCTTTGACTAATTTCCTTTTTATCGGCCTCGCCTCTGATCTCAGCGATCTGATCATTAACAACAGAGAAGTATGAACCATCGGGCCTTCTGCCATATTTAGAGCCGTCGGGATTGCTAACGACTTGCGAACCATCCGCTAGACGATTGAATTTCCGGTTAGTTTCGGTATCAACTATCTCGCTAGTTTTTGTCTGCCTGTCGTAGGTTGTTTGAATTTTGTCGAAAGTACGCGTGCAAGCAGAGTCTGATATTTTGCAGACATCACCATCATTCTTCTTCGTCAGAAATTCGTAGAGACCATCTTCTTTGGCAACGGCCTTGTACTGATACGAAGTACTATCCAGCTTCACTTCACTAAAGCTATCGAGAATCTTGTCGGCTTTTTCAGCTTTCTCTGCCCAGAAAGTATCTTTGATCCACTTTCCAGCTTCGCTAGTCTTATCTCCAATCCATCCCCAAAGGCCACCGCCTTCCTTGGCAGGTTCAGCCGCTTTAGCAGCTTCTGGTTTCTTCGCCTCTAAGGCAGCCTCAGTCTTCTTGGCGTCATAACCGGTAATAGGCGCTCCCAAGTCTAAGAAGCCAGCGTTCTCAGGTTTAGCCTTAGCGGCTACTTCAACTTTTGGCGCAACATGAGGTTTGTCTGGTGCCTTGATGCCCATCCAGGAAGCAATACTTAAATTGCGTACTTCGTCTAAAGCAAGCTCAGTCCAGCTCTTCTCAGCAGCCGGCGTCTTTGCAGCTTCTTCAGGCTTCTTAGCTACTTCTTCAGGCTTCTTAGCTGCATCTTCAGGCTTCTTAGCTGCATCTTCAGGCTTCTTAGCTTCGCCTGGTTTAGTGGCATCGGCTGCTTCTTTCGCCAGTTTGTCGTGAGCGCCATCGGCTGCAGCTTTCTCTTTTTTGGACGCATCAGTTTCAGCCGCTGGTTTAGCGGTGTTATCGGTCGCAGGCTTTACAGCTTCTGGCATGACCTGGTGAAACTCCTGAAAATACTAACCGTTTGAATAATTAGTACTGGTGCTGCGTTTGAGAGAGGACAATTGGTAAGTGTTCTTATTCTGATTGCCGCCAAATACCTTGTCAACGTGCGACTACGTATTTCTCCCACTCTTTTCTACGTGTTTTTCCCATGCAAAAGCAAGAATTAATAATATACATGCCCCTAAAATAGCTCAATAAAACTGCTGGAAGCAGATAAATAGGGCCAGATGCGGGAAATTGAGCCATCTTGCTATAGAATTGCTACTACGCCATCTTATAGACCAAAGAATTACGACAGAGGAAAACCCGGACCGATGACTTTGACTAACTTTGCCTCAGGCCAACTCAAATCAAAGCAAACAGCCATAGCGGCTCTTCTGAGCTTTGCCGTCATGGCCAGCGTCACAGCCCTAACCCTGACAGGCTGTCAAACCGTCAAGCTAGCGCCGACAACGTCGCAGCCCGCTGGCGGAGTGAACGCAGCTGCTGACACCCCGGTGGCAGGGAACTGGCAGGTTTCTTACTCAGTGGGCGGTGAGACACAGTCAGCGCACATGAACATTAGCCAGAACGGTAGTTCATTTCAAGGCGTCGGAGTCGACGATAGTACCCAAGGTAACTTCGTCATAGATGCTGGGGTCATCAATGGCAAATCAATCACTTTCCACAAGCGCTATCACGTGGATGAAAATCCTAATTTGCCTCCAATCATTTATATAGGCAGTTTTGAAATGGCCAAGACCGCCCAGTATAGTGGGCCATATATGTCTGGAACATACAAGGTGAACAAGAACGGTCAAATGGTGGAAGGTCAATGGGATGCTCAAATTGATGGCGGCGGCCTGGCGGCCACACCGACCCAACCCAGTCCACAACCAGAAGCCCCTCAGAGCGGTGGTTCCAACCGTCGCCCACACCTCTCAGGCAAATGGGACGCTGGCTACGAGTTCGAATTCAAGACTGTTCACGCCAGCATGTATCTTGAGCAGGATGGCACCAAAATAACTGGTCATGGCATGGACAAAGCCAATAAAGAAGCTTTCAATGTCAAAGGTACCTATACTTATCCAAATGTCAAAATGTGGGTGAAGTATTTACCGGTTAAAGCCTCAGGCAAAAACAAGGCCAAGCCAGAACGCACCCTTGAGTTTCGAGGAAAAGCAGAGAGCGTAAACGAAGCCGAATATCAAGGCACCCGCCTAGAAGGTAAAACCAATGGTGGTGGCATGTGGATGGCAGAGCAAGTTAAGTAATGGCAGAGCAAGTGAAATAAAGCTAGCTCTAAATCACGCCAAGTTTCTTGCCAACGCTAGCAAAAGCTGCCAGTGCCCGATCAAGATCTTCCACTTCATGGGCAGCCGAGATCTGCACTCTAAGGCGTGCTTCGCCATTCGGCACCACTGGGTACCAGAGACCACGCACATAAACACCCTGCTCTAATAATTGATTCGACATGTCCATGGCCGTAGCCGCTTCGCCGACCATAACTGGAACAATCGGGTGAATACCTTCCAAGATTGTGAATCCAAGCCGTTTTACTTCTTTTCTAAAGTAATCAGTATTCTGATGTAACTTCTCTACCAGGCTGGAATCTTCTTCTAAGATATTGAGAGCTTCGATAGCTGCAGCGACAATGGCTGGTGGCAGCGAATTTGAGAAAGTATAAGGCCGAGATTTTTGCCGCATGAAGTCAATCAAGTGTTTTTTGCCAGCAAGGAAGCCGCCAGCAGCGCCACCAAGAGCTTTACCCAGGGTGCCTGAAATCACATCAATTTTGCCGTGCACTCCACAATGCTCAGGAGTACCGCGCCCTGTTGCACCAAGAACACCGGTCGAGTGTGATTCATCAACAAAGAGCAAGGCGTCGTTTGTTTTTGCCATTTCTACAAATTCTTGCAAATTAGCGTATTCGCCTTCCATGCTGAAGACGCCATCAGTGGCGATAATAGAAAGGCGATAATCTTTGGCTTTGTCAGCCGTCAATGCTGTGCGCAGCTGCTGTATATTGTTGTGTTTGTAGGCATTTAAGTCAGTAGTCTTAACTGCTATACGAGAGAGCCTGATACCATCAATGATACTGGCGTGATTAAGAGCATCCGAGTAAATTACATCGCGATAATCAGCAGCACCAAGTTGAGCACCTAAGAGAGCAGCAAAAAATGCTTCGTTAGCAGCGAAACAAGAAGAGTGCAAAATCGCAGCTTCTGTGCCTAAAAAGCGGGCAATGCGTTCTTCTAATTCAAGATGAATTGGTTGAGTACCGCAAATAAAGCGAACTGATGCCAAACCATAACCATATTTATCGAGTCCTTTTTTGGCAGCTTCAACAATACGGGGATGGTTCGCCAAGCCCAAGTAATTATTGGAGGCAAGCATCACCTGAGAGCGGCCATTGGCTTGCACCACTCCGCCCATACGACCTTCGACAGGCACTTCGTACTTATAGGTCTTCGCTTCTTTCGCCTGGGCAAGCTCATGCTCAAGAGCTTGATAGAGTGATTTCACTCCCAGTTTTTTGGCAACGCTCTGGCTCATGCTGCACCCCTTGTTGATTACTATTATTTGTCGGCTTGTGGACTAAAGACCAATTTCATTTCTTTACCGCTAATCAAAGACTCAAAAGCACTTTGATAGTTTTCTAGCGGGTACATTCCCGGAGCAATTATGCGCGAGAGGCGCTCTTGCAAGCCGTTGTGGTCTTCTTTGAGCAAGTTGAGCATGGTTTCCCAGGTATCAAACATGCGCCGACCAAATATTCCCTTAACAGTAACTCCCTTCCAGATCACACCATTGGCGATATCAAAATTAGCTAGCGGTTTACGGGCAATACCAAGCAAAATCACGAGACCGCCGTTGCGGACAATTCTAAAAGCATCTGTGTAAGCGGGTGGCGAACCAGACATCTCGAGCACCACATCGACACCATTAGCACCGGTTTCATATTTATCTACAGCCGCGTATAACTCACTTGAGCCTTTGCCAACATCGAAGCAATAACGAACGCCGAAATCGGAAGCAAGTTTGAAGCGGCGATCAACATCAGCCGCTTCAGTTAAATAGATACGCGATGCGCCAAAATCTTTGCAGAGGGCAGCGGCCATCAAACCCAATGGGCCAGCCCCTAGAATTGCCACTGACTTGCCCCGCACATCGGCCTCAGAAACTGTATGAACAGCGTTTCCGAAAGCATCTAACAACGCCCCTATGCGAGGTGGTATTACTGATGTATCTCCGTTCTTACCGAGCAATATGACATTTTTGTAAGGCACTGTCACGGCTCGGGCGAAGCAACCATCGAGGTGAACGCCTTTAACTTTGACCGATGTACATATATGTTCGCTACCGGTTCGGCACAATAAGCAGTGGCCACAAGCAAGGTGCATTTCGGCAGTGACATAATCGCCAACTTCTACCCTTAGGTGATCGGGAGCCGCCAAACTGCTAGCTTGAGCACCGTCTCCAACTGCTTCTACTATGCCGCAAAACTCATGACCAACAACAATTGGTGAATAGCTAGCACTGCCGATGTAGCGTTTCATCTCATTGCGAATGCCTTCGCTTTGAGCACTGGTGAAAATACTTTTGTCTGTGCCGCACACGGCCGTAGCTAAAACTTTGATTTTGACTTCATCAAGTTTCATCTGGGGCTCAGGATGAGCAGTCATTAAGGTCAAGCCGTCTTTATCTAGATCTTCTTTGACCAGACACTTCATTAGGGCCATCGCTTGCTCACTCTTCGAATTCTCACTTAAATTGGATATGGCCATGTAATACGCCTTTGCAGTTTACAGATTGAAACGCAAACAAATTTACTTCACATCAGCTGTAAAGCTCAAGCCGTTGATTGACGTGTGATTTAGCGTATTTCCACCCCCCTAATTCGGCGCTGATATAGACCCTTAGCGTTTCTTTAGTTGCCAAGGATGTTCCGGGCACCTACAGTAATTGCATCACCTCAACAATTTCTTCATTATTCAAATCAAGAAAACTAATAAAGGAACAAGCAATGAATTTCGACCCAGCATCTTTCGAACACATCGATTTTGACCTCGGCAAACTCAACAGCCGGGTAAGCGCTCAAATAAATGCCATAGAGAGTGCTATCGAAAATACAGTGGTAGAGACCATCGTCATGGGCAGTGGCGGTCCAGACAATAACGAAACAACAGAGGCTGGCTTGCGCTTCGTGCGGCACCTCTTAGCTAATTCAAAGTCGATGCGTTTCGGATTTATGCCTAATCTCAAAGACATGAACAATATTCGCAATCTTGCCCAAGACTTCATTGCCAGATGCGGTAACGGTCCTCTTGCACTTGAAACCATGTATCAAGTAATCCAACCACAATAAATCACAAATTTGAATTGAAAAAGAGAAGGCTCACTGATGTGAGCCTTCTTTGCTATTACTAACTACTGAACTTTCTAGAATCTATTTTTCATCAGCCTCAGAAGCTGCAGTAGGATGCGCGATGAGATCTTCCAAAGCGTTCTGGAATTTATCTGGTTCCATATAACCGCTCAGGCGTCCAATAAACTTGCCCTCAGTGTTGAAAACAAGAGAACAGGGAAATCCGTGCACATGATATTTCTTGGCTGCTGCCTTGCCCTCTTTAGAGCCTTCAGCATTGAGTTTGACGCAAATAAACTTGCTTTTTAGATACTTGACCATCTGCGCGTCTTGAAAAGTGTCTTTATCTAACTTTTTGCACCAACTACACCAATCTGTATAAACGTCGGCAATCACATACTTCTGTTTTTGCTTTGCCTCTATTAGGGCTCCATCAAGACTGGCCTTCCAACCAACGCCAAGGTTGAAAGCTCCGGCTGAGTTGTGGCCACCAGAAACCGTACCAGGGAAAGTAACTATGGCCCCGACGATGCCAGCGGCAAGAGCTGTAGAACTGGCTACAAGTAGTAAAGCTCGAGCAACCCGATTATTCGATTTGTGCTTCATTACATCCCCTTTATCAACAGCTCTATATGGTCAGATAGTAATCGACGATACCCTGCTAGTTTTGTTTCCGGCCCCATTTTCGGTCTATCAACTCAATAACCTCAAGAATTTCAATTTCCTTTTGGCCAATCTAAATCTAATACTTCGGTACGCACAACTTTTAGAGGGGGAAAACCACATTTCAAAAATCGATCATGAAAATCTTTCTGATCAAACTTGTCGCCCATTTTGGCCTGATACTCAGCTTTCAACGCAATTATCTTGAGCTTGCCCAAGGTGTAAACAAGATAAGTTGGGTCTTTAGTACCACGTTTGGTTTCACGCTCAGCATTGGCTTTTTCCATGAATCCTTCTTTGATGAAAAATTCACGGCCTTTATCGTAAGACAAACCACGAGTATGCATTTCAATACCGACTATATATCGACAAACTCGCAGCAGAGCATCATGAATCTGTACTAATTCAAGTTTCTTCTGTTCTAGTCTTTTTTGTTCTAGATTTTTGTCTTTCTCTCCAGACTCAGTGCTAGAAGCTGGCAAGCCTTGCTCAATCATCAACTGCTCGCAGTAATGAGCCCAGCCCTCAGCATTCGATGAACAACCTAGCAACTTACGCACTTTCGAGGGTGCGTGCTTCACCCAGAGAAACTGCACGTAGTGGCCAGGATAGGCTTCGTGCACACTAGTATTGATTAAATCAGCATAGCTAAAGAAACGCATGTGCTCTTCTATACGCTTCTTATCCCAATCACTTTCTACCGGTGTGACGTAATAGAACGCTTCCTTCGCAGTATCTTCATAAGGTCCTGGGGTATCCATAGAGGCAAAGGTAAGAGCGCGCATGAAAGATGGACTCTCGGCCACAGTCACCCTGTCTTTAGAGGGAATAGTGACAATTTTCTTCTCTTCAATAAAAGCAGCTATGCGATCTAAAACATTTGCCGTAGACGAAACCAGCTTATCGGGCTGAGGATGATCGCTAGCGATACTCTCGAAGCACTCAAGTGCGCTAACTTTAGGACTGATTTCATGAGCTAACTGCTTGAAGCGGGCTTGTAGTCTGCGCAATTCTTTGTAGCCATTGGCTAAGATTACATCTAGCTTCTCGTCTTCCATTTCATCAAATGCTAGCTTCTTCCGGTAAGCCGCTTCGCCTATGGCAAATTGACCATGAGCATTGGGCAAAACTTTCTCTTTGACAAAAGTTTGATAGCTTATAAGTTCAGCAATCAACTTAGCATTCGCTTTCTCAAATTTTTCCTTCAACTCAGGATTGGCAGAGGCAAAAGCCGCAGGAATAGTGGTTTTAAACAACTCTATCGTGCCAGGCAATTGCTCTAAAGCCACCTCCGCATAGATAGCAGGCACTATATCTGGTTGAATATTTGCCCGCCCAGCAGCAAGAAGACTTGGCGCCTTTTCAATGCGGCTAATGACAGAGACTAAACGGTCATCCACTGGAGCGAAATTACGTTTGGCCAGTGAAAAAACGCTGTCAGCAATAAGGGAGGGATATTTATCAGGGTCGCGATTGAGCGAATGTAATTCTTGCAAATCGAGCAAGCTGGCTGAAATACTTGCCTGCACCATAGCCAAATCAAGGCGCTGTGCTCGAGGCAATTGCAAGAAAGCAGGGTCTGAAAATTTACGACGATAGTCAATGAGAGTAGCCTCATTATTCTTCAAAGCAGCAGCTGAAAGATCCTCTAACTGCTTGTCGTACTGGTGAAAACCAACTTGTGTGCCCCAGCTAGGAGCAGAAGCAAAGACGCTGGCAAAATATTGATCAACCAAGCTGTCGTACTGGGCGAGCACGGCTGAATCTTGCTTCTTGCCAGTTTCTTCTAGTTTTTTTCCACTTTCCTCGAGTTTCTTGCTGGCACTGCTCCCCATTTTTATCACTTGTACTTGAGAATGAGCCGGTAAATTACAGCAAAAAGTACTTTGCACCAGGGCGACCGATAAAGAAAGCCGCAAGGCAAACTTAAGTTTCGACGAAATAGACCTTTGGGTCGTAAATAAATGTGCAGTCATATTGTTCTCTGTATTTTTCCGCCTGACTCTTGGAAAGTCGACGGGGAAAGGGTATTAGCAAGGTGAGCTAAGGATAATCTGAAGTAATAGAGATTTCCATATAAAGAAACAATTGAGAATGCCCTATGACAAGAAATAAAGAGTCAAACTACCCCTGATATAAAGAGCTTTCGTTAAGTAGTCTCTATCTCTAATTAACAAATGGGGAAGCTTCAGCCATATGTAGGTAGAATCTTTCAGTTAAGGATACCCAGAAGGTAATATGTCGGCCGGTTTAAACATTTACGTTTTGGTGAAGCAGGTTCCAGATACAGGCTCCAAGGCCGGTCTTAACCCTGATGGCACCATCGATAGAGCAAAAGCTAAGCGCATGCTCAACCCCTTTGATCGCTTTGCCCTGCAGGCGGCCTTGCACGCCAAGAGGACTTATGGCGGCAAGGTCACAGCAATTTCGATGGGGCCGCCGCCGGCTGTCGAAATTTTGCTTGAAACCCTTGAGCACGGAGTGGACGAGGCTTACTTGTTATCAGATCGCAGACTGGCTGCATCCGATACCCTGGCAACGGCCTATGCACTTTACAAAGTGCTCAACTACATCGGCAAGCCCGATTTGATCTTCTGTGGCCTACAGACCACCGACGGCGACACCGCTCAAGTTGGCCCACAGCTGGCAGAGCGCTTGGGCCTACCTCAAGTGACATACTGCGAAGACTTCCATATGGAAGATGGCAAAGTGCACGCTCGCAGAATTATTGAAGGGGGCTACCAAAAAGTTGTAGCCGAGACCCCTCTCTTGCTAACCGTTGCCAACTCCTACCACCCTCTTGAATACAAATCATTCAGAGGTGCCTGGAGAGTAAGACGGCTGGCCAGAGACCAGGAAGAAATGAAAAAATTCATTCACAGCATTGATCTGGATGTTGTTGGAGCAGATCCTGAGCGCGCTGGATTGAAAGGCTCGCCTACGATTGTGGCCTGGACAGAGAAAGTTGGTGAATTGGGTGGAAGTTGCACTATGCATGAAGGTCAATCAGCTCACGAATTGGTGGGCGATGTTCTCAAAGCAAGCGACCTCAACCAGTTATTAGTTGGCTCTTCAAGTAAGTAGGTCCGTAAACAAGTCAGTAAGTAAATAAGTAGACAAAGAAATGAGTGAACAGCCTGACGTATCAGCCTTTTGTCCTAAGGGAGATGTGCTCGTAATTGCCGAGCAAATCTTAGGAGACCTCCAACCGGTAACCCTTGAGTTACTTGGTGCCGGGCGTATTCTTGCCGACAAAA
>JAUPUU010000052.1 GCA_030917395.1 Cyanobacteriota bacterium erpe_2018_sw_21hr_WHONDRS-SW48-000092_B_bin.40
AAGTGCATCAGTAAATATGAAGGCCTTGGTAAAACCACACCTTGCGTCTCTGATTGCACAGCTGAAGTGCACAGAATTGACATCATCGAAGATGTAAGAAAGCACGGTATGTCGCTGGAAAACTGCGTACATTGCCGCACTTGCGAAATCGTCTGCCCTGAGGTCAACCTCAGAGTCAAGCCGACAGCGCAAGGTAGCGGACCAGACTTCCTCGGTCTCTAATGTGATATGGGCTGCCATTGTGGTGTGTCCATATCATTGAAGCCAATCACCCGCAGACCACCAATTCGGTGGCTTGCTAGCGCTCGACTGACCGCAGATACTTGTGTGTCTGGCACAAACAGGTGAGTGATATCAGGCTTGCGCAGGCCTAGTTTCTCAAGAATACCGCTACCCAAATTGAGTTTGTTGGTAAGCAATTCTCCTGGTTCAAGCATGCCAGCGTTCCAACCTTTTGCCCCAGCCACTGCATGACGCGATATACCAAAGACAACAGGGAAGTCAGCCAGACTCTCAGGGCTATGGCGATGGTAGCAAAATGCTTCGCTAAAATTGCGTGTCATGGAAATTGCCCGACGAGGAAACTGTTCATCAGCGCTCTCACCTGCAATTTGCTTGATACCACGCAAGCGCAATTCCTTTGCTGGAAGTAGTTTGCCTTCCGTAAAAATAGAATCAAGAGCACGAGAGACAGTGGCATGAAACAAGTTGCTCAGTTTTTCGCTTGATTCAAAAGGCATCCAATCAGCCGGTGTGCCATAAGCCCTTGATTTATAGTGATACTCACTTGGCAGAGAAAGCTTCTTAGACAAAGCACGTTCATCGAAATTGAAAAATCTTTCACGGGCTTGTCCAAGACCGCGGAGGATAGTATAGGTATCCGGATCGCCAGAAATATCTCGCGGTGCCAATTTGGCCATGCCTTCCTCAAAAGCGCTGGCGGAGCGGAAATCTTGGCGTTTAAGTGAAGCTGTAAGGGTCTCTCTAATAGCAGCAACACGCTCAATGCTATGCGTGCCCTGAGCCAGTTCCAGGTTGCTGTATGAATTGAGACCGGGCTTGTCGGCTGTTCCGTGCAATATTGTCAAAAGCTTCTCGGCGAAACGCGCCTGCTCTTCAGCCATCTCATCATAAACATTCCGGCGATCGCCTCGCGGTGTCGCCTCGTATTTCTTCTCCAAAGCCTCAATATTTTTGATGAACTGGGGATATTCTTTTTCAAAAGCTGTGACTGGATTATTCTCAGCAGTGAGAGCTACTTTCGGCAGTTCCGGCAGTTTAACGGGATTTACAAAATCATTGAGGCGCTTAATGGGATGCTGCAAGTTGAGTTCATTAAGAGTGGCGTAGTAGAGCCGTTTACCTTCGGTAGCACCTTCTTGAATATTCCATTTAGTGCGGTAATAAGCGCTTTCAACCGCTGGCAATTTTGCCACTTTAACCACACCGGCATTAAAAGCATGAAAACCAGCACCGAAGGCAGCATACTGACCAGCGCTACTGAGAACTTCAGAAGTAGATGCTAGACGATGCTCTTCAGTAAAGGCATGGCCATAAGCAGAGGTAACACCACCGGCGCTACCAGCCAGAGCGCTGCTCAAGCTCTTAGCAAGAAAATCGTTCTTCGGTAAAAGTTTCACACCCTCTAGAGCCTTGCTAGCTCCACCCATAACAGCAAAAGTCGAGCCAGAGACCAGCGCTGCTTCCAAGCGACCCTGCAATAAGCCCTTATCACTCGAGCTAGTCGTCAAAACTCCGCCATCAATAGCTCCGGCCAAAAACATCTTGCTTGCCGTGCCAGCTACGCCATTGATATTCATGACGCTTTCTTTCATCAAAGGCTTGAGAGCCCCATGGCTGGCCACAGCCAAAATACTAAAATCAACGATTTGCCCGGCTATAACACCAGCTTCAGTAGCAAGAGTGGAGCTCTCACTCTTCTTTGCCGACTTCTTGCTTTCTTTGTCTTCCAGGCCCACCAGTTGGCGCAACCCATTTACGGGCTTCTCAATGGCACCCTGATAAAATCCCTGGGCAAAATCCACAGGATTTATGTTACTCACTATTTTTTCGGCAAGTGTTTCTTTCACTGAGCACCAAAATAGATCTAGCTATACATATATTGCTGCCAGAAACGCCCCACGTCAGTGGGGAAAATACGAAAATATGAGAGTACGAAAGGATACGTTTATAAATGCTATTGAGGCCTAATTGGCGTCGCTATTGTCAGGGTGAATTACTGAGCCAGGTTTTTCAACACTCTTTTCGGCCTCTTGGCCGGGCCCTAAGTCAGCGCTAGCGTCAACTTTAAATATTGGCTCGCTAATGAAAACCGGAACCTGCGGCGGGCGAATCCAGTTGACAATGCGATCACCACGACCAGCGCCAAAGAGTAAACCCAGAGCAAACCAGCCAAGGCGACGCAAAGCAGTAAAGCGGTCGTCTACAAGCACCGTCGAGAACAAATCGCCGCCAAGCAAAATTGAGCAAACCAAGGTAAGGGCACTGCCAGCGACAATAGCTGTGCGCACAGTCAGGCCAGGACGGCCGAAGAAAAGAATGGCAACACCTAGAGAAAATCCAGCCACCGATAAACCAGCATGCAAGAGTTTCACCATTAATATTGCCGCTTCGGTTGCAGCTTGAATTTGAGTTTGCTCAGGGCTCATAGGTTCAAGTTACCACATTAAGGCGAAAGTGGAACTAATAAGCCCGTGGTTAGTCTTTACTGCTGCAGGCACAACAAGATAGCCCTTGCGCCTAGAGAACTGGAGAAACAACGATGACTGGGAAAATGGATAAGAGCAATAACAAAAATCATAGTGGAAGCGTTAAAGAGAAAGAGAAAGAAGCTGGTCAGCCTAAACATAGCGTTAGTGAAATAAGAGAGCGGGCTCGTCGCCATGTAGAAGATGGTGCTGTCACAGCAGACTATGCTGCCGACCGCAAAAAGTTAATTAAGATGCTCAATGAATCGCTTGCCACTGAACTAGTCTGCGTCATGCGCTATCGCCGCCACTATTACATGGCCCGCGGCGTCAACTCAGAATCGGTTGCCCAAGAGTTTCTGGCTCATTCTAACGAAGAACTAGGCCATGCCGACAGACTGGCCATGCGGATAGTTCAACTGGGCGGTGAGCCAGATCTCAACCCGGAAACGTTAACTGAACGCAGTCACGCCGAATATATTGTCGGCTCTAATTTAAAAGACATGATCAAAGAAGATCTAGTGGCAGAACGAATTGCCATTGAGTCTTATCGCGGCATGATTGAACACATCGGCAGTAGCGATTCGACCACAAGAAGACTACTAGAAGATATTCTTGCCATTGAAGAAGAGCATGCCGACGAGCTTGCAGCTCTACTGCAGTAGACTCAACAACACCGGCAATAACAACTTGGGCCTAAGCTTACTTCAAGTAAAACAGAAGAAAGCTTGGGCTTAAGCTTTGCTTTCTTTTAAAAGAGTGTCGAACTGACCAAGCCAAGTCTCAACATTTTCAAAGTTTTTGCCATAGTCAAAAACAACATTTTTCGAGCGTGGTCGACTGACAATTTTTACTTGCCACTGATTCTCGGCCTGACAATTTAGCTCAACTTCCATTTCTTCGCCACCAGAGCGCCAACTCGGCCCACTGGCGGCTCGAGTAATCATGTGTTCAACATCATCTGAAACCCGAGTTACATAAGGCACTACCAGCAGTGCTTGCCGGGCAGCGTGTAAAACTTGCTTACCTGTTCCTGTCACTTCTATTTCTCGAGTCTGCTCAAGATCCCAAATTTGATGATAGCGACCTTTACTAAGAAAGACGTGGGCACTAAGGTCAAGGGGCAGAAGCACCGCGATGGTGAAGAGGGCAAAAATACCACCAATGGTTAGGCCCGCCATCAGACCATAATGAAAGGCATTGGGCTCGTTTTTGTTGGTCAAAACAATAATCATTATCAGGAGGCCAATGCCGCCGCCCACCCCCAATGAGGTGACCAATGCTGCCCGAAATACTCTCAATAGATAGCGAGTCATTAATGCTCTTTTGCCAAAACCAGTGACTTAGTCGAAAGCGCTCTCAGAATCCTCAGAGTCTTCAGAGCGACTCAACCCATCTTCTTGCCTGACAAACCAGCGCACAAATCGATAAATGATATAGCCGGGGGGCACCACGGCACTAAAGAACATAAGGCGGTCTAATAAATGCAGCCAGCCTTTAGTTTTCTTCTTCCGACAACGCACAACCATCCTCCTCATCTGATGAGAGTTTAACCCCTTCGGCCTCGATATCTTGAACGTCTACCATCTCAGGCTCTAGCTCTTCTACATGTATATCAATTCCAATTTTGTCGGCAGAAAGCTTTTCGGCCGAAAATTCATTCAAGACCTCTTGCATCAAATCTGACCCAACCTCATCAAGCAAATCTTGCTCAGCCAAAGCAGCTTGCTCAGCACTAAGCTTTCCGGCAGCAGCAGCCAGTCTGGCCTGCAATTTGTCGGCCTGGGTACGTTTGGGGTATAGCCGAGCCCTACATTTGGTGCAGAAGCAGTAGCTATTGTCACCAAGATGGCCGAAATCGCCAATTTTGAAACCAATAGGCAAATAGGCCTTTGTCGAGACCAAGCGGCGATCAAGACCCTTTAAGCGGCGCTGAAAAATACGGACATACTCATGTCGGCAACTTGGCACAACTGGACTGGGCGGCGGCTCTAGAGCTTGCTCGGGAAGCGCAGCAGCAGGTTGGCGATTTTGCTCATCGGCCTCAGATTTAGTTGATTCGGGATTGAAATTTTCTTGCATGACGTCAGTTATACGATTTTCTACAACCCTTAGTGCTGCTTCACAACTGGAAATTCTTGCAGCAGTTTTCCTTTCCAATAGATGATAACGGCCAGTTGATGATCATCTTTAACTATATTAGGACAGGAAAAATAAAGTGTCCGTTCGGCCCCTGGAGCAAAGGCAATAGACGATGGGTTAGCCACCGGCAGACCCACTGAGCCATTGGTACGTCTTTTTGTATTATCGTAGAAAACAGCTGTCAATGTAAGGTCAGTTACCGCTTCACCGGAAATGTTTTTGATCTTGATTTCACCTTCTGGAGTCAAGCTTCCTTTAGCCAACCAGTTTCTCGACGAAATCACTGAAATCGGCGGAGTGCCAGGATTCCACTTATCAGTCTTGGCCGCCTCAGGCTTCACTTCATCCTTCTTCTGCTCTTTGATAAGCATAGCCAGTTGCTCAGAAACACGCTCAGCGTGGCCTTTTACCGACAGAGCCTCTTGAGCCTTATTCTCCTTGACCAAGATTGCACCCCAGGTATTAAGAGTGCTCAAAAGCTGCTTCAGCAATGAGATGGAAGCCTCTGGCTTAAGCGAAACGGCCTCTTCAAGTGAGCGCACAGCTCCTGGATAGTTTTGCAATTTCAAGTTAAGGCCGGCCAGTAGCTCATAATTGTCAAAGCTCTTTTCTTTGTCGACCAGCTCGGTTAAGGCCTCCTGTGCCCGCTCGAGATCTTTTTTCGCTAGCAAAAGCTCAATTAAGCGGTGACGCACCTCAAGGTTGTTAGCGTCTTGCTTACAGACTATTTCGTAGTTTTCAATCGCTTTACTAGTGTCTTTGCGCTTACTATAAAGTGCACCAAGAGCAATACGTGTACCGGGTTCGTCACTGACTGTAAGGCTCTTCTCTAGCATAGCGACGGCCTGTTGTTCGTCTTTATCGCGTGTTTCAGCTAAGGCAGCCAGTTGTCGATAACATTCAGCCAGGCGGTGCGGAACTTGCGACTTCAAGGGCTCATCGAGGCTATCGGCGTATTGCCAGGCTTTGCTCAAATGAGTGACAGCGCTATCTATAGCACCGTTAGCTAGATTGGCCTCGGACCAGCGCAAATACATGCGCGCCCTGCTGTTTGCCAACTCGGCTGGCTTGACTACCTGCAGCGCTGAATTGTAGAGACGCTCAGCTTCTTCATAGTGATTATGGTTTTGATAGAAAGTTGAATAGCTATCGACAACCGGCGCTAGATTGACATCTTGGCAGCGCACCCTAAATGCCGTATCTAAAGCAGTGCGACCTTCAGCAAAACGATCGGTAGCCAAATAGGCCTGAGCTAGCCAGGGATAGACACTGACATCAGCAGGATTCTGATGCACTAACTCCTCTAGCAAAGGTACTGCCGATGCCGCCTTACTTGAACGAACCATGCTGGCAGCTTTTCCAAGGGGCGTTTCTTTCGGCGTAAAGACAATGTAACCAATCGCAAGAAGAGTGCAAACTATCAATCCAATCACAACAAAGGGAACACCCTTGCCGTCTTTGGGAGCACGAGCAGGGTCTAGTTCTCCTGGGGAGGGAGAAGATGAAGAATCGCTTCTGGAGCCGTCCTTACCGTACATTGATTTTCCGCTGACTAAAAAGGGAATAGCGAGAGACTAGACATCTTAAGTGGTATCAGAAGCTATAATATCGCTCAGCTATGACACAAGATATTAAGCTCACTCCGACTTGTTCATTCGTTGACATCGTCCCACGATCTCAGCCTCTGACTCAAGGCGAAAATCATTTGATTAAGGCGCGCACTTGGGGCTCGTCAGCCGATTGTCGCGCCGCCGTATTGCTCGTGCACGGGCTGGGTGCCCATAGTGGCTGGTTTGAAGCCCTGGCTAGACGCTTAAAGGTGAAGAGAATCTTCGCTCTTGCCTACGACCAAGTTGGATTTGGCAAGCGCTCTGACCAAGTATTGATGATGAAGCAGCAATGGCTCAACGACCTCAAAGATTCTTATGAGTACTTGCGCGAAACCGTTGGCGACAGGCCAATATTTGTCATGGGAAACAGTATGGGAGCCGTGGTCGCCCTAAAAGCCCTCAGTCAAATTAGCCCGTCTGGCCTTGTTATGTTTTCTCCGGGCTTCGATGGTCATCCTGACATGTTCAAACTGACCTATCGCGTCAAATCGATGGCCACAGCGCTGCTGCAGCCTGATACTGAGATTGCTTTGCCTTACACCACGGACCAGATTACTCGTGAGCCCCAAGTGCGAAATTGGTTAGCCAATGATCCTGATCGCAAATTTGTGCTCACCGCCCGCACATTGCTCGAGCTACTAAAGCTCACCCAAGAAACCAAGTCTTCCCCCCGCAAAATTCCTTGCCCTGCCTACATGTTTACCTCTGGCCAAGAAACCATCGTCAACAACGTTGTCAGTCAAGCAATTTTCGATCGTCTAAATGCCCCTAGCAAGCGTCAGCACTCCTTCCCCGAAGCCTGGCACGACCTAATGTTTGACCCGGTTCTTGACGAACTCGTCGAACTGCTGACGACCTGGATGGACGAAGTCTCGAAAGAAAGATTGTCAGTCTCTTAACAAAATTAGCAGCTTATAATGCTCGGCCAAAAATGAAAAAATGCCCAACCGAGGCCCAAAAGAAGGCTTTGGCAGGTTCAGATAATTTAGGCTTCATTTGGCATACTGAAAACCTATTATAATAACGCCTGCTGGGAATCTGAGGTGCTTTACATGCTCGTGGATCGGAAGATATCCGATAGTATTACTGATCGCAATATAGCGGCAGTCTTCTTTGCTCGTGCCAAACAGCTCGACCATCTCAACTGCGTTGAGTATAAAGAGAAAAAAGAGCCATATCGCAGCATGAACTGGCGTGAGTTCAGCAAGCTGGTGCAGCAAATAGCACTTGGCTTGATGACTCTAGGACTGAAAGCTGGCGAAAAAGCAGCTATTTTCTCCTCGACAACTCACTTTTGGGTCGCTGCCGACCTCGCCACCATATCTAATGGCGCGATTTCGGTGCCCGTCTATCCCACTTCCTCAGCTAACGATATTGATTTCATTATCAATAATTCGCAAGCAAAAGTTCTCTTTGTACAAAACGAAAACCTTCTCAAACGGGCCCTGGCTGTAAGAGATTCAATACCGACTGTACAAAAAATCGTGCTCTTCTTCTTGCCGGCTGATGTCAAATCAGTGGATGAACTGGCGGTCAAATACAATTTGCCCAACGGTCTTCTAGCGGATATTGAATCGGTACGCAAACTCGGTGCCAGCCTCGATACAGCTCACTTAAAAATTCTGGAAGACAGAATGAAGAGCACACCGAAAGATGGCATCGCCACTATCATTTACACTTCTGGTACCACTGGAGTACCAAAAGGTGTACCTTTGACCCATGGCAATATTATGGCTGTGATTGAAGACATGAAGCCAGTTCTGTCAGAAGACGATCGCTCTGTCTATCTCTCCTACCTGCCTCTTTCTCACATCTTTGAGCGCATCTGCGGTGAATTCTACTGGTTGACCCACGGTGGCGTTTGCGCCTTTGCCGAAAGCATAGAAATGATGGGCCGCAATATGATCGAAGTAGAACCGACCACAATATTAGTGGTACCGCGTGTTCTTGATCGTATTTATGCCAAGGTCAAGAGTGGCATAGATGGCGCTACGGGCAAAAAGCGCAAACTAATTGACTGGGGTCTTGAGGTCGGCACAGAAGTAGTCGAATGTCACGGCGAAGGCAAGAAAGTCGGCCCATTACTGTGGCTCAAACACAAAATTGCTGACAAATTGGTCTTGGAAAAGCTACGCGAGCGCATCGGGCCCAATCTAAGAATCATCGTCAGTGGTGGCGCTCCTGCCACCAGAGAAGTACTGACTTTCTTCAATGCTGTTGGTATCAACACTCTTGAAGGCTACGGACTAACTGAAACTTCGGCCCCCACCAATGTCAACCGCATTGGTCAAGTCAAGATAGGCACCGTGGGCCCTGCAGTTGACTCTGTGCATCAGAAACTAGCCGAGGATGGCGAAATTCTGGTGAAAGGTCCTACCATCTTTAAAGGCTATTACAACAACCCTGAAGCGACAGCCGAAGCCTTTGAAGGCGAATGGTTCAAAACCGGTGATATCGGTACTATCGATGCTGATGGCTACCTGAAAATTACCGACCGCAAGAAAGATTTGATTATCAACTCTGCTGGCAAAAATATTGCTCCGCAAAGAGTCGAAGCGGTATTGAAGACAGTACCATTTGTCACTCAAGCAGTGGTCTTCGGCGATAAGCAAAAGCATTTGGTGGCTTTGATTACACTTGATGAACAAGCAGCCTGTGACTTTGCCCGCGAGCGAAACTGGGAATTCGATTCTTACTTCGATTTGAGCCGCTCTGCAGCCCTGCTAGGCTTCCTCAAGAAAGAATTGCAGGCCCGCTCAAAAGACCTAGCTGACTATGAGCAGGTTAAGCGCTTTGCCATTCTTGCCAACGAGTTATCAGTTGAAGCTGGCGAACTGACAGCAACACTAAAGATCAAGCGCAACGTGGTTGGCCGCAACTACAAGTCACTTATCGATCAAATGTATAGCAGCCATGACGCAGTGGCAGCTGAACAGGAAAGTCGTGAGTTAGCTGGCCTTGCCAAATAGGGAAGTGGGCATAAGCAAATAGCTAGTTGTCGGCTCCGATAGTTATCATCTCAGCTAGATAACGTCTCAGACTGAAGATGGTGGCTTTCTAGAAGCAAGCCGACCGTTAAACTAAAAACAAAAGTGTCAGATTTTTTGAAGAAAATCTGACACTTTTGTTTTACGAAATACGTTAGGTTGAGTGGCCGAAGCTGAATAGCCTAAGGTTTTCGACCCTAAGAAAGGGCTTTAGCCGATTCACTCCGCTCAGTTTTGTCGAGAGCCGCTACTTTCAGCACTCTTGAGCGTCCAGCTTCGAGAACGAAGAGAGCGCCATCGTGACCAAAAGCAACACCTGTCGGGTTAACCAGTCCGGTGAGGAAAGTTTCGGCGCGGCCTTCGCGATTGACACGGATGACAGTGCCAGCGCGTCCGGCTGTAATGTAAAGCCGGTCGAGGCTGTCCATAGCCAAGTTGCCATCGTAGCCGTCGGCAAAGTTGAAGCTCTCTGACTCAGCCACTTGAATGCGAGCGACTTCACGGCCATCTAATGAGCGTTTAACCACACAACCAGAGGCGTGTTCTAGACACCAGAGGAAGCCATCACGTTCAAGCAGTAAGCCCTGGGTGCCATGACCTGGCCCACCGAGTAGAACCTCATACTCACCAGTCTTGTCTATTTTAAAGACGCCGCCAGTGTTTGAAGGGAAGTTAGAGACATAGACTTCTTCTCTGGCACCGATGGCGATATCAGACAAGAAAGTGCCCCCACCCGTAAGGTTGCCATCAAGCTGAGCAAGAATACGACCTGACTTGTTGGGGTCAATTTTGTAAACAGTACCCTGAATGGTAGCGACGTAAAGAACGCCTTTGCGGTCAAAGCGCAGGCCTGAAATCGTGCTATTGCCACGAATGCGAGCGTACTCGCTCAATTGGCCATTACCGTCGATAAACCAAACAGAACCGTCACAAGAGAAATAAATTCCGCCTGGTCCGGCGGTCATTCGAGAGAAGCGATTAGAATATTGCGAATTTAGTTGAGAAAGAATCCGTACAGCGTATCCACGGGGAGCATCGGGAAGGTCAATAACGGAAACTGACGAACCGCTCCCCTTAGACTCCTTTTCGGTTACTAGCGCTCCTTCATCATCTTCACTGACCTCAGCAGAGGTTATGTCAATGTGCAAAATTAAGTGCAAAGGAACTAGTATGCGACGAATATGAATCTGACCGTCGCTCTCATGCGAATACGACTCGACGTCAATGTGGTCATGGTCAACAGATAGAACTCGTCCGGTGACGGTGTTATGGCAACCCATACCGTACCAGATTTGAATTTTCTGCCGGCTATCGACGAACCCCTGTAGCCTGGTCCTAAAGCTCATAGCAAATGTCCCTCAAAAACGCCTCAAACAACGAATTTCCGTCAGATCGCTCACCCTTATAGCGAGCGCAAAAATTACCCTACGCTTATTCTTCTACCCATTCTTGGCGATCAACAATCAATGCATGGTTCCAGAACTGCTCGATTTTATAAAAGCTTCTCTCTTTTTCTTGCAGAACGTGAACTATCACCGAACCGTAATCTAGTAAGACCCAACGGGC
The DNA here is from genome assembly GCA_030917395.1 of Cyanobacteriota bacterium erpe_2018_sw_21hr_WHONDRS-SW48-000092_B_bin.40. Taxonomy (GTDB): domain Bacteria; phylum Cyanobacteriota; class Vampirovibrionia; order Obscuribacterales; family Obscuribacteraceae. The sequence continues at coordinate 11,014 of JAUPUU010000052.1, forward strand.
TTCGCTCATGCCTTCAATCGACTTGCGCTTGAAATCATGGCTTCCAAGAGCCTGGTCAACGGCATTTGCAATAGCTTTAACTTGAGCCGCCGACTCACCGCCAGCAAAAACAAAATATTCAGCTAAAACAGTTACCGAAGCCACATCAAGTACCACTACTGATTGAGCTAATTTGCTCTCGCAGGCATTGGCGGCAAGAAATGCTGCCGCCCTGGCGTCTATAGTTTTACCGTCGACGCTAATTGGTCCCAAAGGAGCCCCACTCAATGGATTTGACACTATCTTTGTTCCCTTAATGACTTCTCTTTACGCACAAAATCGGCAGTATATTTCACGTTTTATCCCTTATTTTGAGCTTTAATGACATCTCTGCAAAAACCGCCTGGCAAGCGGCCTCTCTACAAGTATGACGGCAATTATGACGGCAAATGCTTATCAAGAGCGACAATTTATGCCAAGTCTCTTGTGTCAGCCTTACAGGTGCTGTATCTTTGTCCCTCACGTGGTTATTAGACCGCCCAGAATACACTTTATGTTGTACTTTTGAATTTAGGACCGGATACTAGGAGGAATCTCTGTGAACAAAGCAGAACTGGCTGCCGAAATCGCTGCTCGTACAAACACAACCAAGAAGTCCGTCGAAGAAATGCTTGCCGCTTTCACCGATGTCGTGACCGAAGTAGTAGCCAAAGGTGATCGTGTCACCTTGGTAGGTTTCGGAACATTCTTGCGCCGTGACAGACAAGCTCGCGAAACAAACAATCCACAAAAACCTGGCGAGAAAATCAAAGTGCCTGCCAAAAAGGTACCTGCTTTCCAACCTGGCAAAGAATTCAAAGATACCGTCGACAAAAAATAGTCAACGGCTACTGCGAAGTGGTTTGAATAAGCTAAAGGGGAGGGTTAAACCTCCCTTTTTCTTTGGTCATTTTCTTTGAGGTTCTTGGAGCTTGCTGAAGCTCTATGGCATAGCTGGTTCGTTCTCACTGCTTCCAGTGGGAGCTTCAGGCCTTGATTCTGGACTA
>JAUPUU010000422.1 GCA_030917395.1 Cyanobacteriota bacterium erpe_2018_sw_21hr_WHONDRS-SW48-000092_B_bin.40
CTTTAGTCATTGCGGCCATGTCTTCTTGTGGCTCAGCAGCCGCCTCGGTCATGATGGCATCAACCTTACTGCGAGCAGACTTTCCGGAAGCAAAAGCTTTAGACATATCATCATTGCGACCACCATACATGGCGGTGAAAACGCTAGGAACGTTGCCATTGGCCTGACTTTGCATGTGCCGCCCCATTCTCTTTCCCGCTTTACCGCCTCCTTTGCCACCAGAGTTACCAGATTTGGCAATCGTAGCAATGCTACTTGGTCCGGCAAAGATACGCGGCAAGACAGGCCCTATGCTAATTGCTTGCAAAGCTGAATTCTTTGAAGGCAACTGCCCCACCAGCCGGTTCATCCAGCCAGTACTTGTTGCTTTCTGACCGGGCACACCAGACTCCATATAGTCTTGAGCATCAAAGTGGCTGCGAGTTTTATCAGGGGAACCACAAGCATGAACAAATGCCAACGAATGATTAGCCCAAAGCGGACTAAGAGGCGCTAGGGAGGGGTGCATGCCCCAATAGCCATCGAGGTCAAGCAAACCGGAGGAGCGCGACATGGCTATGGTCGGTCTGATTTGCTTATAGCGATTGTCTCCGTATGGCGCCACAACATTTAAGCCATCGATGCCCCCGCGCAGAAGCACGACAATAAGCTTTTGCGCCCCAAAGTCTTCATTGGCATTTCTATAGGCCCAGCCTTGTTGGCCGAGCAAAGGAAAAACAAAGGGCGAGAGCAGAGCTGCTTTGAGAAAGTCGCGACGATTCATTTTATACTCCTCAATAATTCATAAATTCAGGGCTACCAATTAATGCAGCAACTCGTTGGTCCGGCGGAGCTTTGTCTATCGCCTGCCTGGTCAGGGGCGAAAGATTGCCACCATTAACGGTGCCCAGAACAGATTGATAATCGGCCGTGCCAGCATACCCAGCCAGGCGCAAGGCAAAATCCATACGCTTAAGTAGACCATCTGGGTTCAACCAGGCCTCTTTGGTATTCTTATAGCCATCAGGGGTTAAACAGCCATAGAGAGGTTGTCCCTGGGTCTTGAGGAAGGCTGTTAATTGCTTAGGTTGTCTAATTGGCGTGCCTGTAGCTCGCAAAGAAGAGACCAGATAGTGAAATGGGCTTTTGAACTTATTGTTTTGATATTTAGCATCCCAGAATTCTTGGCTCGCAAACAAAGTACTGAGAACACTCTTGATGTTCCCACCAGACTGCTGATAGCTACTTGCTAGTTTTTCCACAAGAGCACTAGGAGGATTGTCATCGACAAAGTATTGGGCCAGTTTAAAGCTCAAATGATGAGCCGTGGAACTATGGCGAGAGAGCATGTCGAGGACCTGCTCAATTTCTTTTGCACCGCTGCCTTTAATGGTCTGACCCAGGACGACCTTATCACCAAAGTCATGACTCTGCTCATCAAAAGAAGCCCAGTAGGCTCCGTTGCCCGAGTTTTTGCGACCACCAGGCAAGCCCCATCCTGTAAGAACTCGGGCCAGCTCCATCACATCTTTTTGACTGTAACCACCATCGACACCCAATGTGTGCAGCTCCAAAAGCTCGCGAGCATAGTTCTCATTAAGACCATTCTTCTTGTTCTTCGGATTGGCTGATTGATAGCCCGCTTTAGTGTTCTGGGCATTATCCAGATAAAACATCATCGCCGGATGATGCATAGTGGCACCGAGCATATCGCGGAAATTACCGAGCAAATACGGACGCAGGGCCTGCTCCTCATAGGGCCCAATCAAAACCTTATCAACCCCCTTACCAATTGAAATATTGAAATGATTGAACCAGAAATCAGCCATCAACTCATTGAGCTGTCTCGGGCTTTCTACGGCCCTGACAATTTTCGTTTCAACCACCCCAGATTCAACTTCGCTGCGCAAACTTGCATCGCGGTTGAGGGTCTTCACCCTCTTTTTGCCAAATTCCTTAATAACGGGCCCACTGCTGCTACTTATGTTGGTATTGGCCCTGGCAGTATCCAAGCCATCCTTTTTGTTCTTGGCAGCCTTACGCTCTTTCCTCGCCTCCTGAAATTGCTGCAAAAGCTGACTCGATGGCACGGTTCGCACCGAGGCTGAGCGCTCTAGTTGGGCTATCACCTTGGGAGATTCAGCAATACTGGAAGGATTTAGCTGGGCCTGAATAAAGCGCTGCACCCCAAGACTACGCACCTTTTCAAAATCGCCAGGGCGAGGGCCATAGGTAAGGCGATTGAGAACATGGGTTATCTGCGCACTATCAGTGCTCTCAGCCGCCTGCGCCGCAGTAACAGGCAAGCCGCTTATAGGCAGGGTAAGCAGAGATGAAGCCGGCAAAACTAAAGCCGAAATGACAGCAAAGGCAACAATCTTGCTATGTGACGTAAGAACCTTCATAGAAACCTCAAAGCAGTCCAAAAAACCTGATTGACTACTAATACGCTTGCGCTTTCAAAAAAGTTCAATTGCAAAAATTATTTTTTTAAGGCCCTAGCTCTAATTGCTATGCCCGTCATACCCAGGCTCAACCGCCTCAGGGGCAGGGGCCTCAGCGGCAGCCGGCGTTTTAGAGTTATTAGGAGATGCAGCAACCGGCCCAGCCTTTTTACCCATAAGTTTCTCCCGTATGGCTCCGACCGTAAGATAAATCACGGGCACAATATACAAGCTCAAAACTGTCGAGAAAATCATTCCGCCGCAGACAGCAGTACCCAGCGAGTGCCTGCTGGCAGCCCCTGCGCCGGTAGCAAAGACTAGGGGGAGAATGCCAGAAACAAAGGCCAGGGAGGTCATTAAGATAGGGCGAAAACGGGTTTCGCAAGCACCTTTAACCGCGTCTTCTGGGCTCAAGCCCGATAGCTTCAGATGATTGGCAAACTCAACAATAAGAATGGCGTTCTTACTGGCGAGGCCAACCAGCATTACTAGTCCTATTTGACAGAAAACGTCATTATCTAGATGGCGCAGATATTGAGCTAAAAGCGCCCCCATCATAGCTAGCGGCACAGACAACAGAATTATGACAGGGTCGACAAAGCTCTCATACTGAGCCGCCAGTACCAAGAAAACTACAATGATGCCGAGCACAAACAGAATAGTACCCTGGGGGCCACTCTCTTTTTCTTCTAGCGAAATACCAGACCACTCATAGCTCATACCTTGTGGCAAAACGCGTTTAGCCAGGCTCTCCATCGCCGCAATGGCTTGACCAGAGCTAACTCCAGGCGCTGTTGAGCCGTTAACTTCGGCTGAACGGAAGAGATTGTAGTGATTAATAGTCTGTGCTGCGGTGGTGCGCTCAATTTTGACAAGGTTACTCATGCGCACCATCTGGCCGGTCTGAGAACGCACATAAAACTCGTCAATGTTGCGTGGATTAGCTCTAAACAAGGCATCGGCCTGCACATAAACACGATATATGCGATTGCCCAAATCAAAATCGTTGACGTACTGTGAGCCAAGAAATATCTGCAGAGTACTGAAAATATCGCCAATCAAGATGTTCATGGCCCTGGCTTTGTCCCGCAGCACTTCGGCAATGAGCTGAGGGCTGCTGGCCGTAAAGGTAGAGAAGACACCGCGCAACTGCTTGTCTTGATTGCCCTGCATCATCACTTGCATAGTAGTCTGGGCTAAGCGACTGATATCAGTACCATAAAGATCTTGCAATTCGAAAGCAAAACCACCAAAGTTGCCCAAACCCTGAATAGCAGGAGGATTGACTGGGATAACCATGGCCTCAGTGATAGCGCCAAACGGACCACGCAGGCGGTTTATGATGCCACCAAGGCTGTGTTCCTCGCCGTGGCGGTCATGCCAGGGCTTAAGACTGCAGAAAACAATGCCGTTGTTGGGGTTTGTGCCAGAGAAGCTAAAGCCAGCAATACCAAAGGACGAGACAATCTCCGGGCAGTGGTCAAGCTCCTTCTCTAGTTTCTTCAGAACATTCAAAGTGTAATTGACTGAAACGCCCTCTGGGGCTTGCAAAATAACGATGAAATAGCCCACGTCTTCATTGGGGATGAAAGCGGTTGGTACTTCCTTTGAAAGCCAATAGGTGCCACCAATCAAGAGCGTGAACACAATCAGCACAAGGGGCTTAACTTTGAGTACCAGAGCCAAAGTTGCCGTGTAAAAATTGCGGGTCGAGTCAATCACCCAGTTGATTGGCTTAAAGAATTTACCTCCCCCATGAACACCTTCTTTCAGCCATAAAGCTGACAGGGCCGGAGTTAAGGTGAGGGCATTAAAAGTAGAAATAGCAACCGAAATGGCAATGGTTAAAGCAAACTGTTTATAGAGTTGCCCGGTGGTACCAGGGAAGAACGCCACGGGCACGAACACCGCACCGAGCACTAGTGAAATGGCAATGACAGCACCAGTCACTTCAGCCATAGCAGCAGAAGCGGCCTCCCTGGCTGGCATGTGCTTCTCATTAATGAAACGCGTGATGTTTTCTATGACAACAATGGCATCGTCAACCACTAATCCGGTAGCAAGGGTGATACCAAATAAGGTCAGAGTATTAATAGAAAAGTCGAGCACTTTCATCACGGCGAAAGTACCAATCAGTGAAACTGGAATGGTAATCACAGGAATGAGAGTCGAGCGCCAGCTCTGCAAGAAGACAAATATAACTAGCACCACCAAGGCAATAGCTTGAGCTAAAGTTATCAATACTTCTTTGATTGACTCACGCACCGACAGGGTGGTATCAAAAGCAAACTCATGCTTCATACCCGGAGGAAAACGCTTAGCCAAGCGCTCCATCTCAGCACGAACACCACTAGCTATCTCAAGAGCATTAGAGCCAGGCCTTTGAAATACACCGATACCGACAGCTTCCTTACCTCTAAAGCGCACCACATTGCCATAATCTTCAGCGCCAAGCTCGGCCCGCCCTACATCTTTGAGCCGCACGAGCTGGCCATCTGAGCCGTTACGAATAATTATATTCTCGAACTCTTCAGCATTCTTCAGGCGACCTTGAGCCCTGATACTCATTTGGAAAAGCTGACCAGGTGGCAGTGGTGCCTGACCAATTTGACCGGCCGCTACCTGGACGTTCTGCTCGGCTATTGCAGCTACTACGTCTTGCGGGGTGACAGCTTTATTAACCAACTTTGTCGGGTCTAACCAGATGCGCATTGAATATTTGCGTTCGCCAAAAATGCGCACATCGCCCACACCTTTTACGCGCTTAAGGGCGTCTTTGATGTAGACATCGGCATAGTTGCTTAGAAACTGGCTAGAATAGCGGTCATCGGGGGTAAGAATACCGATAGCTAGAACAAACGAATTAGAGACTTTGGCAACAGTGACACCGGTCCTCTTCACCTCTTCTGGCAAGCGTCCCTGAGCTGATGAGATGCGGCTTTGCACGTCAACGGCAGCAAGGTCAACATCGCGGCCCAAATCGAAATTGATATTGATTGTAGAAGTGCCGTCATTGCCACTTGTAGAAGTAATATATTTGATGCTCTGAGCACCGTTAATGGCTTGCTCAAGCGGCGTGGTTACGGCCGATTCCACAACTTCGGCAGAAGCACCAGTATAGGTAGAGGTCACCGAAACTTTTGGCGGTGAAATGTCTGGATACTCGGCCAATGGCAAAGTAGGAATACTGACGACACCAGCAAGAATAATAATCAGGGCACAAACTGTGGCGAAGATTGGCCGACGAATAAAGAAATCAACAAACATTACTTACCTGCAGCCAGGGCAGCCCCTTCGTAGAGATTCTGCACATTAGAAACAACAATCTGCTCCGAACCTTTTAGCCCGCCTTGCACAACATAATTGTTCTCGTAGATGTCGCCAAGCTGTACTGGTCTTTGCTTAGCGACATAGAAACCACTGCCTGGCTTTTCTTCTGTGGCCACAAAGACAAAATCCTGACCACTAATGTGGGTGACTGAATTAGTTGGCACCATCAAGCGTTGTTTGGTTTCCCAAACAATTTTGGTTGTCACTTGTTGATTAGAACGCAGTTGTTCAGCCTCATTGGCGAACAAAGCCTTGACTAGCACTGACTGATTGCGATCATCGACCTGAGGGGAGATGAAGAAAATAGAGCAGTCACCCAAAGATTTACCATCGCTATCGATCATGTTCATCGACATGCCTTTGCGCAAGCGCGAGGCTTGCTCTGCTGGCACATAGACATAGACTTCTAAGGGGCGGCTCTGGTCAATAGTGGTGAGGTCGCTAGAAGGCTCGACATATTGACCCAGCTTGACAGGAATATCACCAACGACACCATCAAATGGCGATAAGACATGGTGATAGGCCAACTGCAACCGTTCTTGCTTCGTCTGCGAGTCGCTCTGCTGCAGCAGTTTACTTGACTTATTAATGACTGCTTCTTGTGAGCGAATCTGCGCATCAATCGAATTTAAATCGGCCTCAGCGGCCTTAAGTTGATTGGAGTACTGATCAACGCTCTCTTGAGCAACAGCCCCTTCTTTGCTCAAGTCGGAATAGCGCTTGTGTTGGCTGCGAGCAAATTCTAAATTAGCAACTTTAGCTGTGCGATCGGCTTTTAGAGAACGCAATTTCTCTTCAGCACTGGTTTTCTCAGCCTTGTTTGATTCGAGCGAAGCTAGCTGAGTATTGAGTGCTTCTTGCTCTTTAGCGGGATCAACCTCTAGTAACAGAGAGCCAGCCTTAACAATATCGCCAGAGCGTACATAAATTTGAGTGAGATAACCAGACACACGCGGCCTGATAGTCACTGATTTGCGGCATTTTAGTGTGCCAACATAGGTGGAGGTTTCACTAATTGGCTTAGATATAACCACCGCAATCTTCACTGGAGTAGCCCGTGGCGGTGCTGCCCCTTGCGACTCGTCACGCTGACAGCCAGAGAGCGTCAGTGGCAACAGGGCAAAACCAATAATTGAAGCTAAACAGCTGGAATATTGCAAAAGTTGAGAGGTTTGAATTCTCACAGTGGGTTTCCTTTGACATTAGTCAGCTCAAAGAGCCGATCTTAGTTTAGTTGATATCTACAAATTGCTAACCAAATGGAAAGGTATGTTATGAAAATTTCCAGCCCCTGGCCCGATGTCAATCGACAAAAACTCACTAACTGTCGAATAAAATTGCATAGAATATGCTTCGCTGGCCCGGTACATAGATAAGCAGAAATTTCTTTACCGCAGTAAAGAACTGTACCATAGTAAGATAACCTTCAGGGTTAAAATGTCCTCAGTGGGAGATTCAAAGTGCCTGGTCTGCGCGAAAAGAAGAAAGCCAGTACAAAAGAGAGCTTGCTCAATGCCGCCGAAAAACTCTTTCGTGAGCGCGGCTATGGAGAAACCACTGTCGATCAAATCGCAGACTTAGCCCAAGTTTCTAAAGTCACTTTCTACGGCTATTTCAAAGCCAAAGAAGATCTTTTAACCGGTCTGCACAACCGTGTACTAGAAAGCGCTTTAGCGCGTATTAATCAACCAGAACACAAAAATGCCGGAGCCGTGGCCACTCTCAAGACTTTAGCAAGCGACCTCGGCCGCTGGACTGAAGAAAACAGTGACTTATTCAAAGTACTTCTCACAGAGAAGACCTTGCCACTTGGCACCTGCTCGCCAGCCGATAGCGAGAATGAATGCCCTGCAGCCCAAGCCATGATCGACATTTTGGAACGGGGCATTGAGAGCGGAGAACTACGGGCAGACATAGACGCTAAGCGTATTGGCCGTTATCTTGCGCTCATGAGCTTCAGCGAAAAAATGTCATGGTTACAGCTAGGCTGCCGAGACTCACTGGTTGAGCGCCTGCAGACCTGTGTTGATATCCTCGTTAGCGGCATCAAAGCTAACTAAGCAAACAACTACCTTCGAGCAGCTCGCAATATTTCGTACTACAAGGCAAGCCCTTAACCAGAGCTTAACCTGACGGCCCCATGCTGATATCTATCAACAAACGACTAAAACAACAGGTTTCATCAATGAGCGCTGCTACCGGAATTGTCCTCTTTGACATGCTAATTCGTCCTTTTTTCAAAGTGGCAATGAAATTTCCGCTAATTGGATTTCTCATTCTCTTTGCCATCTACGGCGTTATTGCCTACGTAGCGCTCAAAAGCGCTTATTTAGCCGAAAATCACTAGCTAAAAAAACAATCTCTATTGCCCTGCACCATAATAGTTGCTAGAACTATCGCACTAGTAATTGCAGGAAGACAACTGTGCCGAAAATCACATTTCAGCTGCTGCCTCAAATGGCGCCAAGCGGCCTTAAACTAGGTCTTTGTCTAGCCCTTCTCGGCATCACTAACAATGTTTCACAAGAACTAGCCTGGGCTAAGCCAGCAAGAAACGCCGCCGCCCAGGCCGATTTGATCATCACCAATGCCAAGATTTATACCAGCGCACAGCCACAGTGGCAAAACGCTCTGGCAATTCGCAACGGCCAGATCGCTCAAGTTGGCAGTAACGAAGAGGCCCTAAAATTAGCCGGCCCGGCAACCAAAATTTTTGATGCCAAGGCAAAGCTGATCATGCCGGGCTTTCACGACAGCCATGTACACCTGGCCGAGGGTGGCGTCGAGCTGTTGCAGTGCCGCTTAAACTCAGCAAAAAACAGAGACGACGTACTCGCTCTCCTGCAAAAATGGAATGGCGAAAACCCCTCTGGCAAATGGATATTAGCAGCCGGGCTGCCGCTACCAGCCATAGCGAAAGAACCACTTGACTGTCATATTTTAGACCAAGTTTCTGCCGAGCGCCCC
>JAUPUU010000423.1 GCA_030917395.1 Cyanobacteriota bacterium erpe_2018_sw_21hr_WHONDRS-SW48-000092_B_bin.40
ATGGCGGTGCCAAGCTCTTCCAACATGTTGCGCAGCAGGATACTGACAAAGTGTGAATTATCGTAGCTGACTTCAAAATGTATGCCTGGATAATCTTTCTCCAGAGCAGCGATCTCTTTTTTGATGCCCGCTATAACCACAGGAGAACTAGCTTCAGGAGTTTGAATGACACTTATTTCTATACCTGGCTCGATCTTGTCCTTATGAACATGATGATATGCGGCGCGTTTTTCCCAGTAAGTGTCGATTACCCGGGCGATGTCTTTGACATAAATGACTCGATCACCGATTGATTTGATCGGATAGCTTTCCACCTGCCGTGCGCCCCTGGCAAGAGTGTCTATTCGAGCAATAGCCTCCTCCCCACCACTTGTCAGGCGACCAGCTGGTTTTGCTACGTTTTGTCTGTCTAGGGCATCTCGCACGTCTAAAATCGACAGACCAAATCCAGCTAATTTGTTGCGATCAACTAATACCTGGAGCTGCCGCTTGTATCCACCGAAAGCATAAATAGACCAGACATCCGGCACTTTTTTTAGTCTGTTGGTAATGTCGTTATCGGCCAGCTCTCTGAGCTTTACCGGGTCCCAACCAGGTGCCGTCAAATTGAAAGTGAGCACAGGTAAGTTGAGCGGGTCAATAAACAAAACCCAGCTTGGCTTGAGGTTGGCACCAGTGACTGGCAAGTCGGCTTGCACGACGTTCATTAGAGCTTGTGTCTCTACTAGTGCGCGCTTCATGTCTGTGCCGTAGGGAAATTCAAGGGAGACCATTGAAAATCCTTCTTGCGAGGTCGAGCGAATGAAGCGCACTCCTCGAATATCAACCATGCGCTCTTCTATGGGCTTGCTTATAAAAGTCTCCATCTCCTCAGCAGATAACCCTGGCTGCATGCTGATTACGCCAATCATCGGACTTTGAACATAAGGCATCAATCGCTTCGGCATGTAAAAGCCGATAGCTACAAATGCCAGAATCACCATAGCCATGTAGAAGGCAGCGATTGTGTAAGGGTGATCAATCGACCAGGCAGTCACGTTAAAGCCACCGGCGTGGACTTTGCGATTGCTAATGAGGCTGTCTTTCTCGCTTGTAGCCACGATTAAGGCACCTCAACGTCAAGCGTCGTATCGACGGGAGCTGTTCCAGGAGGACTGATAGTTAGTTTCAATCGCCAGAGGCCGCTTGAAAGATCGCTTTTCAGCTGAGCCTTTCCGTCACCGCCAGTAGTGCCATGCAAGTCAGGACCAGCCATGTCACCCATACCGGGCATAGAGGTCTTCCCGCCAATAGCCACGCCAGAAACCGGGCCACCACCGTGCTTGCTTACTTCAACGACAGTAACATTGCTGCCGCCTTTAGCTGGTTGAAGCGAGACTTTCAACATAAGTTCGCCAGACATTTGTTCGTGGGTCCAATTATTTGAAGCGTCAAGCCTGTTGCCCTGGACCTCTGACGCCTTCGGCAAAGTAACGGGTCCGGCGTCATTCCAGTCAGTAGCAATAACAGAGACACCGGGCTGTAGATTGGCGTAACCGGCATAGACAACTTGGTCTCCAGCTGACAAGCCCGATATCACTTCGGTCTTATCGGGATTGGTCAATCCGGTGACGATATCAACCAAATTTGCCTGATTCTTGCCACCACGCTCTTTTTCAACAAGTGGCATGCCGCATTTTGGACACTTTCCTGGTGCATCTGTGATCACTTCCGGGTGCATGGTGCAGGTGTACTCAGTTTTAGCAACTTGCGAATCTTTTTTCGCTTCGTTCAGCTCGACAAGCTTTAGCTCCATGCCGCACTTCGGGCATTTTCCCGGTTTGTCAGAAACAACCTCTGGATGCATCGGACACTGATATTTTTTGTACTCAGAAAACGCTTGTGCAGAACCAGCTTTCCATATTTTCGCCTTGCCTTCCTTCCAAATAATGGCACTGGTTGGGACTGTTAGAGCGTTTCTCTCACCTGTCGAAATGCGCATCACGACGTATTGCCCAGGCAAATATTGAAAGGAGAGGTGTGAATCTGTTGGGGTTGAAGACTGAGGCTGTATTTTTACGACATTGTCTACAAGAGCTTCTACTGTGATTGTTCGACTGCCAGGATCGGCAGCCGGGAAAATGGAAGTTATCTTCGCAATCTGTTCTTGTGACGAATTTTGCGATCCTTTGATGTAAACCTTGTTGCCCAGAGCTATTTTGTCTGAGTCTTCACTGGCCACTTCTGCCTGCACCCTGACTTGTTTGATATGGGCAACTTTCAAAAGCATCATGCCTGGATTTACTACCACACCGGGGCTGATTAACCTCTTGGTGACGACTCCATCTTCTTGAGCTAGAATGCGAGTGTAATCTTCGTAGACAGTGGCATACCGCAGTGCTGCTTCAGCTTGTTTGGCTTGCGAATATTGGTGCCCAACGTGATGGATCATGGTATCGAGAGCAGCTTGAGCAGCCAACTTTGTGTTCTTAGCTTCTCTTTGTTTGGCTTGAGCTTGTTCAAACTGAGCCTGTGCAACATTAAGTTGAGCTAGCTCTTTTTGATATTCATCAAGAGAAACTACTTGCGATTGCAGCAGATTATTTTGTCTTACGAGTTCGGGCTTCCAGTAATTTAAATTAGCTTGGGCTTCGGCGAGCCCTTTCTCAGTGGCTATTTGTGCCTCTTTCGCAGCTTCAAGCTCGTATTTCTTCTGCGTAAATTCTGATTTGGCGATACCGGCATTATGCATGGCAGCATCTTCAGCGCTGGCAGCCTCCATGCGCTTATTGGCGTATTCAGATCTTCCAGCGACATCAAGCTGTACCAAAAGCTGACCTTTTTTGACGCTATCGCCTGGATAGACAAGCATCTTCACTACACGACCGGTGACACGAGGATAAACGTCTTCGTCGGTGTAGGCTTGGATTGTCCCGGTATACGTCACTGAGCCCGATATAGGCTCTACTGTGGCCCGCGCAATGGCAACAGGAACGGCGCCTTTTGGTGGCACCATGACGCTCATGTCCATGGCCTGCGATTCCAAGACACTCATCTGTCCCGGTTTTTTAAACATTTGCACAATAAAGAAACAAGCGACTGCCACAATTACAAGCGTTACCACGCCCCAGATATTGTGCCTAAGCCCCTCCAAGAAACTCTTTTTCTCATGGCTCTGAGCCTGATGCTCAGGTTCACTTTGCATTTTGTCCATCTCCTGAATCGCGTGAACTGCTGGGCTCATCGACTTCGACTACTGATTTC
>JAUPUU010000424.1 GCA_030917395.1 Cyanobacteriota bacterium erpe_2018_sw_21hr_WHONDRS-SW48-000092_B_bin.40
GTAATTGCCAAGGGTCACGAAGGCGCTGGTCGCATCGGCGACGGCACGACTTTTGTCTTAGTTCAGCAGTTTGTTGCCAATCTTTCACTGCCAGTTTGGGCCCAGGGTGGCATAGGCTTGCATTCGGCCGCGGCAGTCGTGACCGCCGGTGCCAGCGGCATCGTGCTCGATGCCCAGCTTTACCTCTGTCGCGATTCACTAATTACTCCGCAAGCGCGCCAGCGTCTAGAAAAGCTTGATGGTAGCGAAACCACTGTCTTGAATGGTCCAGATGGATTGTTCAGATTGTTCGCCGAAAATGGTTCAGCTCGACTAGCGCAACTGCAAACTGCCCTACTCAGCCAAAACAGCTACGCCCTTGTGCACGCCCTACAAGGCACAACCGCTGCCGACGCTGATGAAGACGATCAACTCTGGGTGATTGGCCAAGACGCCTGTTTCGCCGGGCATTTTGCTCGAGTAGGCGGCACGGTCGCTGGCGTAATTGATGCCATAAGGCAGCAGGTAAGCCAACAAGTTGCCATTGCCAGCAAGTCATCCGTACTGGCTGAAAATTCAGAATTAGCAAAATCCCACGCCACTCGCTACCCAATCGTGCAGGGTGCCATGACCAGGGTTAGTGATAACAGCGATTTTGCCTATGAAGTAGCCAAAGCAGGCGGTTTACCGTTCTTGGCTCTCTCTTTGATGCGTGCTGCCGAGATCGAGCAGCTCTTGCAAGAGACCAGTGAGAAGCTTGGCACCATGCCCTGGGGAGTTGGTCTTCTAGGCTTTGTACCGCCGGCCTTGCGACAAGAACAAATGGCCGTGGTCGACAAATTCAAGCCGCCATTTGCGCTCATTGCTGGGGGCAGACCAGATCAAGCCAAGGCCATGGAAGAAGCAGGTACAAAAACCTACTTACACGTGCCATCACCACTTCTGCTCAAATCATTTATCGAAATGGGTTCCCGCCGCTTTATTTTTGAAGGAAAAGAGTGCGGTGGTCACGTTGGGCCGCGTTCAAGCTTTGTTTTATGGCAGTCGATGATCGAAGTGATGCTCGACAGCATTGGTCCTCGCGATAACGCTTCAGCCTTCCATGTATTGTTTGCTGGCGGCATCCATGATGGCCTATCGGCGGCGATGGTAGCGACACTAACGGCACCCCTAAGTGCTCGTGGCATCAAAGTTGGATTCTTAGTAGGAACAGCTTACCTGTTCACCGAAGAAGCCGTGAGCACTGGCGCCATAGTCAATAAGTTCCAACAGGCGGCCCTGCAATGCGATCAAACGGTATTGCTAGAAACCGGTCCAGGACATTCGATTCGATGCATTAACTCGCCATATAAAGAAATTTTCGATAGCCGCCGCATTGAATTGCAAGGCCAGAACAAAAGTCGCGATGAAATTCGCGAAGAACTAGAATTGATGAACCTGGGCCGCCTGCGCATAGCAAGCAAAGGTCTAAGCAGAGGTAATTCTAGCCAGCTTGCTACCATTCCTGACGAGCAGCAGTGGCAAGAAGGCATGTATATGATTGGCCAAGTGGCAGCCTTGCACGACAAAGTGCTGTCCAGTACTGAGTTGCATCACAACATCTCGGCTGATGGACATAACCTACTGGCTAAGCGCGCTGAAAAACAGATACAAGAGCAAATGCTTGATGCTTCGGAGTTGGCTAACGTCACTCACAAGCAAGAGCCTATTGCTATCGTCGGCATGTCCTGCCAATTTCCGCAGAGCAATGATGTCGAAACCTACTGGAATAACATCCTCAATAAAGTCGACTCAATTACAGAAATTCCCAAATCTCACTTCGACTGGCAAAACTACTTCGACGCCAATCCTCTTGCGCGGGACAAAATCATTTCAAAATGGGGCGGCTTCCTTAGCGAAGTGGTCTTCGATCCAGCACCATATGGCATTCCGCCAAGCAGCTTAGATTCGATCGATCCAATGCAGGTGCTCATTCTTGAAGCCGCTCGCAGCGCTTTGCTCGACGCTGGCTACAATGAGCGCAAATTCCCTCGCGACAAAACCTCAGTCATTCTCGCTAATGCTGGCCATGGTCCAATCACAGCATTGTATTCACTACGCTCAATGCTAGGCTGGAAGCTCGATGGTCTAGATGAAGAAACCACCGATCAGATAAAGGCCGTTTTGCCAGAGTGGACTGAAGACTCATTTGCTGGATATCTCGGAAACGTTGCTGCTGGTCGTGTGGCCAATCGCTTCGACCTGAAAGGCATCAACTTCTCCATCGATGCCGCCTGCGCCAGCTCGCTTGCGGCACTATATGTAGGGGTGAGCGATCTGCGCTCTCACGCCAGCGATGTGGTTTTATTGGGCGCTACCGATACCCACAACCAGCCAGGCGACTACCTGAGCTTTAGCAAAACCCACGCACTCTCACCGAGCGGCCGCTGCAAAACTTTTGACGCCAAGGCCGATGGCATTGCTATCAGCGAAGGCATTGCCATTCTTGTACTGAAGCGCCTCAGCGATGCCGAGCGAGACGGTGACCGCATATATGCCGTAATTAAAGGTATTGCCGGCTCCAGCGATGGTCGTGATTTAAGTTTGACAGCACCACGTCCAGCGGGACAAATGCTCGCTCTGCATAGAGCCTACTCTGATGCAGGCGTTTCACCAGCATCTGTTCAAATAGTTGAAGCCCACGGCACAGGCACCGTGGCTGGTGACAAAGCAGAAGTAGAAGCTCTAACCAATGTGTTTAGAAGCTCTGGCGCAGAGATAGAAAGTTGCGCCATCGGTTCCGTAAAAACCAATATCGGCCACAGCAAAGCCGCTGCCGGTCTAGCTTCTATTATCAAAATTGCTAAAGCACTGCATCACAAAGTGCTGCCACCAACTATCAACGTCTCCGAGCCCAGCCCAGCCTGTAAGTTCTCGGAAGGCCCCTTCTACGTTAACACCGAATGTCGCCCCTGGGTGCACTCTCAAGCTGATACACCAAGACGCGGAGGAGTCAGTGCCTTCGGCTTTGGTGGCACGAATTTCCATGCCGTTCTTGAGGAATATGTACCGCCATGCTCAGGCGAATCGGCTCCAGCTTTAGAAGCATGGCCCGCCGAACTATTTGTCTGGAGAGCCGCGACAAGCGAAGAGTTACTGAAAGCAGTGGCACAAACTGAAGCCGCTGTGAAGAAAATGCGCCTAGACTTCGCTATCGAAAGTAGCGATACCAGTCAAAAACGACGCAGACTATTCGATTTAGCAAGCAATCTAAATCA
>JAUPUU010000425.1 GCA_030917395.1 Cyanobacteriota bacterium erpe_2018_sw_21hr_WHONDRS-SW48-000092_B_bin.40
TCACTCCTGATGCCCAGAGCAGAGTAAAGAAACTGGCCATCATCGGATGAGATAACAGATCGGCGTTTAGGGCCTCAGGGTTGCCACAGCGCTGCATCGTAAAGGTCACGATTGGTCCGAGGAAAAGCAGAGTGAGCAAAATCACCCTTACTTTATTAGCGCCAAACTCGCGCCAAGTGGTGATACAAACGGCTCGGTTCATGCGGTTGGCTCCTCTTGGCTAGATTTTATAAAGAGACGTTCAAGCCTGGTATCTTCTGGTCTCACTTCGCTGATGGGAAAATTAGCAGTAACAAGTGCTTTGATTAGCTTAACCGTAGCCGCACTGCCAGCAGTGCTAACCCTAGCGTAATCAGAATTGACCTCAGTGATAGCCAAGCACTCTTTTTGCGCTACCCTGCCAAAATCCTCGCCCCTCAGTTCAGTAGCTGAAGACAACCAGCGAATCAGCAAGTGCTCTTCTTGCTCAATTTTCTTGTTGAGATCTTCAACCCGACTGACTGTGCCTGCTTTGATAAAAATGACGCGGTCACAGACCTTCTCAATCTGGTCAAGCTGGTGGGAGTTAAGCAGAATTGTTAAACCTTCTTCTTTGAGAGTCTTCAACAATTGACGCACTATCATCACGCCATGGGGGTCCATACCCGAAGCCGGTTCATCGAGCAACAAATAACGGGGCTTGCCGACCAGGGCCTGGGCAAAGCCTAAGCGCTGTAGCATACCTCTTGAATATTTCTTAACGGCTACAGACCAGGTTGAAGGGTGTAGCTCAACTTTCTCCAGCAAGGCCTCGCAATCTAATTTGCGCGTGGCTTCCGGCATTCCAGCGAGTTCATGGTGGTACTGCATGTAATCACGGCCGGTCATCCAGCGGTCGAAGGTTAGCCGCTCAGGCAAGTAGCCCAATACACGCCTCGTAGCTAGGGCATCCGGAGCTTCACCGTCTATAAGAATTGAGCCTGAGTCAATCAGTAGAAAGCCCATCAAACAACTAAGAAGGGTAGTTTTGCCAGCGCCATTAGGCCCCACCAGGCCAAGGGCCTCTCCTGGCCTTATTTCGAGGGAAAGATTATTGAGGGCCTTAACCTTGCCCCCTTTGTATGTCTTGGTGATGCCAGAAACGACAATTCCGCTCCTCGGCAGCAATTCAGCGCCCACAGCGGCAGCACTATCGATAGCAGGCGTGACTTCGTCTAACAGGTGCATTCTCTAGCTCCTCAGCCTCCCGCTCAGCCGGACAGTAGGTCATATAAATATTCCCTTGCCAACTCAAGCATAACCCAGGGTAAACCCCAGAAGAGACCGTCACAACACTTCTCAAAGCGTTGGCAATTCTATATTTTCGGTAAGCTGGGCTTAAGTTTCAGCCGTTTGTGCTACAAATGCGTCAGATATTCCTCAAGTAGACTAGGTTCTTATGACCAGCTTTACCTCGCCAAACTTGCGCCTGATTTCCAGCTTAATTCGCTCATCGCTAGTGGCCATGGTCGGCCTAGCAACCTTAAGTGTTGGCTGCGCAGAGGCAAAAAACAAGCAAGGGGCTGCCCCCAAAGATAACCGCAACGCCCTGCAGAATCAGATTGACAAGACTAACGCCCAGAGCGACAAACACGACCTCTACCAAACCGACTATTCAAAGAATTTCTCGTACATTTTGCCACCGGGCTGGCAAGTCACTCAAAACCCCATGTATCCGCACGATATTCTCGTCAAGCAGCAAAGCGAAGGCAAGGGCAACATCGTTCTGGCCGACCAGCAAGCCAAAGGCAGCCTCAGCAAAATGAGCGCAGAAATGGTTGACGAACTGCCCAAGCAATGCGACGAATTCAAACTCGTCAGCAACGAAATGCTCAAACTGCCGTCTGGCGTTAATTGCGCGCGACTTATGCATACAGGCAAGTTGGGTGAAAGCGAAATATGTCAGGTTAACTACCTGATGCCTTATACTCGGGGTCGGATTTTAGTAATTACGGGCACCGTAATTAAGGGTGACAGCGAAGGTCTGAACACCGTAGAAAAGTTCACCGCCTCAGTCACCATGAAGAAGAAGAAACTGTCTTTATGAATTCGCTCTCGCCCGGGAATCTCTTTAGCGCTCGCACCGCACCACTATGGGTGGTGCTAGCTTTTATCATCGGCATGACTGTCTACTCACAAGTGACAAAATTTGAAGCCAACTCAAATCTGCCAACCAGAGACTTGGCGAAGACCTTCCCCCGCGTACCCTACGAAGCCGCATATGAGCGGAGAAGCCCTTCTGGCCTATCAATTTTATATGTCTATTGCGATGGCAAGGGCAAGGTACGCCACGAATCAACCATGCCACACAGCACCACGGTTGGTGCTACCATCTTCGACTTTCCCAACAAAAAGCGTTACTTCCTGCAAGAGCAGGAGAGAATGTACTTGAGTAATAACTTAAGCACAAAAGGCCTGGAAGAATTTGACGAAGAAATGTTCAAAAGCAACAACGCCGAAGAACTAGGCACTAAAACAATCTACGGTATGCCCTGCCGAGGCTATCGCACTTATTCAAACGGCGACAAAAACGCACCAGTTGAGTCATGGTTCAACGCGAGAACAGGCTGCTTAGTGATAAGCTCCGCTCCAAACAGCAAAACCACCACCACCCTAACTCGCTACATTTCGCGTCAACCTAAAGCCACGCTCTTCTCTGTTCCACCAGGCTATAAGTACTCAACCTCAGCTTTCCAGCCATCAGAACAGAAAAATTACCACAGGTAATTAGAACCCTGCATCTTTGGGCAAAGTCTTCATTTGCTCTTCCATCTGCCTTTGCTGCTCTTGCTGCTGCTGGCGGATGCGATCTTGCTCAGCTTTCTTTTCTTGCATAAGCATGTATGGCGTCATTTGGGCGCGGGTTGGAGCGACCTCGGCATTGAGTTTTTCTTCTAGCAAAGCGATACGGGTCTCTACTTGCTTAGAACGCATTTCTTTGTCTGGTGCATGATTTTTAGGATCATCGCTGAGGCGCACAAAACTTCGATACTCTTTTATTGCTGAGGCAAAATGGTTCTCAGACTCTAGGAGCATAGCCAATTGCAGATGTGCTTCTTTATTATCGTGATTGTATTCAAGACATTGGTGCCAATGATCAATAGCACCCTGGTGATTACCCTTGGCGAGTAGGCAGATACCGATATCAAGGTGCACCCGTTCGTAATCTAAGCCCTTGACGGTTTTGATTGTAGTCAACATTCTGTCGAGATACTTATAGGCCTCGGTCCATTTTTTCATCTTCATAAGGCTTTCGCAAAACCCAATCCAGCCGTCATAGAACGTCCAAGGTTCGTCACCAAGAGAATTGCGGTAATGATCACAGGCGGAAGAATAATTCCCCTGAGCATCGTCCAATTTGCCAGCGGCTACGTGGGCGGCACGATAGAGGGGCGATTCATAGGTGGCCGCGGTCAATGAGAAAGCTACATAAGGTGCGGCCTCTGGATACCTTTTAAGGGCGGCAAGGGTCTCCACCATGGCAACATTGCCCCAACCATCGCCCGAGACATTCTGGCTCAGATGCTTCTTCAAAGCATCATAGGCCTTAAGATATTCGCCTTTGGCCATGTAGCTCTTGCCCAAATAATAAAAAGCCTCAGGAGCATAGCCGTTACGAGCAAAGTAGGTGGCTTGAATAAGAGCGTCAATAGCTAGATCATAGTCGCCTTTCTCAAAGAGCTGCTTACCCAGCTTGGTATTCTTATTTGCCGGGTCGGTGGTATTCTTCTGACTATTCTTAGCCTCTGCGGCCAGAGGTACGCAACTCAGCAAACCCAGCCCGACTGTCACAGCCGGAGCAAGTGGAAGCAGGGCCAAAAGAGCTGAAACTATTGCTAGCCGCCTTGGTGCTTTCAAGTCTTTGCTGTTGAAGAAGATTATGCTCAACTAGAATTACCTATCTATTCTTCTCTCGGTTCTAAATATAGTTTTTAGGGCATTCTATAGTTTTTAGGGCTTTCTATAGTTCTTAGGGCATTTCGAGAAGCTCTAAAAATTCACTCTCATCAAGTATCTTTATACCAAGTTCCTGGGCTTTCGCTACTTTAGAGCCTGGATTAGCGCCAACCACTAAATAGTCGGTCTTCTTAGACACCGAAGATGTGGCCTTTCCTCCCCGAGCCTTAATCGCTTTCTCCGCCTCTAGACGCTCAAGTTTCTCCAGTGTGCCCGTCACCACAAAAGTTTTACCCGCAAGAGACTGCGGCAACACAATTGCTTGCTTATCCTGGTCTACTTCCATCTTCACGCCCAGTTCAGCCAGCTCAAAGATTAGCGCCCGGTTTTCTTCTTGGGCAAAGAACTCAATGACGTTCTCAGCAATGACCGTACCGACTCCTTCGATGGCGCACATTTCTTCAAGAGTGGCTTTAGCAATAGCATCCATAGAATTAAAGCGGTCGGCCAAAAGCTCGGCCACAGAAGCACCAACGTGCCTGATGCCTAGGGCAAACACCAAAGCCGCAAGGGGTCTTTGCTTAGAACTTTCCACCGCGGCAAGGATGTTCATCGCCGATTTCTTGCCCATGCGCTCAAGGGTGAGAAGCGACTCTTCCGTGAGGCGATAGAAGTCTGATTGTTTTTCCACAAGATGGGCTTTTACCATTTGCTCAATCAGCATCTCGCCAACACCATCGATATTCATGGCCTCTTTTCCGACCCAGTGAATCATGCGACGCACCTTTTGGGCGGGGCAACCATGACCATTGAGGCAGCGGAACACCACTTCTTCGCCAACCCGTGCCAGGGCACTGCCGCAGGCCGGGCACTCGGTGGGATAGACAAAGGGAGTACTATCGGCTGGTCTTTTATCAAATTTGACACAGACGACTTCAGGTATGATTTCACCGGCTTTGCGCACGACAACAGTGTCACCGAGACGCACATCAAGGCGGGCAATCTGGTCGGCGTTATGCAGGGTGGCACGCTTCACTGTGGTGCCCGCGAGAGTAACAGGGGCCAACCAGGCAGTTGGAGTAACGGCACCAGTGCGCCCAACTTCGAAGCAAATATCTTCTAGTTTAGTCTCTGCTTCTTCTGGTGGATACTTGAAAGCAATGGCCCAGCGGGGGCTGTGGGAGGTATTGCCTAGCCTATCCCAGAGTTTACGGTCGTCGAGTTTAATCACCACACCATCGGTTTGATAATCTAAATCGTGGCGTAAATCGGACCAGTGATCAACAAAGTCGCGCACTTTATCTAAACCATTGACCTTTTGCCGACTGGGCTCAACTGGAAGTCCAAGAGCTGCAAGTAGATTTAAATTGTCAGCCTGACTTTTGGGTTGCTTAATCTGCTCATCAATAACATAGATAAAGTAAGTCCAGAGTGAAAGCCTACGAGCTGCAGTTTTGCGCGGATCTTTTTGGCGCAAGGAACCAGACGCAGCGTTGCGCGGGTTAGCAAAAACGGCCTCATTCTCTTCTCGCAAAGCATTGTTGAGACTGGTAAAGCTACTGACCGGCATGTAGACTTCGCCCCGCACTTCGATATGAGCCGGCATCCGGCGCTCGAGATGAGCAGACGAGTCAGCCTCAGCATTATTCTCAGAAGAAGAAGAAGAAGAAGAAGAAGAAGAAACAGCCAAAGTACCATCCGGCGAGACAGCCACAGGCTTGAGTTTTTGTGGCAAGCTCTTAATTGTCTTCAAGTTGAGGGTAACATCTTCGCCAACTTCGCCATTACCCCTGGTGGCACCCCGAACAAAAACACCATTTTCATAAGTGAGAGCAATGGAGAGACCATCTATTTTATGTTCGCAAACGAAGTCGAAAGTTGGTTCTTTGTCTTCAATCTCAAGACCGCGCACAAGACGCTCTTGCCACTCTGATAAGTCATCTTTAGACATAGCGTTGGCAAGGCTGAGCATTGGTATGCGATGGCGTACAGGAGTAAACTCAGTGCTCGGCGCGGCTCCCACTCTCTGAGTTGGACTCTCTGGCACAATCAGCTCAGGAAACTGACTTTCTAAGCTCTCTAGCTCACGATAGAGAATGTCGAAATCAGCATCGCTCAACTCTGGTGCATCAAGTGCATAATAACAAAAGCGGTGATGCTCAACTTCTTTACGAAGCTGCTCTATGCGCAAGCGAGCTCCCTCGATTTGACTGGCGTGGGAGCTTTGAGAACCGGCTGTCTCAACCATTGAGTACTCCTTACTTTAGCTGAGGTTTAGTGAAGACGAGGCTAAGCCCTAATCAAGCCTTAATCAAGACCTTCACGACTGAGAATGACACAATCGCCTTGGGCTGTGCCAGAACAAATAGCAGCCGCACCATATTTAGCACCACGTCTTTCCATCTCACGAGCAAGCGTCAACAAAAGACGAGCACCACTGGCACCAATAGGATGCCCAAGAGCCACAGCGCCACCATTAACGTTGACTTTACTCTCGTCGATGCCCAGCATTTGCATTGATTTAAGAGCAACCGAGGCAAAAGCTTCGTTGATTTCAAGCAGGTCTAAATCTTTAACGGTTAGGCCGGCTTTCTTCAAAGCCTTCTCAGTAGAAAGAGCAGGCACAGTGGCTAAGTAAGGAACGTCTTGGCCGATTGATGCATGGCTTAAAATCTTGGCTAGTGGTTTGAGGCCTAGCTCTTTTGCCTTATCTGCACTCATTACCAAAAGCATGCAAGCACCATCATTAACACCAGGTGCGTTGCCAGCCGTAATCGATCCCTTGTCGTAGAAGACAGGTTTGAGCTTAGCCAGAGCTTCTATAGTGGTATCGGCGCGAGGTGATTCATCGCGGTCAATAGTCTTGAATTGCCCTTTTCCAGCAGCGACTTCAATTGGCAAAATTTCGTTCTTGAAGGCACCAGAATCTATCGCTTTGATAGCTAATTGATGACTGCGAAGAGCCCATTTATCTTGAGCCTCGCGACCAATCTTAAACTCTTCGGCAACCTTGGCGCCGTGAACAGCCATGTGCACGTTGGCCACTGGGCATTCCAAACCGTCATTGAGCATGGCATCTTTAAAAGCCACATGGCCCATACGCTTACCGAAACGAGCGGAATTGGCTTCTACCAAGTATGGCGCTTGGCTCATTGATTCCATGCCACCAGCCAAAATGATATCGCCATCGTTGGCACGAATGCGCAAGTCTGCCAGGGTGACCGCTCTCATACCAGAAGCACAAACTTTGTTAACCGTTGTGGACTCGGTGGTATTAGGCAAACCAGCGTCAAGCAATGCTTGCCTCGAAGGAATTTGACCGCAACCGGCCTGCAAGACCTGACCGATGATTACTTCGTCAATTTGGCTGGCGTCAATTTTATTGCGCTCTACCAACTCTTTAATCAACGGGCTAGCCAGCTTCACAGCACTCAGGTTGGCAAGGGCTCCGCCCATCTTGCCGAAAGGA
>JAUPUU010000426.1 GCA_030917395.1 Cyanobacteriota bacterium erpe_2018_sw_21hr_WHONDRS-SW48-000092_B_bin.40
GCTTCATTCCGCGTTGGCATATCTAACACCCGCAGAATTTGCCCTTAAAGGTAAGAAAGTGGCCTAGAGCAAATTTTCCCCAGGCCACTGTCTACCAAAATGGGATCAGACCATTGGCAGCCGGTATTAATCGAAGGATACTGTTTAGCTGCCAGTTTTACTAAGTTCGATTTTACTAATTCGATTTTGAAGCGAGAGGAAAAGCAGCATGAGCAGAACCATCCCCTATGGTGATCTTTCAATTGGCATAAAGCAACCCGGTTTGCAAAGTTACAAATTACTAGTATCTTGTTTGTCTATTTCGAGCCTTTTAGTCATTGGTCTATCTCCCGCTGCCCTGGCGCAGGATGCCTTTGGCACTGGCAATCCCAGATGGGCGTGATGTATTGAAAAAGCGCAAGAGGCCTACAAACAGTGCGCAGCCCTTAACCTCAATAGCCCGCAACTAAAGCAGGCTCGCAAGGTTTACCATTGCTATGAAATACAGCGGCCAAGCGCTTCTATTAGTCAAAGCGAAAGAGGACTGAGCTTCTAGTTCTGCTTGTTCATCGGGAATGAGTTATTGCAATCCTACCCTTCATATTGGAGATTATTTTGCCGCGTATTTGAATAGAAAGTATTTTTATATCGACTTCAAAAAAAGAGGTCGGGGCTGATAGCCCCGGCCTCTTTTTGAAGTATTGAATATAGTGGTTGTTTGGCTGTTGTTTTAGCGCCCGCGGCTTCTGCCGCCACCACCTGATCTTCCACCGCCGCCAGCAGCACCAGACGCGCCGCCAAATCTTCCGCCGCCGTCAGCACCGGATGCACCGCCGAATCTTCCACCGCCGTCAGCACCGGATGCACCGCCGAATCTTCCACCGCCGTCAGCAGAGGATGCACCACCAAATCTTCCGCCGCCGTCAGCACCAGAAGCGCCACCAAATCTTCCACCGCCTTCGCTGGCCTGGGCGTTGCGACCAGCAGCTGCTGCTCCGTCTGCTCCGCTATACTTTGAGTCGTTATTCTGGTTGTAGCGACCAGCAGCAGCAGCGCCCTGTGCTCCGCTATACTGGCTGGCATTATTTTTGTTGTATTGGCTTGCCGCCGCAGCGCCTTGGGCTCCGCTGTATTGGCTGGAATTGTTTTTGTTGTATTGGCTTGCCGCCGCAGCGCCTTGGGCTCCGCTGTATTGGCTGGAATTGTTTTGATTGTAGCGATTAGCTGCTGCTGCGCCTTCTGCCCCGGTGTATTGGCTGGAATTGTTTTGATTGTAGCGATTAGCTGCTGCTGCGCCTTCTGCCGCAGTATATTGACTGCCAGTTGTTTGATTTTGATAATCGGCGCGGACAAAAGGATTGTTTGTTTGCTGCTGCCAATTTTTCCAAGCAGTACTCTGAGCCGCTTGCTGTTGGTTGTACCAGCTCGCCTGCTGCTGAACTGCAGTGGCGTGATAGGCGTTTGTCTGCTCGAAGTTAGCTGTGTTTGTGGAGTTGTTTACGTAGATAGGCTTGCCTCCCTGATTGTAATAGGGCACGGCTGCAGCACCATAATGAATAGGAGTGCCGTAGGGGACATTGTTGTAGTATGACTGCGTCATTGCCGTTCCAGCCATGGCGCCAAGACCTGCTGCAGCAGCTGTGCCTAGCGCACTGGTACCACTGCTCTGTTGGCCTGAGGAATTATAGTTATTGGTTACTTGCTGGGGTTGGGGAGCATATTGGGGAACAGTGGTGGCCGGTTGAGACATTGTGGCATTGGCCTGCATCGCTCGTACGGCTGGAGTTAAGTCGACTTGCTGATTGTTCTTATCAACATACCAGTATCCACCATTAGCGCCAATGTAAATGGGAACGACTGAAGCGTTAACTCCAGGACCTGGCAATGGCACGACCATTCCCTTTGGAGTAACTACCATCTGTGTTCCGCTTGGACCAGGCTGAGTCTGTAATGTTACGACTGAAACTTGGGGGGCCTCACCAGCCTGAGGGCCAGGCTGTGCTTGATTGTAAGAGGTCGGTTGCTGTCCTGCTTGTTGTCCTGATTGTTGTCCCGAAGACTGTTGTTGCGGGTTATTCGGATTGTCACCATCTAAACGGTCACGCAGACGCTCGCGTAAGGTCTGAGCTGACAGAGATTCGGCTAGACTGACGGAACCGATACTGACGATTGACAATCCCAGTAATCCGATGGCAAGAGATCGGGCAATATTCATTCAATAAGCTCCTTGTCGGTAGGCTGCGCGAACTAATCAGGATATCATTGATAGGCTGCCAAAGTGCCCCCGTTCGCATATTGAATGACTGTTGTAAAGTAAGTCTAAGGCTCTTTTGTTTTGCTCTGGGCTCGTCAAGTGAAAGCCGTTATTTGACTTTGCCTAACAATTAGTCAGGCCCGAGCATGGCTTTGTCAACAGCAATAGCCTTTAGCTTGTTAGCTTCAGCATCTTTTTTGTTGCCTAGTTTTTCGTTGGCGATTGCTTTTTGGCGGTAGAGGTAACTCTCATTGGGTGTCTTGCTCAGGCAATAGTCCAGGTCTGCCAGGGCTTGCTTGTACCGGCCCAGTTGCATCAAGCTTTCACCCCGAAATTTGTGACGCTTTACCACATTGATTGAGTTTTCATCGTTTTCGCGTTTTAGAGCTAGATCGCAGTATTTAACAACCAGATCTGGTTTTTTTCTGGCCTGGTAGAAGTAGATGAGAGTGTCAGGTGTTTTCGTGCCTTTATCGTACTGTAACGCTTTGGCGTAATTTTTTTCGGCCTCACTAAACAAGGAGAGTTTGTTCAATGAATCACCTAAGAGCAAAAGCATTTTAACTCTGTCTTTTTCGGCGATAAGCGGTAAGCTTTTCTCGGCAAAATACTTTGTTAGAAGCCATTGCTCCAAGGCGTCAGAAGTACTGGCGGCTGCTTCTAATTCTTCACCGGTCAGATCTTTTGCGTTACGGAGCTCCTCTAGACGTTTTTGTGATTCCGTTTCGTCCAGGAGAAAACGTAGTAATTGTGCTTCTAGCAATTTAAGATGATTGTCGCTAGGCCGATTCTTCCGGCAGCGACGGCACTCTTTTAAGCTCTCTTCAGCTTTTCCCTGTTTGGCAAGAGTGATGATTGCTCTCTCATCGCCTGATGCCATATTGCGTCCATGTAGTTTGACAGCTCTTTCCATTTTGAGCGCCAGTGCAATAGGTGCAGCGGCCGTGATTAAGGCCGTAAGACCGCATGTCACTATCGCACTGCTCAGCTTAACCATTGTGTTTAAACCTTATCTATGTGCTGTGCTTCGCGAAGAGCTAATTCATCGGTTTGATAGTACCGGTTTGAGAGTCAACTTCAAACCAGTTCATGGTGGCTGTGTGATCGGGCATTTGTTCATAGACATGGACATTCCAGTTGTTGTCTAGCTCTTCCGCTTCGACTACAGGAAAGCCTTGGGTCTTTTTCGATTTGCCGTTAGGGAAGAGGGCAAAAAACTTTTTCACATCACTGCGTTTTTTTACGAGAGCGACAGCTTGTTCTGCACTGATTTTTCTTTTTATTTTGACTGCTGGTTTTGCTGAGTTTGTTGCGCTACTGCTGCTCTCTGATTTCGACTTAGAATCTGGTGCTGCAAGACACACGGTGGATTGTTGGACGAAATATGCGGATGCAAAAGCGAGAGCTACGGCAAAATTTCGGATTTTGTTATGCACTCTAAAATCTCCATTGGATGCAAGTATTCACTTTTGCATTTGAAAAGTTAGAGCGGATTATAGCAACTGGACAGATCAGAGATGGAAAGTAGCTGTTGAGCCGAGCCTTTGCGGGATTCCGTGCAACGAATCAACTCTAATTTTTCCCTGGATAACAAGTACTTCGTTGGTTTCTTTTGTCCATAATATGGTGTTGCCGTGTTCCTCACCCAGCAAGAATGTCCATTTTGGCGGAGTTATATTTGTACCTGCAGTAACTCGTACAGTGAAAACAATGCCATTTTCCGGGTGCTTGAATGGTAATTCCACTGCCTTACGCGCCCTGATTGCCTCAGCTAGGGCGTATTTGAGATCTTCTGTTGTGGGTACGGCACCCATTTTGAATAACACTATCGTTTGCGTAATTTTTGAGGTTCGACTGGAAGATAGTGACATTGCAAAACTCCATTAGATCGCGATTGGTCGCCAGTGAGGACCACTGAGGGCCGCTAATCAGCTAGCCCCTGAAAACATTAAGACAGTAGTTTGTTAGGGAATTTTTCTCATACAGTGAAATCTGTAAAGAAACGGTAAAGCCTTCTTCACCCAGTTATCTGAGGTGCTCAAGCTGAGATACTTAGGTGATGCAAATTCATTCACGAAATTTACGAAGATTCTGTGGCTTTTGCGCCGGTATTGTGGCCCTGGCAGCTTCGCCTGTGCCTGTTGTATTCGCTAAGGCCGGAAGCGAGTCTTTGGCCTATCAGTCTGCGGCGTCTGAGCAGTTTGCTGGGTCGGATCCGTCAGCAGCGTCGGGTCGGTCTTCTGTGCCTGAGCCGTTTGCTACGTCAGATCGGTCTGCTGTGTCGGATTATTCTGCAATGTCGGGTCAGTCTGCGAGGCCTAATACCTCTGTCAACGCCGCGACCTCCTCGGCTTCTCCGGCCTTAACTTCGATTGCTTCGGCTTCAAATTCTGCTTCAAATTCCGTTTCAAATTCTGTTTCAAATTCTGTTTCAACTTCGGCTACTACTGCCCGCTCCCTCGCCCGTTCGAGTGCCAAAAAGAACGCGGCTCCTCTGAGCAATCTGGCTGAGCGGCCAAAGCGTCCGTTGTTTGTTGCCTTAAAAGTTGAGCAATTGGCAGAACCGACCAGAGAGTTGGCGGAAGCTCTTGATATTTTGCCACTTTTACGTGAGGTCAATGACCCAGGTGGGAGCGTAAGCCCCGAACGCAAAGCTGAGATCCGTCAGAAAATTCTGGAAACTGTTTTAGAGAGTTACTTTGATGTGGCTAGTATTCAAGGCGAAGCGGAAAAAGAAAAGGGTGACCTTGAGGCGCTGAGGCAAAACCTAATAGATAAACGGGACCGCAGCATTGAGATTAACAACGCCGTTAACTTTATAGCCTCGGGAACTCTCAACACAGTGGGCTCCGTCCTTGGTTTTGCCAAGAATGCTTTGCCATTTCCTGGAAACTTTAACCAAATGTTGTCGGGTGTTGTCTCCGCTGGAATGTCAACGTATTCATTGAAGCAGGCTGCTGGAGGCAAGACAAGGGGGCCTGGCAGTCCGACAGTAGTTGCTGAGCTCTTTGGCCGACCAGTGGATCGACGCACTAGATATCCTGAGAGTGTATGGCGTTTCTTGCATAGTTATTCTTATGATCATCCGGACCGCACTCGTGTGGCCCAGCTTGAAGATTACTGGATTAAGCGAA
>JAUPUU010000053.1 GCA_030917395.1 Cyanobacteriota bacterium erpe_2018_sw_21hr_WHONDRS-SW48-000092_B_bin.40
AACAATTTAGACAACAAGCAGAACTAAAAATTCAAAACCAAGGAGAGAAACTTAGATCAATTGGGAACGTAAAGCTGGCAGCTGTCTCTTAATCACTGGCTCAACAAATGGGGCAAGGTCAGTGAGGACAGATGCTGATGCCGCAGATTTGCTCTATCAATATCTTATTGAGTCAAATGAGATGATATGTGGCTGTTCGCCTTCCCTGACCACTCATAAGCGAGGATCGCGCTTTTATACTTGCCACCATTGTAGAAATGATTTCTGGTTGACCTCAGGTACTGCCTTAGATGGTGTTGTTAAACTGAGAGCCTGGTTGGCCGCAATTTTCTTCAAAGATCATGGAGTGGCAATTAGTGCAGCTCGCCTGTCCCGCTTGGTGTCTGTAGCGCCAAGCACGGCTCTAAATATCCACAAGACGCTGGGGCTGGTTGTCTGTGATGAGATGTCTGAAGCTGTTACGGTTTCTGCCTCTTGGTTTAGTCAGGTAATTTTTAAGCGTAGTACTCAAACTCCTGCTCAGTGTCATCCACGCGCTGAGCTTGTTGAGCCCGAGGTCGAGTCATCTCCCTTAACACCCGATCCGTCCGCGCGTGTGAATTGGGAGCAGGCACTGTTTGATTTCGATTTGGCGCCGGCGAAAGTAAGGCTAGCTGTTTCTCAGTTTATCGGTTTTATTGCTCAAGAGTTTCATGGCATAAGTAAAAAGTGCTTACAGCTTTATCTGGCCTCCTTTTGGTGCACTTTTGACTCAATTCGCTGGGCACCAGGAGCATTGCTTAGGGCATGTCTTCGACACGCTCCGATTCGCCATGAACAGGTCAAGAATTTTGTGTCACCCACCAAGGTGTTAATTGTGTTGCCGATTTTGTGACTGCTCCAGACTTTTAGATTGGCTTCATTCGAGACTTTCAGTCGGTTTCGTTGCTTCTGATTTACCTCCTATTTCATTACGCTTGGTGGTATTGATAATAGAAAGTTGTATTGGGAAGTTAATGATTATGTTCTTGTTTGACCGAAGCCATATAAGGTATATGATTGCTGGTTTTTGGCTTGCCGCTTTGGTTTCTTTCACCGAGGCGCCTTCATCTTTCGCATATTATCGAGATTATGTACCGGCTAAATTGCTTGCAGCTGAAGCAATTCCGCAAAGGGTAGTTGCATTAGACTTTGGCCATGACTGGAAGTGCGAGGTTCTTTCCGGTATCACAGCAACGAATTTCGAAGGCCAATTTAGCATTGTTGGGTGCGATAGTCAGGGAAAGGATTGGAAAGTATCTGAGGATGAATCCAGAGATTTCGGCGGCTCTTGTTACACTGCTGATGTTGATAGCAATGGCAAGCAAGATATCGTGCTTCACTTCCCTAATGCTTCTTGTGGCTATTCGTTCTCGAGTCTTGTCATTGTTTTTATCGACAAAGAAGGGCGTCCTCACCGGGAAGAGGTTCTGAGTCGCTTTTCTGCAGAAAAGAATGGTGTTATCGATATTATTAGAGCTACTTTTCCTAAAAACAACTATGTTTTGCAGCAGAACCTCGCTTTTGGCCGTTTTGATAATCGTTACTGTGGCTACTGGCGCTGGTCTGCCCTGCTGGCTGAGAACTGTAAGCTGGTGGAAGTTAAGTCAGCATTTGAAACGAATTTTCCCTGTTATGTCTTCTTTACTAATCGACCAAATCATCTTCTCTCTCGGCATCATGAAGCTTTGGAGCGTCTTTTTCAGAAAAGGCCGTGAGGAGTGCGCCACTGTATTCGGTGGCTAATTGCTGCTGGGGTGCGTAGATTTTATTTGTTTATTTCTCCTCTTTCTTGTTAGTCTGTCGATTTGCTTGGGCATGTTGTTATCAGTAACTCTAAAATCGAATGTTCGTTGAAGCCCCGCTACGACTCAGTCTTAGTGGGGCTTCTCTTTGCCTATTTAGCTTTGTTTTTTTTTCGCGGTGGTTTTTTTTACTCCCCTGCCCCATGCTAGATAAAAAGGAAACAGTCTCGTGTTGAGACTGTTTCCTCATTTAATAGTTTCATTTGTATTTTGACGACGGCGTTAACTACCTCAGGCTGTTCTTAGCTGAGAAACTTCTCTCAGAATACGAAACAGGGTAACCTGCGCTCGATGCGCGACATATGGATTTTCGTCTTCTGCCAAAACTCTTAGTACTGCTATTGGTACCGTGTAGCTTTCGGCGATGCGGTGGCGTACATCGGGATTTGGATCCCTTGCTAGTTTCCAGATGGTTTTGATTGAGGTATTGATATTTTCACCGACAGCGGCTCTCACTTGAGCGTCTTCATGGGTAGCGAGTCGCGCCAAGGTTGTGCTGTGAGTCCTCGGATTTTCAGCAATACGTTCGAGCAATTGGAGATTTGCATTGCGTGTGAGGTGTTCCAGCACTGGTGGTGGCGTGTTAGGATTGATTGCAAGTAGCCAGCGAATTTTTGCTGCTTCTAGTGCAGCCTGAGTATTTAACTGTCTTTCGCCAGCCTTCTTCTTCGTCTTTGACACGCCTTGTTCCGGTTGATAATCGCTTTCGCGGTTGCACAGTAACACTTTGAGCGCCTCCTTGATCTGCTTATCTGGTTGGTCCCAATGAAATGAGTACAGAAATGAAAGGTCGTACTCTTCATTGGACTTGCTCTTTCCGTGTTGGACTATTCTGAATAGATCGGAGAGAGCTGCGCCAGCGAGCTGGCTGGTAAGGTTTGGAAGCGATTTATTTCCCTGGACATCAGGGTGCTCTTTCTTCATCCTGATTAAATTCCTGTATTAGCACGGGAGAGGTGCCTGTCTCTATTATTCACGCCATGGCAGCAAAGCGTTTGCAGGATTTCCTATATATCAGTATAGGTTTTGCTAGGTTTGCCTTAATCTGCACGAAAAAGCGGACCATCGGCATAGGCTGGTCCGCTTTTTCTGGCGTTGTGAGTTAGGGGCTGGCCTTCTACAATGGCCTTGTTTTCTCAACTTGCCAATCGTTTTATCGTCAATTATTCGCTTTTGATTTTTAGTGAAGCTGACTTAAAGTGAGTGTCAGTCTGCCTATCCCAGATATCGACATGAACCTGGCTGGGTGCAGTTTCGCCTTTTTCGATAGTAAACCACAGGTTTTTCAACTGTTCCCTATTGCTGATTGTGCCAAATGTTTGTAGCGGATTGCCAGCTTGATCTTTGATGTAAACCCAGGCGCGAGAGGAGTTTAGATGCTCTGCTAGAGGCTTAAGGTAGGTGGCGGGTTTAAATAGGTCGTTGCTGAATGCTTGATAGTTTTCTATTGAAATCATAAAGCGCACCATTGCATCCCCGTCAGTAGTAACTATCGCGGACTGTCCTAGAGTTGCTTGGGGGATAAGTTTTGCTAGATTGACTTCCGGTGGGGCCGGTGAGTCGCGGCTAGCGTCGGCGCTATTTGTCTCAGCAGTGTTATTCGAATCACTGGCTAGGGCTTGCTTCCCAAGAGGCTGAGGCATAGACACTAATAAGGCAATTGTCGCGGCTAATTCCAAGATTCTTCTATGAGGGCCTTTATTCACGAGGGTTTCCTTTGGTTATTCTGGGGTTTACAGAGGGTTTTTATTGGTAAACCCCTCTAGGCAAGAGGCTTGCTTGGCTCTACTGTGGTTATAGCGATACAAATTAACAACGCTGGCCCAGTTCGCGTTTACTTCTAGCATCATTATAAATGCTGTTTTGAGCGCTTTTGTTATCGGTAAGAGGGTTCTAGGGCCCATGAAATGTTACTGGTTCTAATTTGTGGGCATGCATTAGGAGTCATTGGGTATCCCGTTGTAACCACTCCAATGAGGCCCAGATGTCCCAAAACGATAGTTCTCCATCCAACTGCGAAAAAGACCTTAAGGGCAGGCAGTGGATGGCCGTCAACGACCCAGACACGCCCACTCAGGATCTTGAAATAATTGTCAGTACTGGTTGCCGAGGCCTCGTTAGGCGCGCCGCCGAGCATCCTCGTGTTTCTGTCGAGCTCTTGACTGTTCTTTCCGCCCATGACGACCCCGAAATTAGAGCCGCGGTGGTAGACAATCATCAAACTTCAATTGATTTGCACTGGAAGCTAGCTCAGGATAGTTGCGACGATGTGCGCTACGCGGTAGCCGAAAGCTATATCGTCAACATGGAAGTACTTAGCTCTTTGCTTGAAGATTCGAACCCCTATATTAGCCATAGAGCCCGTGCCACCCTGAAGAAACGCAATGTTCAATTCTGTCTCTCGTCTGACTTTACCGAGGCTGGTCAGGGCCGGCAGAAAGATAACAAAGCAAGTAGTCAAGCTAGCGCCTAATCGCGGCTCAGGCTTACGGCTTGAGGCTCTCATCTATGACATCCGAGAGTCTAGTTGAGGCTCTGGCTAAGTCTCGAAGTAAGACTCAAGTTAAGACCGGCTGAGCTAAGTGGTCGAGCCGTCGGCCGGAAGTCTATAATGGTAGCTGCTAGTCTTGAAACTTCAAAGGTTTGAGTGCCTATTGATTGGGCATGAGGAGTCTAGCGGGTACCGCTGTATTGGTGAGTGGCTGGAGTTATGGCCGAACCTGAATCTGGTAAGCAATCGCTTAGCTTTAGTTTTGATTCTTTGGCCGATGAACTAGAAGGCAAAGAGACTTCTGGTGGAGCGATAAAGAATCTGGCTGACAACTTGTTCGATGTTGTCTATGGCAGCCAGGCTGCGTCGGTGCAAACTGAGGAGCAGACAGACTTCTCGCTGTTTGGTCGCAAACTCGCTCAAGATGTTCGCGTTGACTTTGGTGATGGGGCCGGGAAAATTCACCACCTCAATGGTGACCTGACAGTTTTTGGTGCCGATAGTTCGTTCACGCAGACGACTGATCAAGGTGGCTTTTTTAGAGTTGGCCCCAGTGAAGACAGTCAAGTGATTTTTCACTTTCGCCTAGATGGTGAGATTGACATTATCGGGCCAGATTTTGATGACACACTGCATTTAATTTCAGCTGATGATTCGGCGAAAGTATGGCGTAATCAAGCTGGAACTATAGAGATAACTCTAGATTTAAGTAGTGGCAAGACCAAATTTACTCTCGGCCGCGCTTCATTGTTTTAAGCCGAGCTCTCATGTCTATATTTGGCCGCTGGTCTCAGCTTGAAACCCCGCAATGGCACCGTCATCCACTTCAAAATAGATGCTAATCGGATTGCAGCAAACTTCGCAATCTTCGACATACGTTTGACCACCGCCGGTGAGATCAAGCAGCATAGAGATTTTTTCCCAACAGTATGGGCAGGTGAAAAAGTACTCTTCGAGCATGGTTGGCTAGGGGTTGAGATGGAGGAAACACTTTTTGCTTACAGGCGTACGTAATCTCGTGCAGTCTTTTTCGCTACAGTCCTCTGGTCCTGATTCTGGGCCAAGGGCGCGCCAGAGTAATTGCCTGTGTTTAGTAATTTGCTTGCGCGATGTTTCTGCGATTGCTGAGACTGCTTCGCTTTTGAGAAAGGCCGCAATTGTTTTTTGTCCTCGGCTTATGATGAAGACACCGTCGCCTCTCTTGCCTGAAGCGTAAGAGAGATAGAGGTATGGATTTATCTGCTCAATTTTCTTTTCGAATAATTCGAAGTTTTGATCGCTGGCTGGTTCACCGTAGTGATCCTTAAAGCCCAGCACAAGCGGCTCTAGCTCTGTCCGGTTCTTTTGTTTGTCAACGATCATCAGGGCGTAGTCTGCACCATCATGAATGTTTGGCAGCTTTGTCAGCAATGGGCTAAGGCAAGCATTACCGCAAACCATCCACCCTGGTAGTGATCCATACATGTAGCTAGCGTTGTCACCATCGTATTGAGTCATTAGTAGACAAAATTCATCCGGCAATTCAATTGAATCAAGGACATTTATAGCAGCTAGTTCTGGAGAGAATAACCAGTGATGTTTGTTGCTGTCTCCTTCTTCTAGATGCAATTCGAATTGCCAATCTTTGAGTGTAAGCCAGTCATCGATTGAAGGTAAGCTCATGAGCCCTCGAGGCAGCAGTTATGTATTGACCGATATGTACTCTATTCTTTCGCTGGTGACATTTGAGCTAGCCAATACTAGCTAGCCAACACTAGATGGATGCTCGGGCTGATAGCCTTCCGCAATCTCTTTGCCATGGGTGGTCACGTAAAGCAAGTCTTGATCGTAAGGTGTGGCGCCTAATAAAGTCTGCTCCACCAGCCAGCCGAGAGCTGTATTGACTGCGTGTTTTACATCTTGCTGGAAATCAGGATGATAGTGCGATGCCAAATGGTCTGCCACGTCTTGTCGCTTGTTGTGCGGTTCGTTAGTTAGGTGCAAAACATGCAAAATGTGATGGCCGAGGGTTTCGGGGCCAAGTGCAATTACTTTTTTAGGATCTGGATATGATTCTTTGAGCGATTTTTTGAGTGGTTTTTTTTCTGAGTCCACGACTGATGCCTCCTGAGCTAGTTTGCTTTGACCATTCTGGTTGGGGTTATGCCCAGTAAAGCCAATTTGCGTTTGATTTCAGGCATGGCTTGGCGGGCAGCTTCGATACCACTAGCTACGCCGCGGTTGCCGTCTTTACTGTTGCGTGAAATAAGCGAAATGCCATCTGTGTTGGGGTGAATCGTAATGTCAGCTGTTTCATTGGCTTTTTTGTCAATGTTGTAGAGCTGAATTTTTAGAGCTTGTTTACTGACTGAGCCAGCTTTTCTGAAGGTTTTGAGGGGAACTTCTCTCAAGTGTTCGTCGATATTGACGGCTATGATGAAGTCAGCTCCCATTTCTCGTACATGGTTGACAGGTAGGTTATTGATCAGGCCGCCATCGCAGTAGAGGTGGTCACCGATTTCAACCGGTTTTCTTAAGCCCGGAACAGCTGTACTCGCCTGCAACGCCGTGCCGAGATCGCCACTGGTTAAGCGATGACTGTTGCCGTCGACCAAATCGGTGACCACGGCGGCGAAAGGAATTGATAGTTTGCTGATTTCTGTGTTTTGTCCTGCCAACTTGTTGGCGTAGTTGCGGAACTTGACTCCTCTGTAGAGGCCATCATATGGGTGGTAACCCACTAGCCGCGGCATGAAGAGAATTGGTGCCACTGCGATACGGACGCCTAAACCAACAGTCATGAAGTTTTTCATCAATTCGGAATCGTCGAATTTGACAATGAGATCGTCTATCGAATAACCGGAGGCATATAGGCCGCCCACTACCGAGCCAATACTGGTCCCGGCAATCATGTCGATAGGAATGCCTTCTTCAAGCAATACTTTCATTACGCCTACATGAGCCGCACCGCGGGCGCCACCACCGCCTAGGGCTAGGCCAACTAAAGGCCGCTTTTTCTTGGTGGTTAAAACTTCTTCTTCAGTATTTGTTGAATTTAGTGTTTTTGCCGTAGTTGTTCTTACTTCAGTCGTTTCAACCACAGAATTTTGGTCGCTACTGCTCTTTGCACTAACGCTGACTTCACTGGCAGACTTTGTGACGGTTGAATCTTCAGACTCAATAGCCTTGTCAGGAAGAGCAAAAGCAATCTGAGTAGAGCTTAAGGAAAATGTGACGGCGCAGATAACTGCAAATAATGACGCTGCCTTCATGACTCTGAAGCCCCCTGGAAATACTTATAAAAGCCGAATCTATTCTACAAGACGGAGCTATTCTATCAGTCGCTTGCTTCAAACCCTTGGCAAAAACTAACTCTTGAAGATTTGCTTGGCCTTCTCCGGGTGCTGGTCTAAAATCTTGAATCGGCGTTAGTGTCATTCTTGTCTAAGCAGGCAACCTAATTTGATTGGAGTAGTCTTTGAAACTAATTTGTTGGTCACGGTTTGTGAGAAATCCCCTGCCATGTTTATTGCTGTTGACATTGTTACTATGTCTAAACAATGCGGCTTGGAGTTCGCCGTCGGTCAAGGACCTACCGTCTTGGCGAGAGGGTCATGCCAGGCAGTCAATCATAGATTTTGTTAAGGCTGTTACAAGTGCCGGCCCTGATTTCGTTAAGCCGGAGGATCGTATTGCTGTTTTTGACAATGATGGCACTCTCTGGTGTGAAGCTCCGATATATCCGCAGTTACAGTTTGCCATTGACCGCGCCAAGCAGTTGGTTATTGATAAACCAAGCCTGGCAGAACTTCCCCCTGTGGCGGCGGCAGTCAAGGGCGATCTTGCCGCTATTACTGCCTTAGGCCCCAAGGGAACTCTTGAGCTTTTGGCCGTCACCCATAGTGGTATGACCACTGAGCAGTTTTCTCAGATTGCTGATGACTGGATTAGGAAAGCTCAACATCCGCGATTCAAGCGACCTTACACAGAGTGTGTCTATCAGCCGATGCTCGAATTGCTGTCGTATTTGCGCCAGCATGAGTTTAAAACCTATATTGTTTCTGGCGGTGGAGTGGAGCTAATGCGCTCTTTCAGCCAGCGTACTTATGGCATTGCTCCAGAGCAAGTAATTGGCAGTAGCTGCAAGCTGCGTTTTGAAATGGTGGATGGCAAGCCTCTGATTATGCGTTTGCCAGAAGTTCAGTTCGTCGATGATAAAGAAGGCAAGCCTGTTGGTATTCAAGAATTCATTGGCCGGCGCCCCATCGCAGCTTTTGGCAATTCAGATGGAGATCTGGCCATGCTTCAATATACTTGCTGCAATGACCGCAGTCGTGGGCGTTCTTTGGGTTTGATTGTGCACCACACAGATGCTGAGCGAGAATATGCCTATGACCGGGTTTCAATGGTGGGTCGCCTTGATAAAGCTCTCGATGAAGCAAAGAAGTTTGGCTGGACTGTGGTAGACATGAAGGGAGATTGGAATAAGGTTTTTGCCTTTGACCTTAATCAGTAGTTCTTGGTTAAATGGATTTGCGGCCAGAATTGTCGTAGACTTGGGTATAGGGAAAGCCCAATCCTAACTACAAATTTCAAACATCAAATATCAAACATCAAGCGTCGAATATCAAATATCGACCATTTCATTACGAAAGTAGCTCATGATTTCATTTAAGCTCAATGGAGTACCAACTCTTTTCATAAAGGGTTTCACTTCTGGCGACATCGAGACAATGTTGAATTTCGCCAGAGAGGCGAATGCGCACAACCTCACGACCAATACCACTATTTTGTTTATCGATACACCAATTACGGCTCCGACAGTCGAGGCTGTGCACAAACTAAAAGATGAGGGCTTTCGCGTTGTCTTTCGCGACCATCACGGCATTGATGGCGAGCCAACAAATGATCGTGATCGCCAGGTCTTTATGGCTAGCGCAAAGCTTGAGCAGCTCCTTGGAGACGATTGCACAATTACTGTCCGGCGCGAACATCCAGCTTGCTCTACCCTTGTGTCTGTTGGTGAGTTTGCAGATGCTCTGGCGGTGATTGCCGATCCTGATCCCGACGGTCTAACTGCTGCAATGAAGGCTGTAGGAATTTATTATCCTGAGCTAGATCAAGATGCGGCATTGCTTGATGGTGAGCCGTCTTTACAGGTGACTGGTTCTCCTCTTTCTGCCTTATTAGCTAAGGGCGTTGCCACTCTACCTCCTTATGATGCCTCGCGCCCACGAGAAAGAGAAAAGGCCCTTGAGCAATTGTTCATGCGCTGGGTCGCTGCTGTCAAAGGTGATGCCCGAGCAGCAGCCAGTCTGGAGGCTGGGGTTGAAGCGTATGACCAGGCCGTTAATGTTGCCCATGAGTTGGCGCCAACGGCTCGAGAAGTAGCACCAGGAGTGATGCTCGTTGATACTATCGAGTCTGACTTGTACGATCCGGGAACTCTTATGGCGTTGCTTGAAAAGCGCACGGGTTGCAGGGTTACAGTATTTCGTAAAGACAAGGGTCCAATCGCCGCTTTACATGGAATTCAATATAGCTTGGCTGTTACAAAAGCATTTCAAGCTCAGGTCAATTTGCAAAACGTTTTGCCCTCTCATACCAAATCCGATCCAAAGCTTGGTGTGATTAGTAACGTTTCCTTCTTGCTGCATGTCTCTGATTTGGTTTGGCATGAGCAGGTATTGCCTGCTTTACAGAGTCTTTGACGGAGATGCCGTGATTTCTTAGTTTCCCTGTTGTGATAAATTTCTTTTTCTAAGCTGAGGTGGCTATATTGAAGATTAATAGACTGACAGTGATGCTTGGTTCTTTTCCTGTTTACGTTTTTGCTTTCGTATTTGCTTCTGCTTTTACTTGCGAAAATGCCGCAATGGCCCAGGCCCCTAACTCAAGTTCAGATTCAAGTCTAACTCAAAATAAAACTCGAAATCAAAGTCTTGCGCAGGCAGCGGTGGGATATCCTGCGGAGCAGAGCCAGCCGGTTTATCAACAAATCTCGCAACCCCCGATGCAACCATCAATCCAATCCCAGATGCAGCCAGGGCAGTCCTACAGTTCAGAGAGGGCTATGGTTGCTCCAATGAGCTCATTGCCTATCCCTGCTGGAATCGTGGTTACCACAACCCTCAACGTTGATGGCTATCGTATTCGCGAGTACAAGGGGATCGTTCGCGGTGCGATGGTGCGTGAACCCACGATTGGTCAGAGTTTCAAGGCGGGTTTTCAGGGAATGTTTGGCGGCAAGATTGGTGCTTACGTGACTATGTGTGAGCAAGGGCGGCAGCAGTCGTATGACACTATGGTCGCCAAGGCACAGGCCCTAGGAGCCAACGCCATAGTAGGGGTGCAATACGATAGCAATTCTTTCAGCACAGATTCCAACCAGTTTGCCACTGAAGTTGTTTGTTATGGAACAGCAGTGGTGATTGAGCCTCTGCGCTAGATTTTTCAGTACGGTTTAGTTCAAGTCAATGAAATTCAATTGATGAGCGAGCTATCTTGGAATTAGCCCGCCGCCTGGCGTGTCTTTGTCGGGCGGGAGCTTTTCGAGAAAGGCGACAATGCCTTTGTGATCGGCATCGGGATGATTAAACTGTGCAGCATCCCGGGCTATTTCTAAGGCGTCTGCCGTTTTCGCTCCACGAGAAACTATCAGCTTGACCATCTGTAGGTCACCGATGATGGTGGCATTGTCTAAAATGGTCAAATAGTTGTCGTCCATATGATCAAGATCATAGCCAGACATTAATAAATCTTTCAGTGCCTTTATATCACGGGTGCGCATGATTCTTTCAACTTCGCTTTCGTCAGGCCCACCGCTTGTAAGCGGCTCTGGCTCTGGGTCTTTGAGGTTGAACAAAAACTGGTCAAAGCTATCGGCGACTGGCAAAATCTTGTCGGCTAGGTCTTGGCTGTCGGCAGCTGTTGAGTTATTGGCGAGAGAATGGTCCCAGAAATACACGTGACCATGATCTTGTGGGCGAATGGAGATGCAGATGAGATTGCCGACTGAATCGTAGGCGATAGGCAGCAAGCCTTGAGGTAGTCGCAACTTATGAGTCTCAAGGTAGTGACGCAGATCGTGATCTGTACCATTCAATCCGAGGATATAGCGACAATCCGAGCCTTTTTCTGAGTCTTTGAAGTTGAATAAATTGGGCTCAGGACAGGCGCCGTTGAATTGCAGTAAAAATTCACGGTATGGCGCTGGTACTGCCGCCCCGAGTTCGCGCTCAAAGTCGGCGAGGTTGTCTTCCGTCGCCGGTTCACAAGTGTCGTATAAAGTGGGGCCTAGCATCTCTCTCGTTTATTGGTAATGGGTACGGCTCTAATTATGCAATGCGGCTGCTCTAGTTGAAGGATAATTCGCTCATAATCGGGTTGTAAATATAGTAAAGTCTTTTGCGAAATCAAGGTTAAACGAGGATTGATTGCATGACTGTCCAGAAGATTTCTGTAGCCTTAGCTGTTGTGTCGCTCAGTATTGCCTCGGCGCTTGTTTGTCCCCCAGGTTGGGCTGAGGCGGCTGACAGTTCGGCGAAGGCTAAAAAGAAGAGCAGTCTTGGCAAGTCTGGTAAAAAGGCTAGTCCAGCACAAAAAAACAATGGACCTGTTGCCAGTGGGGGCTGCGAGTCTGCCATTAAGAACCGTTTGCAAGAGTTGACCGTAGCTTTGGCCAATAGCGATGCCAAGGCCGTTTCATCTATGTGGGTTGAAGACGGCACTTACAGCAATGAGATCGGGCAAGAATGGAGAGGCCGTGCCGCTCTAGAAAAACGCTTTGCCGCTGTCTTTACAAGTGAAGGCCGTCTGTTACTCGATTTTATCCCGGCTACAGTGCGGCAATTGGCTGACAACGTGGCCACCGTTGATGGCTTCGTCAAGTTTAAGGACGAGGTTGGCGGTTCCCCTGATACGCGTTTTTCAATGGTCTTCCAAAAACAAGGTGATGGCAGCTGGTCGATTGTCTCGGCTAGTGAAACTCCCTTTGTTGACAGTGAGCGCCTTGATCATCTTAAGCCGCTAGCCTGGCTGATTGGCGACTGGGCGGTTGAGAAAGGTGGCAATTCGATGGTCGTAAAAATCGAATGGGCTGCCAATAAGAAGTTCATACATCTGCGGTACATGATCAAGAAAGCCGGTAGTGAAGAGCTCGATAGTCAGCAGATTATTGGTTGGGATCCGCGGCGCGAGCAGATTGTTTCCTGGATTTTTGACTCCCGTGGCGGTTTTGGCTCAGGCACTTGGTCGAGGCGCGACAACCAGTGGTTAGTTGATTCTGAAGGTGTTGACCCTGAAGGCAGAGCAACTTCGGCCACAAACATCATCTCCAATAAGAGCGCTAACAGTTTTTCTTGGCAGTCAGTCAATCGCAGTGTCGAGGGCGAGTCTCTCTCTGATACTGCCCCACTCACAATTAACAGAAGGTAGATTTAAATGAAGATTAAAGCGACATTTCTTTTAACTCTAACTATCAATGCCTTTTTAATTACTCCTGTCAGCGCCCGCGGCTTTGGCGGCGGTTTTGGCGGCTATCGCGGTGGCGGCTTTAGTGGCGGCGGTTTCGATCGCGGTTACAGTGGCGGGGGCTTTAATCGCGGCGGCTATAGTGGTGGCGGTTTTGATCGCGGTTACAGTGGCGGGGGCTTTAATCGCAGCGGTTACGCTGGTGGCAGCTTTGATCGTGGTGGATTTAGCGGCTCTAGCTTTGATCGCGGTTTTGCTAATCATGGTACAGGACCTGTAATTAGTGGCCGCCCCGCCGGTGGTGCCGGTCATCTGCCTACCGATGGCGGGCTCTCTGGCTTTGCCGGTAATAGAGCCAACTTACCTCATAATCCGCAGAACATCGGTTCTGGTAATTTGAATGAGCAGGGCAAGAATATTCGCAACTCATTCGACAATAACACCATTAACAACAACAACGTCAATGTCAATCGTTACGGTGGTGGCTATCACAACTACAACGGTTATCACGGCTACGGTTATGGTGGGTATCATGGCTATGGTGCTTACGGTTACCATGGTTGGGGTGGATATCCTGGCGCCTGGTGCGCTCCCGGTTGGTCTGAGGCTTCAGCTTGGACCTTTATGGGCGTCTCAACTCTGACCTCGTTCTTGGGCATAGGCATGATGAGCGCTGCCATGTCTGGCAGTGGTGGTAGTAAAAATAGCGGCAATACTACTAACAACATCACCTATGAAGGTGACAATGTCTATATGAATGGTCAGCCTGTCGGCACCGCTCAGCAGTACTATCAACAGGCTCAGCAACTGGCATCTGCCGCCACTGCACCTCAGCAGTATCCATCACAGTATGCTCAGCAATACAGTAATCCAGATGCGAGCAACCCAGATAGCGGCAGTGGCGATACACCAGCAACAGCAGATGCCACCGAAAAGTGGCAGGCATTAGGAGTATTTGCTTTGGCTGAGCCCGGGCAGAAAGACTCGAACATGCTGCTGCAACTGGCCATTAACCAAAAGGGCATTGTCCG
Organism: Cyanobacteriota bacterium erpe_2018_sw_21hr_WHONDRS-SW48-000092_B_bin.40; assembly: GCA_030917395.1. Taxonomy (GTDB): domain Bacteria; phylum Cyanobacteriota; class Vampirovibrionia; order Obscuribacterales; family Obscuribacteraceae. Next base: position 13,797 of record JAUPUU010000053.1, read on the forward strand.
TGGCAACTACACAAATCAGTTAACTAACGAGAATTCCCAAATTTATGGAGCTCTCGACAAGAAAACTCAGCGCATATCTTGGACAATTGGCGCCAATAACAGCACTGTATTTGATACTAGCTTGTCCGATTTGGTCAACGATGACAGTCAGGTGCTGGTTCACTATGGACCAACCAATACTCGAACAATGGCTTTGATTAGGCTTCCTGCTCCTTCATCCTCAGACAGTGGTGGCGCTCAGAGTTAGGCTTGATTCTAACGATGCCAACGTTCTTGTTTCGCTCTAAGTCTATGCTTGGCAGCTCTTTGCCTTTCATGGGCTGCATGGCGAGAATGTAATCGAGCGCTAAGGCTATGGCCTTTTCTGGCGCTTTGGTTGGCATGCACTTGGGCTCTGTAAGCGTCGCGAGAGTCTTGGTTGGCGCGATTTGTTTCGCGCTGAGACTGGCGCCAGTCGGCGTAAGAGGGCAGGCAGCTGAACGCTAGACCGCACGCTAGTAGGGCGGATAGGCTCAATTGATAGATCGATTTCATAGGTAGTCCTTTAATGTTAGCTTTGCTAATCGTTGCTCGGGGCTTCCCTGGAAAGGACCATATAGTGATAAGAAAGTTCCACTCCACTTCCAAATGCTTTTGATTCATCTATAATTAGAGAACGCAAGTGAAGGGGTCTTAAATGCGCAATTTTTGGTGGCTTACAGTTTGTTCATTACTTACCGTTGCCACAATATCAGCTTGCAACAAACCGGCAGCCGGCTCCCTTGGCAAGTGGGGCTTCATCAATAAGTCCGGCATTTTTATCATTAAGCCTCAGTTTGATGAAGCATCTGAGTTCACCAAAGAAGGGGCAATTGTCAAACAAGAGAAGCGCATGATGCGTTTGCAGGCCGAGCCCCCAGGTGAGTCGAGCGCTCCAGTGGGCCCCAATGATAAAGCCGAACTGGCGCCATTGCCAACCTTGCAATGTGCTGAGGCCGGTGAGAAGAAATATAAAATTATGGATGGAACCACCGTGGTGTTCGATCCTCGTACCAAAGCCGAACCACCTCAAGTACTGGCTGACGGTGGTTTGATGTGTGCTCGCTTTGACAATCAATTTGCCTTTATCGATAAGACTGGCAGCCTTGGTATTCCTCGCCTGTTCGCTGAAGCTAAACCATTTGTTGGTGGCCGGGCTGCAGTCAAAGAAAATGGCAAGTGGGGTTTCATAAACAAGAAGGGTATTTTTGTTGTTCCACCAAAATATCTAGATGCTGGTTCATTTTTCGAAGGCCTGGCGCCTGTAAAGGTTCCTGTTGATGAACCTGCAAAGTAAGTCATCTTCAAGGCTATAGACTTGCCAAAGCTCTTAACTTACCTTGTCGTTGCCTTCTTTTTGCTCAGCTTGACCGCTTGCAGTCAGAAGAATGTTATGCAGAGGCATACCATCAGCGCCGTTGTGGCTGTTCCTATAACAGACTCAGTTATCCGCCGCCTAACTGACATAACCTCGAGCATTGATATTGTTGCCGATGGTGAATTCAACCCAGGCAATTACCAGATAAACAATATGCTGGTTAGCATTCAGCCCAATACAAGTTTCCATTTGAAGTTGGCTTTGCCAATCAAAGATCCCTCATCAATTTCGACAACTTTTGCTACCGGCTCTTTTGAGACCACCCAGCCGTTGTCAGTTAATAGCATTCCAGTGCCTAAGGCCATTGACTTGACTGAAGGAAAAGTAAGTGCCGAAATTGATTTCGTACGAACTATCTCGGCTTTTCTCGTCGGTCTGCTGCAGGCCAGTGGTGAGAGCGGCGACTTGCGCGCAATGATTGAATCTATCCAGATTGAAAAGGCTACCTTGGCTCTAAGACCGGGTTCGGTTTTGAAGATGGCTGAGCGTGAAATTTGTATCGGCCCGAAGTCTAGTTTTAATTTCGAGAATGTTGTTGTCGATAGTGAGCTCAATTATCGTGGTCAGTGCCATGTCAATTTGAATTTTGCTAAGGGATGTCGCTGGATTGGCAAGAAAGTCAATTGCGAGTTTGACGGTGGTGCCGTCGACTTGCAGATGGTGGCAGCTAAAGAAAATGATGAATTGGTTCTGTCGCTAGATAAAGAACAGGCTACCAGACAGAAGGTGACACTACTCCCCTGTACCTTTAGCTTTGGCAAGAATAAGCGCTCGGTTGCGGTAAGTCGTTCTGTTTTAATCGATGTGCGTGACTTGAGTTGGCGTCATGGCCAAGGTGATGTTTATTCTAGTTTGCACATGCTTGGTTTGATGGATCTTAAGAACACTAATCTAGATTTGAAAACAGATCGGCATGAGACCATTGCTCTCTTTCCTGATTCTGTTCACGCAAAACTTGAGATCACAGAAGATGAGAAAGGCAAAGAAACACACTTTGCCACCACCGGTTCTGCCCGTGCTTCAGAAGGGCAGATTACCATTGCTAAGAAAGCAACAAAACTAATTCTCTATTTGGCAGAAGCAGTTATTGGTCCTGTTTCTTTTGATAAATCAGGTACCTTGCAGTTCATTCTTGAGAATGGAGTTGCTCGGCTGAAGCGTTTTGAATGGCAGGGTAAGAAAAGCAGATTTTCATTGGTTGCTGGCAGTACTTCTACTTTGTCGGTGCCTGACGGCATGTTAATTGAGACTGCCGAGGGCACAGGCACGCGCCTGGTTATGCCCATTGCTGTTCGCCTGGGGGATGCCACTCTTAAGGGAGCTGGAGGCGATATTAAACTAAGCAACTTGACTGGTGAGATGAATGTCGAAGTCGATCGGGAAGTACAAATTAGCAGTAAACTCGATTTTTCTATTCCCGATTCTAAGCTCTTTTTCAACCAGCAAGCCGATGTAAAAGTGCGTGGTCTGGATCTGCTTTCGTCTCAAGGTCAGACTGTTTTGAATTTGCGTAATTGCTCAGTAATTGTGCCAGAGCAGGCTATTATCGATGCCGTGTTGAAACATATTCCGTCACACTTCCAGTTCGCTTTAGACAAGCAGTTGTCTGAGAATAAGAGATGGCGATACAAAAATGCCATTGCCCGTAGTGTCGTCATTGATAATTTTAAAGTCACCCAGATCGCTGCGGCCCCCCCTGACTTATTCAAGTTTGAGGCCGAGGCCGATGCTAAGCTTGATGGTACTGTGGAGAAAACAGCATTAATTGGTGGTGCCTCTGGCCGTAAAGAGACAGACTCTTCTGTGGGCGAGAGCCCGAAAGTCGATCCGAAAATCGATGCGGAAGTCGATAAACAATCGGCAAAGTGGGAGACCAAGCCCTGGAGTTTAGGTGGTCACGTGGATGGCTCTGGCAAGGTCAAATATCACTTCAAGCCCAGCGGCAAGGGCCTGAAAAGCCAATTGGTATACGATCTCGATCTCGATGTGCCGCTATCTGGAGACATTAATCTAGATTGGAGTAAGGTCGCTGGTGGCATCCTCAAATTTGCCGAACGCCGAGTAATTGTTAGTCACTTACGCAAAGTAACTGTACCGATAAAGTATCATGGCCAAATCGAATTGTTTGCCAAGAGCGACTCACTGTCTCGCAATTTCAATGTGGTTAAGCTTGTGGTTAAGCCCGTCAACAGTGATATGCAAATTGATTTTTCGGCCCATGGCAATTTCTAGATCTTAAATGTGCGCTGCTTTGATCAGTCTCTTGTTTGCTACTAGAGGTCCGATTGCTTCGCCTAAGATCGGCATACGGGGCGAATCTTCGTGCTCCTTCACTGCTTCTTTGTTGGCGTATAGTTCGGTTAGCCAAATGCAGTCAGCAATCAGTGAGCCATCGGTATCGAGTGGTTGTAGAACATCAAAACGTAAGCAACCTTTTTCTTCCTTCAAGCTCCGCTCTGCGTGGGCGCGAATGAGTTTCTCAAATTCAGCTTGCTTACCTGGCTTTAGTTGAAATTCTACGATTATGGCAATCTCTGACACGATAACTCCTTGTGTTGATTTCTATGACTCTTAAATAAGACTTTTTTGGCAGAGCTGTTCAGCCTGTGCCAATCTTACGATCTGTGCGGCTAATTGTTCATCAATTATGAGGTTCTCTTCCTTGGTTTGATTTTCTTTTGTCATGGCTCGCTCAGCCGTCGATTTTATTTCGGCTAGGGAAACTACTACTTGAGCTTTGAATTTAGCTAGAAAGTCTCGCGTGGTTTTGCTAATTCGCTCTTGAAAGTCTGCCCTTAATCGACCGGAATTGCGACTCAGCTCAGCGCTGGCTGCAGTGAGAAAGCGACTGTGAATGATTGGCTTAGCTAATAATGAAGGTAGCATTAGTGGTAGTGATTCCACTGCCAAAGTGAAAGGGTCATCAACGGCATAGCGATGTCGACTATCGGTTGTGAGGGGCTCCACTTCAAAGTGCGCCGCTGCCTCGATGCCAAGATGTTCTCTGCTAGCTTGGCTGATTTGTTCGACAATCAAATTTGCTCGTTCGGCAAACCTCATGGTTATGCGCTGAAAGCTTGCTGTTACGATTTCTTCTTCAACTGTTCGCCATTGGTCAAAAATGCTTTGCATTTGCTTAAAGAGCTGCTCACGCAGAGCTTTGATTAAAGCGCCTTTGTCGAGATCTTTGTTGCTTTGATAGGCTTCTTCAATAACTGCTACCAGGCCCGTTTTGTGTTCTTCGACAAACTTTTTCAAATCGTCTTCAATCTGGCGCAGCAGATTGGCTGTCTCGCCATAGATAATATACTCAGCGTCAGTTTGTTCTTGTCTAATTTTATCGGCAGCCAGCCCAAAGTTTGTAATTGCTTGTCTTAGTAATTCTAGTGGTTGTTTTCTACTGTGCTGCTCAAGTTGCAGCAGTTGCTTGGTGCTCGCCACTTCTTTGCTTAGTCGAGCAGAAGAGGAGGCAATCAGAGTTTGGGCCTTGCCCTCGACGAGAAAAGTAAGTATGTCGTGTTCTAATACATCAAAGCCATCGCTAATTTCTGCCACAGCATTATTTAGTCGTTTATTTAGTGCCAGTTTTGCTGAAATTGGATAGATTACCGGCTGGCATTGTATTTGGTCGGCAATGGTTTGTTTGAGAAAATTGAGGGATTGCTCTAATTCTTCAGGGCTTAAATGATCGATTTTATTTTGCACCAAAAAAGTTCTCGGGGCAAATTGGTGTACATCTTTGAGGAAAGCCAGTTCTAGCTGGCTAGCTGGTTGATCGGCGCTAAATAAAAATATGGCAGCGTCAATTTCAGGAAGATAGTCGTAGGTCGTGGTGGTATTGTGCTGGAAAGCTGAGCCTACTCCCGGCGTGTCAATCAGTCTCACTCCGTCCTTAAGTAGAGAGGCATTGTGTTCTATTTCTACACTTGAGACCAATTTTTCGTTTTTGGGGTTGCCGCTTTCGGTGACATAGTTGGGCAGTTCTTCTTTGGTTATCTCAATTGAGTGGTGATTTTGAAAGCGCACTGCAATATGTGTTTTACTGCCATAGGCGATTATGGTGGCAATCGAAGTCAGGGGGATGACAGCCATTGGCAGGAGGTTGTCGCCAATTAAGGCATTGACTAGAGTTGACTTGCCGCGCTTAAATTCACCGACTACTGCCAGGTTGAATGTAGCGCTTTCAACTTTATTGCAGAAGATATTAATGCGTTGCGCCAGGCCCTGATCGCTCCGTTCTTCGGCGATTTGACTTAAGACCGCTGCCGCATCTAGTAACAGGTCTTTTGCTTGTTTGTAATCACTCAGTGCTTTAACCATAGCTTGCCCTGGCACTAGAAGTTGCTCAGCAAGGAAACAATTTTTGCTACTGCTTGGTCCGCTGGAACTTCCTCTATGGTGCGGCCCTTGCGGGTCAGTAGTTCGACTTTGCCGTCAACTAGTTTTTTGCCTACGGTCAGTCGGTAGGGAATACCGATTAGCTCGCTTTCGGCAAATTTAATGCCTGCTCTTTCGTGGCGGTCATCTAGCAATACATCAATTTTGAGTTCTATTAACTTGCGATAGACTTCTTCGGAGTATTCTAAAATGCCACTATCACTGATATCAGTTGGTGTCACTACTACTTGGAACGGGGCTATGCTTGGGTGCCAAATAATGCCTTTTTCGTCGTGAGAGGATTCGACGCAGGCCGCCATCAAGCGCTCCACACCGATGCCATAACTGCCCATAACCAGGGGGCGGCGCTCGCCATTGCTATCGAGTACGTGAGCTCCCATGCTCTCTGAGTACTTCAAACCAAGTTTGAAAATATGGCCTATTTCTAGCCCCTTGCTGTATTTGAGATGACCTTCGCAATTGGGGCAGCCTTCACCTTCTTTGACCACGCGCAGGTCGGCAAATTTATCGACTTGCATGTCTCGTTTGATTGAAACATGGCGGTAGTGGAAGTCATCGATGTTGGCGCCAGTGACCATTTCACTGGCCTCCTGCAGCACCAGATCGGCTATTATTTCGCTGATTTGGTGCTGATCTTTAGTATTTACTGCGCTGTTTACTGCAACCGCGCCAAGAGAACCTGGATGTGCACCGAGGGCCTTGAAAATTTCATCTTCTGTGGCTGGTCGGAGATCCGCCGTGCCGCAGACTTCGGCTAACTTGCTCAGATTTAGTTCGTGGTCGCCTCTTAAAAGAAAGAGCTTGAGGCTGCCAGCCGCACTGTAAACAAGAGTCTTGATTTGACTGTCTGCCTTGGCGCCACCATTAAACTTTGCCAGATCTTCTATAGTGCGAACGCCTGGTGTAGCAAATTTCTCCAGGGCACCACTTTCACTCGCTTTAGCCGTGGTGATTGGCTTAGCTATTGCTTTTTCTAAGTTGGCTGCATAGCTACAGTTTGAGCAGGTCACCACTAGATCTTCGCCACTATCAGTTAGTAGCATAAATTCTACCGATTGGCTGCCACCCATTGCTCCAGAGCTAGCCTCGACCATTAGATATGGCAGGCCAACAGCCCTGAAAGTATTGCAGTAGGCCTGGCGATGGGCCTCAAATGATTGATCCAGGCCGGCGAAGTCGAGATCGAAAGAGTATGAGTCTTTCATTGTAAATTCGCGTACTCGCAAAAGACCAGCTTTGGGTCTTAGTTCGTCGCGATATTTAGTCTGGAATTGGTACCATATTTGGGGCAGTTGCCTATAGGAGGCGAGGCCGTCGCGAGCTACGGCTGTAAATATTTCTTCGTGGGTGGTGCCTAGCACGAGTGGCGCGCCCTTCCTATCTTTCAGCTTAAACATTATTTCGCCCATGGTATCGAGGCGACCGCTTTCTTGCCAAACTTCAGCTGGATGTAGAGCTGGCAGCAAGAATTCTTGAGCCGAAATGGCGGTCATTTGTTGGCGAATTATATTGATAATTTTCAGTCTGACCTTGTAGGCAAGAGGTAGCAGGCTGTAGATGCCAGAACCTAGACCACGAATGAAACCGCCCCGGAGTAATAGTCTGTGGCTAGGGCTTTCGGCTGCCGCTGGATTTTCTTTGATAGTAGGAATGAATAATTTGGACCAGCGCATGAGCACTCCCTGTTAGTGGTTGCGAAAAGGAAAAAACTTAGTCTCGCTCAAGGGCCTTAAGCCTATCGGCTTTTGCTTTTTGTGGGTTGCCGAGCTTGTCTAATAGAGCTGCCCGTGATTGATAATATTTTGATGTCGGTTGCAATTCGATGGCTTTGTCCCAATCTTTCACGGCTTCTTTCAATTTGCCAGCGCTGGTAAAAATTAAAGCGCGATCGGCATAAAGGGTCTCGTCTTCCGGCTCTTTGGCGATCATGCGATTTAGTATGGCAATGCCTTCATTGGGTTTGCCAGCTTTGACATAGTATTTGGCTCTCCTTACTGGAAGTGAGGGGCGACCATCATATTTTTCCAGTACTTCTAAGGTTTTTATGGCCTTTTCATATTGTCCGGCATTTTCTAGAAACGTAGCATATTCGTCCATGCCCCGCGGACCATTGGCTTGCAGTGGCAGCTCTAACTTGTACAGTTCAAAATCTGCTAGTGCCTCTTTGTCTAGATGCAAATTGCTTTTGGCTATGGCTCGACTTTTGTATGTGCGTTTGTCTGGGTTGGGGCAGGTAAGAGCTTTGTTGCAATATTTGATTGATTCTTGCCAGTTGCCATCGATACCAGCTAGTTCTGCCAGCTTTCGAAGGGCTTCGCTGTGGTCAGGGGCGATCGAAATCGTTTTGAGGTAGCAATCTCTTGCGCGTTTCATCCCGCCATCCATAATTGACATGTCTTGATAGACATAGCCCAAGAGATACCAAGCTTCAGCATTTTTTGGCTCATTTGCTAGTATTTTGTCGAGCAGAATCTTGGCCTGTTCAACTTTGCCATGAACTGCTAGGTCTTTCGCCCGCTCAATCAGGGGGCGCTTCTTTGGCGGCTCATTGGGCTTCGCTACAGCATCAGCAGTTGACAACGTTAGCAGTAGTAATGAGCATATGGCTGCAAAATAGCCAGGGCAAGTGGAACGAGGCTTTATCATGCCCTAGATTTTAACACTGACAGTGTTTTTAATTGCTGCCAAAAGGGGCCAGACGTCTCTTAAAATCTTGATTGATAGCGCTTTCTTTGCGGTCGTATATTTCTTTGAGAGCTTTTCTTCGCAAGTCAAAAGTTTGTTTGATCTGGGCTTCAGTGGTTTCTCGGGCCATGCGATATCCGGTATTGCGAATGTCTCCACCGTTGGCCGGAGGAAGTTCAAGTTCAAGCAGTTGTTCTTCTTCTATGGCTAGTTTATTGTTTTGAATCTTGAAGTCTTTTTGATTGCGGTCGAGGGCTTCTTTTAGCGCTTTTAAGATGCTTTGCCTCTCTTCTTCCTGTTTTGCCGCTCTCGGAGAGTTTGGATTGGCTGGTGACGGAGCTGGTTCTTTATCTGCTGTTTCGTGGTCTTTTTTGCTCGCCTCTTCTATTTGTTGCAATGCCATGGCTGCATATTGTCCTGGTCTAGTATCGGCACCAGCTTGAACACAGGCGCGATAAGCTCGGCTTGCCTCGTCTAGCCGTTTCTGCAAGAGACAGATATTACCCAGCAAATAGAGGCTAGCTGGGTCTTTGCTATTTGAGACTAAAACTTCCTTGAGCAGCTTCTCTGCGGCAAGATAATTCTTTTGCGAATAGAGAGTTTCGGCCCTGGCGAAACGCTCGTCAGCTGCCAACGTTGCTTCACTTGCTAGCAGCAAAGACAAAATAGCGAAAAGCGAATTAATTGCGCGTTTTTTTCTATTCACCAGGTTATTATAGCTGAACTAGACGGTCCGGCGATTGGCTGTTTTAGAGATTTTCGCATGTTCCCAAAGCGCAAAGAATTCTTACATAAATTCATTTAGCTTCGTCAAATTCTCTTCGCACCATCGGTAGTGCGTGACTCTTATGGCTGTCTGTGACAGCGATTGCGCGATTGTGAATATCGTGAAGAAAAATCTCGGCAAATTTACCTCTGTAACAAATACTTGTCATCGTGACGAGCTGCGACTAACCTGAGTTTCGGAGGGATTGACCCTCGCCCTGATCGCTTTGAGTTATTACTATTCTAGATACGACCAAGAATTTTTAGTGATGACTCGCTATAGCGGGAGACATCAAATATGTATGAAACTAAATCAGCCACTCTTAGTGGCAACAACCGATATAACTCGGTTAAAACTAAACTTGTAATTACCGATGTAGACGGCACTCTAGCCTCTTTCTGGGATTATTTCGTCCCGGCGATGAGAGACTTTTTGCGCGATCTAAGTAGCCGCTCTAACAAGCCATCCCATGAGTTAGCGCAAGATATCGGCCATATCATTGAACGCCGTGGTAGCCATGAATACCCTTGGCTGCTGGAAGAAACAAGCTTTGCCTGGTCTTACTTCTCTAAAGATCCAGAGACTTTTACAGAAGAGTATGTCAAACCATTTTGGCAGGCATTAGATCACAATCGCTCAAAGTATCTGCACGCTTATCCCCGGGTACTCGATACCTTGGCTGAGCTGAAGAGTCGCGGCGTGAAGATTGTGGCTCTAAGCGACGCTCCAGAATATATGGCCCGGGTGCGCAATCAACAGGTCTTCGATGGTCTACTTGATGCTGTTTATTCACTCGAGACAGTTGAGCCAGACAAAGATGATGTATTCCATCCGATTTCGTTGGCTCATGGTCGCGAGCGCGTGCAGCAATTGCGTCAGTCTACAGCCAATCTCAAGACGGCCCTTCATATTCTGCCGCAGTCTTATGAAAAACCTTGTGCCCACGGTTTAGATAAGATTCTGGAAGACTTTGAAGTGTTTCCTCAAGAGTGCCTCTTTGTTGGCGATAGCTTGGCAAAAGATGGAATGGTCGCGGCTTCTCGCGGTATTCAGTTTATCTGGGCGCACTATGGTACAAGTCTGCCAGCCGAGTATGAAGAGATGGTAAATCGCTCTCTCAAGCCACCAATTCAAGATAAGTTCCACCGCACTTTGCCGCAGGAGTTGATTACGGCTGTGGCTGCGCGTTACGATGAAATTTTGAATTTCGTCGTGTAGCTATTGGGCTTTTTCGGCCTTCTCGATTATCTTGCTCAAATCGTATTGCAGCTCAGGCTTAGCGGCGCTCTCTTCTTTGAGGATTTGCAAAACTAGCTTGTGCTGCTGCGCGTTTGAGGTTAGAGACCAAACGGCAGCCGCACCAATTGAAATTTTGTTGATGCTGCCAGTCAGCTTTTTAGACCAGGGCACTGTCGATATGATCTTTTGCACATAGCGTTTGTCGCCAGTGGCTAAAAAACAGCCCCAGAGCATGTCGAGGTCGCTAGGTGAAGAGATGTAGAAAGTATCTAGCTTGTCTGGTGAAAGATCTAGGTGCGTAATTACGCGATCGGCGGGAGCAATTGCTTTTTCTATTGTTTCCGCTTCGGTGATGGCTGCAGGCAGCCTGGTTAGTCTTAAAACTAGGGGGAATACTTCTTGCTTATGCTCTTCAGTAATCTGAGCTTGATTTACCCATTGTTGAATTTTTTCAGGGTTTTGTAAAAATACCCGGCTGAGAAAAGAACTGATCGGCGGCAAGGCATTTTCTTTATCGAAGGCTTCTTCTTCCTCGAGTAAATGTAATGCTGTGGGGAGCAAGTCTGGTGCGGGGAAGAGATAATAGTAGGTCATCCACTGCCAGAGATCTTTTGAGCTGTGCAGCGATTTTAGTGCTGCTTTCGGCTGTCGCATTGCACCATTATTAGTGTCTGCGCCGTAATGAGAGTCTGATTTTTTTGCTTGTGTTGATTCTTTTCCTGCACTTTCGATTGCTGCAGACGCGCCATCAGAATCCTCTTCTTCTTCACTTTCTTTTGCTACAGAAGCCAATTCTGTGTTGATGTCGATCTCCGAAATTGATATGTCGCTTGGCTGTTTAAATTTACTGGCATCGAACGGTAGGGTTTTGTAGTTTGAATAAACCAGAGTTCGTTTGCCGTGCGGGGTTGCTATCGTTAGTCTAAGCGGATCGTTGTCGCTGTTAACAAGCAACTCAGTATCTATTGACGACTCACTGTATTTATACGATTTTGTTTTTACGCCGTCTGTCACTGGTCCGTCTGTGGCTGCAATTCCTTTGTCGGAAAAAAACTGCAGCTCTTTGCCGAACTCTAAATCTTTGAATGCTCGCTGCCCCGATGCCAGTATCGGCATGCGTGCCTGGGCTGGGGTTGATTTGTCTAAAATATGTTTGCCACTGGAGTCAACTAAATTGATCATCCAAACATCGGGCGCGGCAATAATAATTAGGCCATGCAGTCCTAGTGGCTCATCTGGTGCTTCTTCTACTCGGCCGTAGGTATCACCAGCACGGTAGCAAGTGCGTGGCTTAGCGCCAAATGAAGATGGGTCTATGTCATCGGCCACATAGCGTACTTCAAACTTTTTCATTGTGCTTGGTTTTGCCGTCTCGGCATTGCCCGGCAGTAGAGGCATCAGAGCGAGCGCCAATAGCAGGGCCAATTTGGTCGATTTGCCTGCTTGTACTCTGTTCACTACTGACTACCCTATCTGACTGTGCTCACAGCTGTTTTAGAAATATCAGATAATACACTGGCTAGTGAAACTTTTGTATGCACGTTTTTCATGGTACCCCCTTCGGCACCGTATTTAAGGTGAATAATGCAGCCTGAGAGATTGTCTTCTTCAATATAGACAATGTACTTTGTGTTAATCAGGTGTTTTCCGCCTGTGACCGGCATAACTTCAATAAAAGCCATTTTGTTTCCTCTTTGCGACTGTTGGGTGACTGTTAGCTCTGACTATATGTACGTCTATATGTCTGCTTTAGCCAAAATAAGTTCCCTCCACTAGAATAGAAAAAGCTTCTTGAGGGGAAAAATTGTGAAATTGCCAGGCAGTCTCAAAGATAAATTATGTGCGGCATTGGGCTTAAGTCTTGTCTGTAGCTTAGCCCTGCCCCTTGAGCCGGTTGAGGCTAAGGATAGCAAGGATAGAAAGGCAAAGGCGGATAAAAGGGCTCAGGCCAAGACTGAGAAACCGGCTGCTAAAGATAAGTCTAAGCCGCAGGAGCCAGAACTTGAGGCGAAACAGGCCCAACCAGCGCCGCAGTCAAAGCCCCAACCAGCAAGTGACCCATGCCCTGCCTGTGGGCGTGGCTAAGCCAAGTGACTAGTGTCATTCCAAAGCTTAATTACTGGTTCCATCAGATTGTGATCGTAACCAAGAATGCTGACTGAGGCTGTGGCCAAATTGAAAATGCGGGCCTCCGGGCTGGGTAGTTTTAGAAAACTAGCAGCGACGAAGCGCAGCATATGACCGTGGGAAAAAACCAGAATATTCTTCCGTCCGCTTCCCTGTTCGGCCTCCCTGATGCGCATTACTACGAGGTCGGCTCGCGCTCCTATTTCAGCGACACTCTCGCCTTCCGGGAAGCCATCGCGAAAGGGGAAGAAATCTGGGCGAGTTTTGAGAATGTCTCTGGTCGTCACACCCTCGAAGGCACCGTAGTGCCATTCGCTGAGATCATCGAGCACTTCTATCTGGGCGCCAAAACCAGCCAGTTCCCCTGTGCGTTTAGCTCTTTGCAGGGGGCTGCTAAAAACTCTGGCAAATTCAAGACCTTTCAGCCGTTCGCCTAATTTTCGTGCTTGTTCTTCACCGTTTTCGGTCAGCGCGATGTCGCTTAAGCCAGTATGCTGGCCCGTCAGAGACCATGGTGTTTCGCCGTGACGGGCCAAGTAGACCAGCGGAAGTTTATCTAGGGGCAACATTTTTCGCCAGCCAAAGTAGCGCTAACAATTTCTTGCGCTTCTTTGATGATAGTGTCGAGATGGTTGGCGTCTTTAAGGCTTTCGGCGTAAATCTTGTAGATGTTTTCGGTGCCTGATGGTCGGGCGGCAAACCAGCCGTTAGCAGTTACTACTTTTAAGCCACCAATGGCGGCGTCATTACCGGGAGCCTTAGTTAGCTTCGCTTCTATTTTCTCGCCGGCTAGCTCTGTGGCATGTACGGCATCCGGTGAGAGTTTAAGCAATACTGCTTTTTCTTCCATGCTAGAAGGAGCATCAACGCGTTTGTAATAGGATGTGCCGAATTTTGCCGTTAACTCTTGATAGTGAACTCCTGGATCTTTGCCTGTTATTGCCAGCATTTCAGCAGCCAGAAGTGCCATTACTGGCCCGTCTTTGTCGGTCGTCCAGGGCGCGCCATCTTTTTGCAAGAAGGTTGCTCCGGCACTTTCCTCACCACCAAAGCAGAAGGTGCTGTTGAATAGACCAGCGGAAAACCATTTGAAGCCAACCGGCACTTCGCACAAGACTCTCTTCAAATCTTTGACCACGCGATCGATCATCGAACTGCTCACTAGAGTTTTGCCCACAGCGGCGTTGAGCGGCCAGTCGGGACGGTGGGTGAGTAGATAGTTGATGGCAACGGCGAGGTAATGATTAGGATCCATCAAACCAGCTGAGGGAGTGACAATGCCGTGGCGGTCAGCATCAGGGTCGTTGCCGAATGCAACTTGAAACTGATCTTTCAATTTAACGAGATTGGCCATGGCAAATTTGCTTGAGCAATCCATGCGAATTTTGCCGTCATGATCAAGGGGCATAAAAGCAAACTGTGGATCGATTTTTTTGTTTACTATTTCAATGTCTAGGTTGTACATGGCATTGATAGGTTCCCAGAGAACAACTGATGCTCCGCCTAGAGGGTCAACCCCAAGTTTTAGCTTGGCATT
>JAUPUU010000427.1 GCA_030917395.1 Cyanobacteriota bacterium erpe_2018_sw_21hr_WHONDRS-SW48-000092_B_bin.40
AATGGGTTATTCAGGTGGATGATACCGACACGGCGAAGAGCGCTTGAGGTCGGGATCGTAGTGTTTCGAGTACCCCAAAAGGGGTGACCAAAGTACTCAACCGCTTGAAACCCGCATGAATAGCTAATCTAATTAATTGACCAATGAAACATAAGCTACCTTATGAGACGCTCAGGCTTTAAGACCCCTGTAATAGCAAGGGTTCCAGAACATCCAGTAAATCCTTTGTTCGGCAGTCTTTTGTCAGCACCGCATCCATGCCACCAGACAAGCATTTGTCTCTCACTTCCCGGCTGTCATTCGATGTCATGCCAATCACCGGCACCCTGCGCCCAGTAGAGCTTTCCAGCCTTCTAATTTCGCTTGTACACTCCGCACCCGTCATGCCCTGCATCTCGTAGTCCATGATGACAGCCGCATATTTGCCCGGTTTGAACAGATCCAGCGCATCAAAGCCATTGTGCGCAAGTTCACAACTGAACCCCAACTGATCAAGCATGAGCGCTGTGCCCATGCGACATATCTCGGTATCGTCAACTACTAGAACTGGCAATGTGCGGAGCATCACTTATCCAACATTTAGCAAGTACAGTTAATTGTTAGTTGCAAATAGCAAAAATGCACATTAATTTTCTAGGTTTGTAATGATGCTTCTTTGGCTCGTTTCGCTCCTGTGTGACCGAATATTTTCGGTCGCCAATATTCGCCTGATTCAGCACAGTTTGAGCTATGAATCAGAAAAGACGAGTTTTGAAAACCATCGGCAAAACGATTAAAAAGGTTAGGCTGGCTCGCGGCTGGTCGCAAATGTATCTGGCAGCCGAAGCCAGTTTAGACAAGTCGTATATCGGTGCAATCGAGCGCGCAGAAGTAAACCCGTCAATCAAGAAAATAGCCAGAATAGCTGACGCTCTCGGTGTTTCCATTGGTGAATTTTTCCATGGGCTCTAGCTACTTCTTACCACCGCTTAGAAACCGGCTCAGCCTGTACCACCAAGAACCTTTGAGCTGGTCTAGTTCAGTCTTTATTTCCTGCAATTCCTTGTCCTGGGTCTGCGCTCTTTTCGCTTCTGTTTCTAGATCAGGCAGCATCAATACTTGCTTTTGATAGGTCTTGTTTTCAGACTCTAAATAGCCAATACGATAGTGCGCCCCTTGAAGCTCTCTAAGTAGAACCTGTAAATCTAGTACTGCATTGGCGTTATAGGTTTGCTCAGTGACATTGACCTGGCAATCTTGTGTCACAGTCACCGCTGGTTCGACAATCGGCACAATGACCAGCCGCTTTTTGTTCTTGGTTTTTGACTTTAGCTCTTTTTTGATAACTCTGCGCCAGACGGTTCTTTCGCTGATGCCAAGAATTTTGGCAGCCTCGCTTATGGAAACCTCCATAGTTTGCTGTTTCTTGCTGTCAGCCATGGCATCTGACACTACCTCTGTGAATAGACGATCCATACCGGCTATGTCAGTTGATAGTCCAGAAGTATTGACGGGCTTTTGCTTTTGCATTTTGGGAGATGTCTAAACCGTGGCAGGAAATGACCTTGATTATGCAGACAATGCCACCACCTGTAAAGCCGTATAGCGGTTGAATATCCGGCATGTATATCCGTTGAAAGCCTGAACTATTGGAAGTATAGTAGGGCTGTCAGTCATGTGAAATCTGAGTACAACTGAGTGAAGCAACTTACTATCCCGATAGCTGCCACATCAATAAAATCTGATGGGTTTGATGATCTGTTTCATCCGCCAAGGCTTTCAAAGCCTGAAATGCACTTGCTTTTGAAGCCTTTCTTTTTGCTGGATAAACACGCAGATAGATTTAAACCAATTGAGTATGTTTATTCTGTTGTCGAAAACGGGAAGGCTGTTAGACGTGGCTGGTGGGTTGAACCACACTCAAAGTACGGCTTACCTGGTTCCTTTGACAGAGATGTTACTATCGCCATTTATGAAATAGTAAACGAGGTCTATTTTTCAAAAGGCTGTCCTGTCCCTGAAATTATGCCAATTGGTACGCTAAGAGATTTTACTACGCGCTTGGGAATTGCAGCTAGTGGACAGAACTTCGCTGCAATAAAAGAGAGCCTGAAGCGCCTTCAGCACACATTATGTACAGCCGAAGAGACCTTTTTTGATAGTAAGAAAAGACGTTATGTTAGCCTATCTTTTAGACTTTTAAAGGGTGTTATTTTTACCGGCGAAGACAATGGTTTTGGCACTTCCGCAGAAGAGAACTGTGTGAGTTTTGATGAGAGTGTACTGAGAAATTTAAATAGCGGCTACGTCATGGTGATAGATGTAGACAGTGTTTCTAGTCTTAAGACTAGTACCGCAAAACAGCTCTACGCTCATTTGGCGTATCGATTTTTCGTCGAGGCGCAAGAGGGTGTAACCTGTTGGGTTGCTGATTACAGCTGGTTGACTGTTCATCTTGGAGTCAAGCAGTATAGTGAGTTGTGGCGTGCAAAGCAGCAGCTTGACCCTGCGCACAACGACTTGCTGGAATTGGGCTATATCAGTAGCTTTCAATGGGATGGGTGGCGTGTCATTTATCGACCAGGCATTGTCTGGCAGGGTGAGCAACTGCGAAGAAAAAGCGGCAAGAAGCGTTCTAAGCTGGTATCAAAACACAAGGTAGAAGCGCCTCAGGAAGCCCGAGAACCAATTGATCCACTTATTCCAGCACTTGCAGCATTTGCAAGTGGATTGGCTCTCGGTGAGCAAAGAATCAAAGCTCTTGGGTTGACTGTAGAAGAAGCAAGAGAACTTTGCAAAGAGAAATTCTCAGCCAAAACTAGCACTTGATATCCGAGATGTTTTGCTGTGGTTTTAGTTCTCAAGTGAGATGTTTTGCTGTGGTTCCTGAGATGTTTTGCTGTGGTTCCTGAGATGTTTTGCTGTGGTTGACAACCCGGAATCCCTCGCCCTGTTTGCTTTTTCAGCTCCCCTCAAGGACTATATCAAGGACTAACAAAA
>JAUPUU010000428.1 GCA_030917395.1 Cyanobacteriota bacterium erpe_2018_sw_21hr_WHONDRS-SW48-000092_B_bin.40
CTACTTTGTGATTGTTGTGCATGAAGCGTGAGAAGGTAATTAACTCCCCAGTGCTGACCGTAAGTCTGGCCCTTGGGTCGTGCTGCCATTCTTCTCTAAGGGCCTCGTTTCTGGTGGCTTGGGCAATCAGTCGTTTGCTCAGGTTTATATGACCGCCGCCGCCAAGCAAGTTGCGTACTGCCAGATTTAGCGCTGCTCGTTTTGCCCGGTAGCGCTCTGCTGCTGGCACTGAGGCGATTACGCCATCAACCAAAGTGGGGTTTTGGGCGGCAGCTTTGAGAGCTAGAGCCGCTCCCATTGATTCGCCCAAGAGAAAAACTGGTGTGCCGGGGTTTTCTTGGCGCAGAGTTTGCAGAGCTACCTTGACGTCGCTAAGTGTCTTATTTGGATTGAACTTCGACTTAGTTATAGATTCGCCAGTTTTTTGAGACCAGCTGCCGAATCCGCGCACGTCCATGGCATAGGTGGCGACACCGATGCTTTGTAGCTGTTCTGCCAGGGCCTGATAGACGCACTTGTGCAAGCCGAAGCCGTGCAGGGAGAGCACAATTGCTTTTTGCTCGCCTTTGGCAACACGCCATTGGGCAATTGATTCAACGTGACTGTTGCCCAGGCTGTAAGTTATGACGTTACCAGAGTCGTAAGTGCCCTCTTGGTGAAGATTGCTTGCGTGGGCAGAGGAAGCGCTGAAGCTGCTTATGGAGAGGCCGAGCAATAATGCCAGTGAATTGAAGATTCGTTTCTTGCCGTTCATGACTGCCTCGTTTATCATCACTGCTTAGATTAATCGGTCACTTTTGACCGTCGTCCGTACTGATTCCATATTAGACCGGTCGTCTATAAAGTGTCAACCCCTCCCCCAGGATTTGTTCATGAGCCGTATTCTCGTGGTTGGCTGTGTTTCGTTTGACACAGTACATTTGGAGCTTTCTGGCTCAGAAAAAGATTTAGATTCTGCTTCAGGTTCAGATTCGCCTTCTCCTTCAGCCTCGTCACCTGTTGCCAGGCGCACAATCAAGACTATTGGTGGAGCCGGTCTATACACGGCCCTGGCGGCTGCCAAAGTCGGAGCCGAGGTCACTCTATTTGCGCCAAAGCCCTTCCCTATGCCTGATTTGCTCAAGCCAATAGAAGCTATGCTCACCTGGGTGGGGCCTGAGATCGATATTGAGCAGATGCCAACTCTTGAAATTATTCATCACGGCCACGACCGAGCTACTCTCCTTAATGCCTCTTGGGGAGCTGAGCATCTCCTTCAGCCAGAGTCTTTGCGGCAATTGGTTGATACTCATTTCGACATTACTCATATAGCCGCACTGAGTAGCCCCGCCAGACAGCTCGAGTTTATGACATTCCTTAAAGCCGTTAAGGCCAATCAGGTAATTTCAGTTGGCACTTATGCCCGTGCCATAGGCGCTGACAGCGCTACTGTTAAAGAGCTTTTGGCTGGTAGCGATGCTTTCTTTATGAACAAGAACGAAGCCAATCTCTTGTTCGGAGAAGGTGCCATTGTGCCCAAAGAGTATCAGCTAATCTTTGTCACCACTGGTGGTGATGGTGTTGATCTCTATACTGCTGACGCTGAAAATAGTGTGCAGTTTGAGCAGGTCGAAGCCGAGCAGGTAGACGTGGTCGACCCCACCGGAGCTGGCGACTCTTTCTGTGGGGCAGCGCTTGCCGGTCTGACTATCTACATCAATCCAGTGGCCGCGGCTCAGGTCGGTGCCCTTGTAGCATCGAAAAGCATAGAGTACGAGGGGCCGTCAATCTACTTTATAGAAGAGTGATTCTTATGCTCTTTGTCATACTGAAGACGGCTCGCCTTTAGGGCTTTTAGTATGCGAATTAGATTTTCGTTTTCTGGAATATGTGTCTTAGGGTAGTGGAAATTAGTGAATATCCACTGACCTTTGACGAATTTTACTTCTGGTATTACTGCTGGATCTTTGCCTTTTTTGCCAGAGGATAAGTCAAACACCTCCACCCAATAGCATTTGTCTTTAGGAATTACTTTGCCAGCAAGGTAGCGCTTTGGCGTGTCTTGGCCGTTGATATAAGGGTCAAAATCAAGGCCGACGATTTCATCAGTCACTTTCGCTGATGCAGCCAGGTCTTCCTTTAGCATAGCTAAGAGTGTTGGGCTGAATGAGCTGGCTCTCTCTTTGAGAATGCGTTGGTCGCTTGGCACCGGCACATTTTTTGTCATTTGAGGAATGTACCAGGTGTAGAAAGATTGGACAAAACCTTTGGCGCTGAGAGCTGACTGCGCTTGGGCACTTGGTATTGCTACTAGTGCAAACACTATAACGACAAGGCTCATAGTGAGGCCGGTGGTGCCAATTTTCTTTCTTGTACTCACGGTTATCTCCATGCGCTTTTAAAAGTGGTTATTCCAGTTCTATGTGGCCGTTTAATTTCAGCCACGCTAGTAAGCTTCCTGAGATCAAAATCATGACCAAGATACAGATGTAATAGCCAGAGGCCGCGTGCACTTCTGGTATGGCGAAATTCATGCCATATATGCCTGCAATTAAACTTGGTGGCAGTATTACAGTGGCAATTATAGTCAAAAGAGTTGTAGTTCTGTTGGTGCGCAGGCTCAGGCCTGAGACATAGACATCCATGAGATTGTAAGACATGGCCCGATAAGTTTCGAATAAGCGAATAACTGCGGCCGCTTCGTCTTTGCGATAGCCGATTTGAATTTTGCCCTTTTCACTCATCAATGGATTTTGCGAACGTTCGAGAGCCAGTAGAACTGTTTCAATCGGCCAGACTTGATTGAGAAAAATCCAAATCAGTTGTTGGGCGCGGTTAATTAGCTCTAGTTCTTCTTTGCCTGGTTTGAGAATGATTTTGTTCTGAATTTCTTCAAGCCTGGTGCCGCCAAGCTTGAGCAGCTCAACATAGCTGTTAAGGACGTCTTGAATCAGCTCGGTAGCTAATATGTCGACACCATTGTTGGCAAAGTATGGCCCTTTCTCTTGTAGCTTATGGCTGACCATGGTGAAAGCGCTGTCGTGGCTAAATTGTCTTGTAATCAAGACTTTCTCGGCCATGAAGAAGTTGATGCTTTCTATGGCGTCAACTTTCTCTGTTATGGATGGGCGAGTGAGAGTCCAGAATATGCCGTTGTGAAAATCTTCGTAGAAAGAGTCTTTGTGTGGGCCGCGCAGCAATTTCTTTTGCTCATCGGTGAGGTCGAGAAAGTCACTCAAGTGCTTCCAGAACTCGTCGCCTAATGAACCTGACAGGTGCAGCCAGACAAAGTCTTTTTCGGCCCGCTTAAGCGCCAGATCTTCAAAGTCAAAGAAACCAGCTTCTGCCAGGCCATCTTGATCCATACAATGGAGCTTAGTACGCAGTTCCAGGGTATCTGGTAGGCAGGGTTCAAGAGCTAGGGTTTTCTGCGAGAAAGCCAATCTTCCATGGCCAAATGGCAATTCTTTCACTGACATCCTCAATTAAGGGCCGAAGTGAAAATATAATGGCAGAAAAATGCTCCTGACAATTATTGTCTGCGATTACCAGGTGGCTACGAAGCCATCGCGGCGGCTCATCATTCTTTGTAGATATTGTTGCGAAACTGGCTTGAAGTGCTGGGTGTTCTTTCTATCGGGATCGCCCAGTATGTATTGGCCGTTGGCATCGCGTCCAGCGATATAAATGTAGTGTGGATTGCCTGTATGAGGGTTGATTACTTTAGCAACGGCAGAGTGGCCTTGGGCTAGCTCGCGATTGAGGTCGCGCATGGCTTGCTCTCCGACGTTGCCCATGCCATAGCTGTATGGTTTGGCCTCTAGGCCGGTTTGTCTCATTTGGCCAGCTAGGGTTTCTAGTGTTCCTCTGTAGCCGATGCCATTTGTTTTAGTGAGATCTTTCATTGCCTGGGTTTCGCGACCGTGTTGCAAAGGACGACCGAGGCGGTGATCAGCTTTGGCCATACCAACAGCGAAGGCCGCGCAGCTATAGCCGTCATCTTGGCGGGTGTAGAACTTAGCGATATCATTAACCGAACGAACCGCACCTGGATTAACGTCAGTTCTATTGTCAGAACTTCCGTCCTGGTTGTCTCCTTCTCGGTTTCTCCAAGGAATGATTACTGGTTCTCTGGGTTTCTTATCTGTCTGTTGCGGTTGCTTTTCTGGCTCGGCGGGAAAATCAGGACGGGATCTTGGGATTGGCACATTTTCTGGCAATGTAGTTCTATTGTCTGGAGTGACATCTTGCCTGGGTTGTGGTTGCTGATCTCTTTTTGGCGTCACTTCAGGAGTTGGATTGTTTTCGCCGTTTGGCTTCACTGCCTGATTGGGCACGACAGCTTCTTGGCTAAATTTCGAAATGGTGCTGTCTTTTTCGTTGGCTGTCCACCAGTCACCGCGATAGTCAGCTTTGCTGCCATTCTTCTTGCGCTGTTGTTCAATCTCGCCATTACGCTCGACGCCGCGTAGAACAGGATGAGATTTGCCCTGGGCATCAGTGGCTGAAAGTTGTAGTAAATGTACGTCTTTGCCGGCTTCAAGGCTGGCAATTTCAAAGTTGCGAGGCTTGCCGCCATCATTTAATGTGACGTGAACACGGCCATCTTTGCCTTTTTCAGAATCTTTAAAGATGGTTGCCATGGCGTCCATCTTTTGTTTGATGGTGGCATCGGGCGACTCTAGCGACTTCTTGGCGTTCTCAAGGCGCTGCTCTTTGGTCAGTTCTGTTGGTTTTGTTTGATCACTTATAGGCGCGACTCTATCTGTACTTGCGGCTGGTTGCTCGCCTGGGGTCGTTACCTTGAAATCTTGCCAGCCCTGCAGGGTGAGTTTGGGTATCTCGCTGGTAAGTTTGCCAGGGTCGGCTGGCGTGTATTGTTTGAGCAATTCCACTCTGTCAACGTTCGAAAGGGTGCTGTCGGCAGTACCTTGGTTTGCGTCCAGGCCCTTTTCTGGGATTGATGTTTGCTGGTCTAAGGGTTTAGTGGTCATTGGTTGCCTCGGACAAATGCAAGAGTGAGTTGTTGCTAACGTAGAGATAGTATGACTTCGACCGTGAAAAAGACGTGAAACATTGACCCACTTTGGTTTTAAGCTTTTTGGTTTGTCCTTAACAAATTTCTGGCCTATCGAGTAAGCTAACTAGAGTCAAAATTCAATTGGGGATGTCATGTCGCTTCAGAAAATCAAGGATGCCATAGCTAATCAGAAGATGATTTGTCCCGAGTGCAAGAAACCAATTCAGAAATGGGAAAAGTATGCTGAAACAATTGATGCTGTGCGCGATGGTTTCAACATAATCGAAATCGACTCGAACGCTTCAAGAGTGACACTCACTTGTGGCAATGCTCCCTGCGCTTGGAAAGAACGGTCTGAATATTGGATCGAATACATTATTGAGTAGGCATTACTAAAAAGGCATTTTTGTTTATTCCTGAAAGCGAAAGTTCTAACAGTTCATTTGTATGGATGATATGCGCTAGTCGTGACCGACTGGTGACTGGCTCTTAATTTCGCGGTTTGGTGTCGGAGCCAAATTTTTGTGGCCGCTGGTCATAGAAAGCAATCTCGATTGCCATGGCGGCGCCGCC
>JAUPUU010000429.1 GCA_030917395.1 Cyanobacteriota bacterium erpe_2018_sw_21hr_WHONDRS-SW48-000092_B_bin.40
GCTTGCCGACGGTGGTTTTGTCGATTGGACACAGCTTTTACTTGGCGACACGAAAGAGCGACTTATGACTAGTGCCATTGGTACTGAATTGATTTGTCGCTTGTTCCAGAAACCGTCTCAACCTGGTGGTGCTGAAGGTGAGTAATCTTTTGATAGCTATTGACAGTAGCCTTAGGGCTAATGAAAAAGTCATACGACGGCTTGATATTTCAGTGCCAGCGGCTAACAGGCGCAAAGAACAGGCTTTGATGACATTCGCGGTGACAGTGATTTTTAGTTGCATGCTGTTTTGTTTGGTGCTTCTTAGTCGAGTTAGCCTTCACTTCATAAATTTGGCAATATTGTTAGCTATTGGTGGAGTTTTCTGGAAGATCTTTGATCGGTTTTTAAAATTCACTTTTCCTGATTTTAATGAGCTTTTGGTTACTAATCAACGACTGATTTTGCGTGCTGGAGCTGGATATACTGAGTGGATTTCCGATTATGACTGTGAGATTGAGGTATTCGTAATTGCTGATATTGCTAGCTTTGCAGTGCGACCCGCAGTTGTGTCTTGTTCTCCTCTGGAAGTTTATGTCAAGTCACGTTCACCTTTTGGGGACGGGAAGGAACTCGCTGAGTTATTGCGATCGTTCCGCAGAAATAATCATTTAGCCGCACGAGATGCTGTTGATAGAATCAGTTCTATCGATGGTACTGTCTCTTCCCATGGTTTCACTGGCGGTGCTAGTGTTCCCCCTGGAATTGCAGTAACTTATGTTTTCTTATCTGAACAGCTGCGCTCAATAGTTGCAGCAATTCCGCTGTTATCTTTTGTCGAGGCTGAGCAAATTGTGTCTCAGTATAGACTGGCGCCGCCTGAAGCGAGCCCCTCTCCTGCTGAGGTATTTCCTAACAGTGCCAGCGCAATTGAAACTACAGAATCTTCGCCTGACTCAGATGGACCTCTCGATCTCGGCGCAACCGGTTATCAATTCGGAGTAGACCAGCAACCATAATGCCAAGTATCAATTCGGCCTACGGCAGAATCATAATTTTAAATGGTGGCTCTAGCGCCGGAAAGACTTCGTTGGCCAAGGCTTTTCAAGACTTGATGCTGCCTGAGATTTACTTACTCCAGGGCATCGACATGTTCTGGTTTTCGCTGCCACCCAAGCAATTAGACTTAGAGCGCGTTGATCCTGAATTTTATACGCATACTTCTTCAATGCATGATGGCAAAGAAGAATTTCGCATAGTTCCTGGGCCCCAGTTAGATAAGCTTATGCTGGGGCGATACAAGGCCACGTCGGTTTACCTGCGTCAGGGATTTAATATTATCGCTGATGAGGTAGTTTGGAAGCGCTCGTGGCTGGAAGAAGCCATCAGAGACTTGATAGATTTTGATGCCTATTTCGTAAATGTTTATTGCGCCGATTCTGTTGGTGAGGCGCGGGAGAAGAGCAGGGGAGATCGGCATGCCGGTTGGAATCGCTGTTCTGCCCGGTATGCCTCGATGGACGCTCTTTACGACTTGTCTTTAGATACTGGAGTACTTTGTCCAGAAGAGTGCGCGGAGCTTATTCGCAGCGCGTTAGAGAACGGTTTACAGCCAACAGCATTTGGTCTGATGAAAGAAAAATTTTTAGAAATTGGAGAGCGTGAGTAGATCGCTTTTTTATTGGGTTTAATGCATCTAGTAAAATCGTTTTGCTAACTGATAAATTAGGTGCAATGCAAGGTAAGAAATCGAACCTATTGGAGACGCTGGCGCGAACTCCGAGATCAGATGACCTGCAGAAGCTTTTAAAAGCTGCTCAGGTTGGCAATATGGCGCAGCAATCGATTGTATTGCCGGGCCGCGCTAAGTTTGTTATCAAGGTGCAGCTTCGTCGAGCTGGCAGCGGTGGTTTTGCCCGTGCACGAGCTGGTAATGAAGATCCTATTTGGTTTCTCATTGATGGCACAAGTGTCGTCTGGGAGTACAGCACCAGCGATCTTGAACTAATTAGTAATTTGATAGAAGAAGCAGTCTATGCCTCAGGTACTAAAAGTTCTGGGGCGGCTGATATGAGTACTTCTTTCATTCGCGAGCAAGCTGGGTTTGGAAATCCTAGCGCACGTGGAAGCTCCACTCAGGGGGGCAACTCCAGCCAAGGCTTAAACTCAGTCCAGAGCGGAAATTTTGCCCAGCAGCTAGCTAATGCCGCTCTATCCAATCAGCCATTGATGAACCCGATAGCTAATACTCCAATTGTTATTCGTTCAGAAGCTCAAACAGCGGCCCTGATGGCGCAGCAGTCATCGACCATGTCGGGTGGCATGCAGCTTTCGGGCAATCTAAGCGAGTTGGGTGTCTTCGAGCTTATCCAGACTATTAGTGTTGCCAAAATGACCGGTCGCTTAGACATAACCAGCGGTTTGCAATCTGTTGAAATCTATTTTGAAGATGGCGGCCCTCGCCGAGCTTCTTTTCGCAGTGATTCAATGACTGCTGCGGTTAAAGAGCTAACTGGTGAAGAAGTAATTATCGAGGGCATGACCTGGAAGAATGGCTTCTTCCAGTTCAATTCGGCCATGAAGTCTAGTGAGCGCTCGCCTATGCGCAGGCTTGATACTCTTCTCATGGAAGGTGCGGCCCTCAGAGACTATCTCGATGGTATTGAAAACCTTGGGTTGACAGAAGACTCTGTGCCGGTAAGGCTTACCAATCCATCTGAATCTGAATTTGAACAAGCTTTAGAGAATTCTGTTCCAGTTAATATGGAGATGCAAAAGTCTCTATATATGGGCTTCGATGGTAAGAGCAGTCTGGCTGATGTGGTCAGTGATAGTGGTCTGGGAAAAATTCTCTGGCTTCCGATAGTATTCAATCTCGCTAAAGCTGGGCTCATTGGTCTAAAAGTTGCAGCTAAGACTAGCGCACAAGGTGGTGAGCTATCGCAATCACCCGTAGTAAAAGAAGCTGTTAAAGAGGCTTGTCAGCAGATGTTTCGCGCTGACACTGGGTTGATGAGTTTCCACCTCTTCTTGCACTTTTTAGAAGTGGAATATCAGAGAGCGTTGAAGCTTCGTTTGCCATTCAGTCTGATTCTATTTTCGGTGCACAAAATAGATGGCTTTGAGAAAGAGCAGCTTTCTACCGAAGAGCTAAAGGTAGTCTCTGCTGTTGTTCGCTCACTAATAGAGCCGTTCGATTATGTCGGACACTATCAGACACTAGATATCGGCGTCCTCTTGCCTCATCGACCAGCCGCATCAGCACGCGAATTTGCTAGCAAGATAGTTAGTGCGTGTAATACTCAATTAGCTAAGAGCAGCGGCACTGCCCGCTTTGTCTGGACTCTTGGAGTAGGTTGCGTGCCTGAAGATGGCATTAAGCTTGATGCTATTGTCGCTAGAGCCGAAAACGAAAAATCTGCCGATTGATTTTGCCACACTAGAATAGAATAGATTTGATTTGATTTGATTTGATGACCGTGACCGAGGGTTGCCACAACTTTGTCACAAATTTTCTTCATTGTCTGATTACTTGCCCTTGGTAAGCGTTCGCAGCAATTTACTAAATTTGATGATTGGAGTAGACGATGAAAACACCGGCTCTGCTTTTGGCGGGCTCTTTTTTGTGCGTTACAAGCATTTCTCTTTGTGAACCTAGTCATTGCCAGCAAGGGCGGCGCTTGGCCAACGGTTTGATCAATGGTCTGCCGCCGGTTTCGATGGATAGCTTTGTCTATGAAGCCGGGGCGCATGCTGAGCACATTTATGGAGACGAAGGTACCAATGGTTTGCCACCATATGAGGGCTTTAACAAGGCTCATCGAATCAATACTGGCATTATGGATAGGCGCGATGCTGGTTTAACCACCGGGCATGGCAGCTACATGCCCGATGCCTGGGGCTTCGATGAGTTTCTGGCACCACCAGGAGAGTGGACGCAATCGGGCTACCGCAATCACACTTCCGGCAGTGGCTTTACTGATGATGGTATTCCCGATACAAATACAGGTACTGGCAGTGGTGTCACTCCTGATTATGGTCCTCCGCCTGGGCCCGGCTACCAGCCCGCCACTATACATGGAAACAACTTTATTGGTTGGTACAGCCCTGAAGAAGTTGCTTTAGCGCAGACTAATTTTCCTGCTGCTTTTGAGCATTTCGTCTATAGCGATCGGTACCAGGGCAGTTGGGAGAACGCTATGTATATTCTTCAAAATGAGATGGGCAGACCGCAGGGTGGACGCTAGTATCTAGTCGAGGTGACGAAATGAACATTGTTTCTAATAATCGCTCAGTCTTAGTATTTTCGCTCTTAACTATTGCCAGCCTTGGTGCGCCAGCTTGGGCCGAAGATATGCCCTTTGATGTTGGTGCCATCAGAGCCGTTAGCCGAGCGGCATTGCCTCTTGCTGCTTCTAGCTTTTCTACTTCTGGTACTGCCGGCTTGCCAGCGCTTCAAGATGTTGCTAACCTTGGCATGAGTTTGCTTTCTAACGGTGGCGCTATGCCGCTGCCAGTGGTATCAACCGGTTCTGTTGATATTAACTCGGTTGATATGCCTTTTCTGCGCAGCAACGGTGGCCAGGGTGCTTTTCCAATTAGTACTTATGGTGGTGCCGGTGTCGATGCCGGTAGCGGCGGAACTGGAGGAGGAGGCGCAGGCATGCCGGCCCTACCACCTGGATTTGCCGGTGTCATGTGCCATGGTGTTTTCGCTGGGGCTATTCCTCCTGGTGGTAACATCGAAGATTTCTGGCG
The DNA here is from genome assembly GCA_030917395.1 of Cyanobacteriota bacterium erpe_2018_sw_21hr_WHONDRS-SW48-000092_B_bin.40. Classification (GTDB taxonomy): domain Bacteria; phylum Cyanobacteriota; class Vampirovibrionia; order Obscuribacterales; family Obscuribacteraceae. The sequence continues at coordinate 4,738 of JAUPUU010000429.1, forward strand.
CGGTGCCTATGGCTTTGCTGGAGACGCAGCACAGCAAGAAGCCCTGATGCGTGAGGGCGAGTGGTTGCGGCAGAACGGTCAAATCTGACGTCTCACCTTGCCCTTGTGCTATTAACGACAGCGGCGTAAGAAGTTGAGAATTGGTCGGCGCGATTGACAGCCATTGTTCTGTCTGGGCGACTGACAGAACGACTGACAATTGCTTTGTCTTGCCGCATTGCATGCTCTTACTTCGCCAGAGCACGAACTAGATACTGACCTTTCAATTTTTGGTCCGCTAGTTATCTTGGGCAACTCGTGTTGCATGTGGTCTGGTGAATCGCTGGCTTTGAGAATTTCTTTTGACTGTGTGGTGACAATTGGAGCGGGAGCATCTGCTACTTTTTCTGCCGGAACAATTACTCCGATTTTTGCAATTGCTGCTAGCTTTTGATTGATCTGATCGGCTGATAGTAGCGAGCTGGCGTCAGCTTCTTGTGCCAGTTTGGCAGTGTCTGCTTTTAGATTGAATAGGTGGAAATCTATGCTGTCGTCTTTGGCCAGTGCCGGATCTGCTTTGAAGGAATTGCGCAGAATGTCTTCAGCAAGGGTTTTCATTGCTGCTTGTTTCTCTGTGTTTTTCTCGATGTTAGCACGGTAGAGAAGATCAGTCCCCATTTCTGCGCGCAAGAGACCAGGGGCTTTTTCTAGATACTCCAAATCTCTTAGCTGCTTATTCAGCCCGTCTATCTTGCTTGTGTCGGCGGGCTTGTCGCTGGGTGAACTCTCATAGGCAGCGGTTTTTGCTGCGATATTTTCCTTCTCAATCTCGGCCTGAACTTTTAGCTTTTGCTTGCTCAAGTACTCTGGGTTGACCCTGTCAGCTACAGCAATTGCTTGAAGGTATTTTTCTTGTCTTTGTTTCAGACCTTCTTCGCTTGTTTCTTTACCATAGAGTTCTTGCTTATTTGCTTGGATGAATTCTACTGCCTCTGCTGGGTTCTTTGGTTTAAAGACAGAAACAGGTTTGATCGCTTCTTCGACTTTAGGCGCTTCGAATTTGAAATCGCTAGAATTGCGGGCGGTGCCATCTGCAGCATATCTAGATTGATCAGCCAGACCGGCTTCGATATTGGCTCCCCAGTGAGTGCTTGTTACTTTGTCTGGAATTGGTTTACCGTTGGCATCGGCTTTGAGCGATTGTATGCTGGTAAACGTATCGTTGAGCGGTTGACCACTACAGTCTTTGAGGTTTTGATCGACCCAGGCTTTCCAGCTTTTCGCTTGACTGTCTTCGGGGTTTTTGTCTAAACGCTCGTTTAAATTGTCTTTGTTTACGACGACAAAAGTTAGCTCTGGATGCTGTGCTTGCATCTGCGGTAGCTTATCTAATAGCTCTTGCGATCCGGGTGTATTTTCACCGACGATGACCAGGGCAACACCATCTTTTTCTTTGCCAGCTTTGTTGTAGGCCTCTGAGATATTATCCACAGTGTAGGCGCCGCTGTTCTTGATTGATTGCTCAAGGGCGGTGAGTGGTTTCTCTTCTACTTTAGGTTCTTCAGGCTTTTTCTCTTCTGGTTTCTGCTCTTCAACTTTAGGTTCGACTTTAGGTTCGACCTTAGGTTCGACCTTAGGTTCAACTTTAGGTTCTACTTTCGGTTCGACTTTGGCTTCAGCTTTTGGTTCTTGCTTTGGTTCGACTTTAGCGTCGGCTGGTGTTGCATTGCTGCCGTCTGTTTTCTTCCCTTCTTTTATCCAATCTAGGATCTTTTTGTATTCGGCATCCGTTAACTTGGTCTTGCCGTTTCTCTCAGGATTTAGGGCATCATCAAGTGGGTTGCGCCTTTCTCCATTTCTCGAGAATCGATCTAAGCCGCTGAAGTCGTTGAGCCGGAAGCCATTGTCATTTTTGTTATCACCGTGGCATCTAATCGTGCTGTTTCTGTTCAGGAATATATTGCGCTCTCTGCTAAAGTCGATGGCTGGCTGACCGGATGTTCCTGTCGGAGGAATGTCATTTCTCTGTGACTCATAGAGAGATATACCTGGGAGCCCGCTACCTTTAGGGCTGCTACCGTCGTTCGGGGTGCTGCCTGATTTATTGAGTGCTTTAAATTGTTGTGGTAAGTCGTCTGCGATTTGCACAATAAGTGGATTCGCTGCAGCTGGAACATCGCCATTGCCAGCTTTTACATTGTCTGTTCTTACATCGACTGGTGGTTGAGCCATTTCTTTAGTTCCATTGCAGTATGTGTGAGTAGCAGGGGGTATTGCTAACTTAACCGGCAATAGTTGCAGAAATGTTGCAAAGAGGTAAATTTGCCACAGAGGAAGGATTTCCAAATCTAATCCTCTTATAGCGAGTTTGCGTGGCCTTCTGCTGGACTTTAAAAGGTGACCATATTGACACGTGACCAAAGAGTCACTATTATCTTGTTTATGGACGCTGTATTTAGGGCTTTGAATGACGCTCATCGTCGCCGCATTCTTGATTTGCTTCATGAGCGTGACGGCCAGAGCTTGTTGGAGCTTGAGAGTAATTTCAGTGACATGACTCGCTTTGGAGTCATGAAGCATTTGAAAATCCTAGAATCTGCGTCTCTTGTTACAACGCGCAAATGCGGGCGCTTTAAATATCACTACTTAAATACTGTTCCACTGCAGGAGATATCGGACCGCTGGATATCTCGCTTTGCTGCTCCGTGGTCGGTTGCACTGGCTGATTTGAAGAGCAATCTTGAGATGCCAAAGGATAATGAAAACACTATGGAAAATTCTACGGTTAAGACTAAACCACAACACGTATTTGTTACTGTCATAAAGACTAGTCCAGAGAAGCTTTGGTCGGCCTTGATTGATGGAAAGATTACACCGGCCTACTACTATGGTGCCACTCTTCAAGGTGACCTGAAAAAAGGCTCTTCGTATTCATATATAGGTCCAGACGGAAATATTTTTGTAAGTGGTGAAGTCTTAGAAGCAATCGAATTGAAAAAGTTGGTTATGACTTTTGTGGGCAAGTGGATGCCTGGTATGGAGGATGATAAGCCTTCAAGGGTCACCTTCGAAATCTTGCAACAGGGGGATTGTTGCCGACTGACCTTGATTCATGATCAGTTTGAAAGCGAGACCGCGACCTTCAGAAACACTGGAGGCGGATGGCCTGGAATTATTTCTGGTCTTAAGACTTTGCTGGAAACTGGTCAGCCGTTGAATTACAACCCTATGGTTGGTTAGTTCAAGTTTCGACCTACCTAATTGGGCTTAGAAAAACTTAGGCATCTCGATCACTATTGCGATTTTTCGCTTTATGGGTCGAGGTGCCTTTTGCTCTTGAAATGGTCTAGCAGTGGGGAAACTACGAAGCATCAGCTTTTCGAGCAACAAGTCTGCAACATTTGGACCCTAATCTGAAAACGTGCACTCTTGAAGGTTATTGAGGCGCCAACAGACAGTACTTACCAATGTGTTTATTTCACCCGGAGCTGACAAGACAATGAGCGAAAATTTTTCCTTTAGTGATAGTGTGGCAGTAAGTGCGCCAGTAGCCGACTTCTCGTACAGCATGACCGATAGTTCTTATGCCGCCCCAATGATTGCTGAGAGTGTCGCTCTCAGTCCGACTGCATCGACTATGACGAGCCTTGACTTCGCACCACTGCCTGGCTACGACGCTAAACCCGCAGCTGCTGTTGATAGCCAATTCTTCAAATCTGAAAATGGCGCGCAGTATCAAACCTCTGATAAGGTGCAGCCAGTTGCTGCCGATAGGCCTGTTCTTAGTTCTGGCGAGTCACCACGTATTAATGTCGCTCCGGCTACCGCTGAGAACGCTGGTAAGGCCGATATATTAGTGGGCAAAGACGGCACGGTCAGTTTGGCTGAGGGCCTCGCCGGTAAGACTCTGAAGGAATATAACGTTCAAGTCGAAGCTGGTGCTGACCCTAAGCTCGCTGAAAAAGCTCTGACTGACCTGGGCTCTATGATAAAGAGTCAATCACCAGATGTAGTGCCGCGCCTGAATGTATTGAAAGGCGAGAATGGTCAAGATCTAATTTCTTCTGATTTTAGAGATTCATTTAGAGATAAGTTTGAGATTGCACCAGTGGATAAGACCTTGCCTGATGGCAAGTCTGACGGCGGAGGCGGCGGGGGCTGTGACGGCGGAGGATGCGACGGCGGTGGTGGTGGTGGCGGCGGCGGTGGTGGCGGTGGCTGCGACGGCGGTGGAGGAGGTGGCGGTGGCAGTGACATCCCCGAAACTAACACTGATAACAACACTGATAAACGTGTAGATGGTGGCACTGATACTTCTGTATCTGGCTCCCGTGCCTTCAATGAACTGGCTGGAAAACTGACCGATATGAATGCTGTTAACTACGGCAATTGGTTAGCTTCGAGTATGCCCGATGGCTTTATGGAAGAGCTTGGACCACCACCATGGGACCCTAAGAAGCTGGCCGCTTATTTGTCGAAGCATTCAAAAGAAATCAAGGACAAGATGGGCAAACGCGCTTCTGCTCTCGATAAGCAAGGAGATAAAGAAGGCTCTAAAGCAATCAATGATTTTGCGGATAGCTTTGAGAAGGTGGCACAAGACCCTGCTCGTCTCGATAAATTTGCCACTGCCATGGCAGACTTTACCGAACGTGCCAGCAATGGCTCTGCTAACCCTAGTGATGTGCATGCCATGTTTGATAACAATTCTGGTTTAGAAGGCGCTATTCGTCGCTCCCAGATGCTCGAAGGGGCGAAGAAGTACGATACCAGCCTGGGTGGAGAAGCTGATTTATCTAAGCTCAATGCTGAGAAAGCTGCCGCACTTATTGCTGATTTGCAACGGGCACCGGTGGACAAAGTTAAACCTCTTGAACCGTTTTCTGTAGTGCCTCAGTTAGGTAGATAGTCAAATGGATACGCCAGGTATTTTGAAGCGTGATACACCTTTTGAGGCCAAAGATAGGGCCGCAGAGAAAGAGGTTCGACCTTTTGCTTTGATGGATCAAGCCGGTGTCAATCTGCTCAATCGCCTCGATCGCATTGAGCACGGCGGCAAGCTGCCTGAGAATTTCAACGGTGCCATTGAAATTAAGAAAGTCAATGGCGCCATGTTGGAGATGCATGATGGGCTGGTTTGTGGCATTAAAAACGGTGCCAACGAGCTAGCCATCGAGTATCAAAAACGCGATGGCAAAGTCGTTCTGAACAGTGCTGGTGAGCCTCAAGTAGCAAAGATTGTCGCCAATGTCGGTAATAACATTACCGAAATTGATGCTGCTGCCCTTGGCTCAGCTTCTAGCCGCGTTAAAGTGGTCCAGAAAGGAGAAGGAGTTGGCTCGGTAGTAATAGCATCGGAGGACGGTCGCACTTCTTCAACTCTGCGCACCGATTTTTGTCGGGTAGAGCGTGAGAAGGTTAGCGTGGCAGGTCCGGGCTCAAGTGCTAGTGAGCAAGAGCGTGTCAGTGCAATCTTCAGACCAAATGGGTCGCGTGTCGATTACAAGTATGGCGACCCACAGAAGCCGCTTCGCATGACTCAAGTAACCGAGCGCTACACAACTTCAATGGGCACTTCGGTTGTTCAATACAGTGATCGAATTGGTGATAGCGAAAAATTTGTCACTCACACAGAAGGTTTGAGCGATAAGGCCACACCAACCTGGCGCACTGACGTTGCGGCCAGAAGCGACGGTGAGCTTGCCTACCGTGAACTGAATGAGAGATTCTTTGTTGGTCCACGCAATGCTGGTGATGGTCATGCCTTCGACTTGCAAACCGCGAGAGAAGACTTTTTGCGTGTCGCGGCACAGCATAGAGTATTTCAAGGCAATGAAAATACCACTATGCAGTGGATTAATCGCTTTGAGCGAAGAACCGATGGCTTCAGTAAGCGTGGTTGGTTGGCACCGACTGATTTGGAGTTAGCTGATACCTATAGCAATTTGAGCCGGATATTTACTGATTCAGTTTCTGGCCGCGCTCGTGTGGTTGGCTCCGAAGAGAGACGATTATTGGTTGAGACGGCATTGAAAGAGCTGGCTGACCCCAGTCGCTATATCAACCAGGGCAGTATCGGCACTTGTTCGCTCAATTCACTAGAAAGCAATTTGGCTAATCGTCGCCCTCAAGAGTTGACTCGCTGGCTTAGAGAAGCTGCCACCAAAGGCTATGTCACTTCGCGTGGTGTCAATAATAGAGGCGAGCACGTTAAGGTGCAGTTGACTGAAAATCAGCTCAACTATGAGCCAAGCTGGAATAGATCTTATTCCAATCAAATCTTCCAGTTTGCCTCAATAGCAGCTCTAGGCTACCGCTCAAATGGTCGCGACTATGGTGGCACAACGAACCAACAACTAGATTATGTCAGTCGTCTAGCTTGTGGAAAAAACATGGGCTTCTTGGATAACTGGACCGGCCGTGGTGCTCGTAAGACCGATATTATTGATTCGTTGAAGAAGCGCGGCAGTGTGGCTTATATTGTGCCTGGTCACTGTATGGCCATTGATGATTATGATCCTCAAACCGATCGCTTCTATGTCAACAACTGGTGGGGCGGTCAGTCCGATGGCTGGCGCAGTGCCCGGTCTTTGAGTTTGCGGTAATCAAAACCTACTTTTTGAATAGTGTCGCCATGAAATACAAGATCGCCGCAAGGAGCACAAATGGCCAGACGAAATAGGAGATAATGGCCAACCCTAGTGCTATCACTGTTGCTGCTAGAGCCAGCGGTATAGCTATGATTATTTCGACTAGTGGGTGAATTAGTTGTCTGTAGAGTGTGGTTGGTTTGAGTGATGCGGCATCGCGTTTTGCACTTCTTCTCTTGATTGCCTTTAGTACTGAAAGATAGATGAATAGACAGAGAACCATTGCTGCAACGGGTATCGGAAGTATGACCAGTGCTAGCCAGCCAAGAGGTAGGCCGAGGTATAAAGTGAACTCCCTGAGACCTTTTTGATTTTGTGGGTTGCTTGTCATTATTGGGCTCAATCTCTCGCTCGTCAATACGGTAGCTTGCTGGAAAAATCACTAGCTAGTCGAAGTACAGCAGCAATCTAATTTCCTAATACCTCTTTGTTGGTTGCGCAGTTTTCTTCTTACTCTTCTTTGGTTGCGAGCAAGCGCTGCGATAACTCTCAGATGCTAGCTCAATCATGAGTTGGCTATCGTCTAAGGCTTGTTCTGGTACCTGATAATAGAAGAGCGCTACAGTTTTTCCATTGCGATCATATTCAAAGTAATTGCGCTCGAGGTCACAGGGGACGGGCTTACCTTTGGCATCGAGAGTTTCTTTGAGATAGAGAATTTCATCAATAATGATGGCAAACATAGTGCCCGCAGCAAATAAGCCAATACCACCAAACATCCTTTTGGCATCCACTGGCTGCCATGGTGCTAGCAGGTCGAGTACGTGAATAGTTAAGCCGTCCAGCTGTTTCGATTTTCTAGTACTTTTCTGCATTGCCTTAGCTCTATTTGTGGATACAAGCATAACGGATCGGCAGCTTTCGGCAATACCGCACTTAGAACCTGCGATACTGAATGTGCTTTTTCCTCAAAGTCAACACTTGTATTTTGCTTACTATGGAGTAATTGGGGTCGATGAGAAATTCTAGGAGCAACCGCTCGGCTTTCCTTGCAATGACTTTAGGTTTAGCTCTTTTCTTCATGCCTCCTGCATGGTCAGCCAGAGAGTGGGAGAGTTTCAACCGCGCCGGTCTTAAAGCTCTGGATGGCGACAATTTTGATGAAGCCGAGAAGCTCTACAAGGCTGCACTCAAGATTGCTGAACAACCTGGCAATGTCTCTAAACCGTATTTGGCAGATACCCTTGTCAAGCTGGGCTTCATCAGTTTGTATCGGCAAGACTTTGCCAAGGCCGAGTCGTTCTACAAAAAGGCGCTGGCTTTACGGGAAAAACAACTTGGACCAAAAAGCACTAAAGTGGCTGAAGTTCTTGAGTACGTTGGGTATCTAGCGAACTGGGTGCATAAAACTGATAGTGCACCTTTCTATGCTAGGGCAGAGCAGATTTGGAAAGGCGCTATTGCTGCCGATCAAAAGAAATATGGACCGACAAGTCTTCCGGTGGCAGCTGATCTAAGAGGTTTAGCTTCTTATTACACTTCGCATGGCCGCGCGGTAGACGCTGAGCCCCTCAATAGAAAAGCATTGGCGATTAAAGAGAAATTGCTTGGGGCCTCTGACCCCAGTCTTGTTGAAGACCTACAAGGTTTAGCTCAATCACTGCTGGGGCAGACCCGTCATTTTGGCAAAGACCATTATGCTGAAGCAGAGGCTCTGTATAAGCGTGTGCTCGCCATTGAAGAGAAGAAATACGGTCCATCTCATGTGAAGGTTTACTATGTCTTACGTGACCTCGGCAAGATTTACCAAGAGACGGGGAATTACAAAGACGCCCTCAATATTTATGAGCGGATTTTAGCGAACGATGAGAAGACATGTGGGGCTGCAAGTGCTGAAGTGGCCGAGGATCTTGATGGAATTGGCACCATATACGAAGTTAATGGTGAAGGAAAGAAAGCTGATTCTTATTTCCTTAGAGCCGATGCAATTAGACAGAAATTGCCGAGATCTGAGAACGAAGATTATATGGTTAAGGGCAGGGCCTGGGAATTTGAACAGCAGAGGAAGTGGGCTATGGCTGTCGCTTATTCCAAGCGTGCACTTATCATTCAGAAGCGTGTCAGTGGTGCCGAAAGTCAGGACGTCTACTCAACCGTCTCACAATTAAATAGCTTTCTGCAGAAGCTCGGACGATTTTCAGAGGCTGAGCCATTCGCGCTAGCTCTTCTTGCTTTAGATAAGAAAGCTGCGGTTCCCAATCGATACCATGTTGAAACTGATTTGAAAAATCTTGCTTATATCTGCTGGAGACAGTATAGATTTGCTGAGGCAGAGTCTTACTATTTGAAAGCACTGGCACTGAGTAAGAGTCTGTCTGACAAAAATGATGTGCAATTGACTGGAGAGTTAAATTCTCTTGCTCTTCTATATCGAGATCTAGATCGTTTCGCTGAAGCAGAATTGCTACTAAAGAGATCGCTGGAGCTTGATGAGAAAGCTATGCAGCCATCTCACAATCCTGCTGAAGATGTTGGCATTGCTCAGACATTGAGCGTTCTTGGTTCAGTTTATCGTGCTGAGAAAAAGTATAAAGATGCGGAGTCTGCCTATATCCGCGCTATTGCATTGCACAAGGCTTGTTACGGAATTGAGCACCCTGATACCGCTCATGATCTTAATGGCCTGGCTATTGTCTATCTCGATCAGGGGCGCTACTCTGAAGCCAAAACTTTGTTCGAACAAGCCCGCAAGCAAACTGTTATTACCGATTATTTGCCCTACAAAGAAGTAGTTGGTGATCTCAATGGTTTGGCTTCATTCTATGAATACGAAGGCAACATCAAAGAAGCTGAGAAGCTCTACAAGCGGGCTATCGATGTCGCTAGTCTTGAGATAACTCCAAACCACAAGGCCACTGTTGCTGTTCTGACTAAGTACGCCGCCCTGCTCAAACAATCTAATCGGCTGCAAGCTGCCGACGAACTGACAAAGAAGGCTAAACACATTCAAGCGTTTTATTCCGCTTACAGTGCCGTTCCCCGTTTGAAAAAAGTAAATGATCTTCCAGAAGAGCCTGATTTTACTGTAGTACATCCACTCTTGAATATCCGGGCTTGCCACGATCTTGGTGCAGTTGAGCTTGATCCGGCCGTCTACAAGAAACTCATCGCCTTCACTATTTCTGGTAAGTCGGACAAGATAACTTCACGGTCTTGGAACCTGGATGACCAATGGAACAACTACTTTGGCAAAGCCGAGTCTGAGGCCGCTGAACGCTTAGGTAAGCTGGCCAACGGAATGACAAAGGCTCGGTTAACTGACCTATTGGGGCCACCAAGTTTGAAAATGGACCGAATTGACTGTTGGAAGTCTGCTACTGCCAGTGCCGATAATTGGCTCTATAAAATTGGTGGGAGTAAGATTTTGTTGTGTTTATCTTTTGTTGATGACCGTTGTTCCAATTTTAAAGTCTGTTCCAGGAGCGAGAGTTATGATTTCGACGATTGGCGTGCTAAGAAACTGTGTGCTTCAGCTATCGGCAAGACTGTTGCTCAAATAGTTGCTGAGAATGGTAAACCAGATTCTTATACTGATAAAGACGGCAAAGCAAAGTTGGCAGATGCTACTAGTTCTGATTTGCGGCTCAGTTATTCTATAAGCAGATCTTCGATTGTGGAGCTTACGATTAAACAGGGAATCTGTGTTAAGGCTGAAGAAGGTTTGATTGCGCACTAAATAGACAAGTACTTTTCTGCATTGCTTTTCTAATCTTCGAGTGTGTAATTGCGTTGTGGAAAGCGGCCGCTGCCCTCTCCCTTTTGACGATGGTCTGGATCAACTGCGAGTAGCCTTATTTCTGGCTCTGGGGAGTTGAAGCTTTGTTTGCACAGAAGAACACTGCCAACTACTCCTCTATCGCATCGCGAATCGCTTGAATACTTGTCTCTTGGCTTGGTTGAAACTTAGTCATACTGGCGCCTTTGTCGAAGACCCGGGATTTAATATTTATGCGCATATAATCGCACGGATTGGCTGCCAGATCTAAAGCTTTGGCTATGATTGGCCGTTTAATCTTTGGCCTGCATTATCCTGAGTGCTCATGAAAAAAGAATCTTAGGGTCTTTGTCTGTTAGCGATGCTCGAAGCATCTGACGCTCCTGGTGAGGTATAGAATCGTGGCATTAAATAATTACGTTACTCTTGGCAATTCTGGTCTGCGTGTTAGCCCATTTTGTCTTGGTACTATGACCTTTGGCATGGAATGGGGATGGGGCTCAACAGAAGAAGAGTCACACAAGATTCTTGATCATTTCTTTGATAAGGGCGGCAATTTTCTTGATACGGCCAATGTCTATACCAAAGGCCACTCTGAAGTAATCATCGGTAATTATCTCAATCGCAATAATTTTCGTCGTGACCAGGCCGTTATTGCCACTAAGTTTTTTGGCACTCTATACCCTGGTGACCCTAATGCCGGTGGTGCCAACCGCAAGTCAATTATGGCTGCCTGCGAGGCTTCTTTGCGCCGCATGAAGAGCGACTATATTGATCTCTATTGGATGCATTGCTGGGATTATCACACACCGATCGAAGAGACTATGGCTGCGCTAGATGACCTTGTGCGCCAGGGCAAAGTTCGCTATATCGGTTTTTCTGATACACCGGCCTGGAAGGTTGCGCAAGCTCAGATGATCGCTAAGTTCAGGGGCTGGGCACCACTAATTGCCTTACAAATTGAATATTCGCTGCTTGAGCGTACTGTTGAAGGTGAGTTAGTGCCAATGGCCAAAGAAATGGGCTTAGGTATTACTCCTTGGTCTCCGCTTAAATATGGCATTCTCAGCGGCAAATATACCCGAGAGAACCGCGATAAAGTTGATGCTGCCCGTGGTGAGTGGGTTACCGGTCATCTGAAGAAAGATAGCACTTATGATGTGATAGATGTCTTGATCAAAGTTGCTAAAGAAACAGACTCTAGCCCCGCTCGCGTTGCTTTGTCATGGCTGCAGGCTAAAGCCGGTGTTGCCTCTTCTATCATTGGCGCTCGTACTTTAGAGCAGCTCGATGATAATTTAGGCGCCCTTGATCTGCACCTCAGTGCTGAGCATATGAAAATGTTAGATGAAGTATCGGCTCCTAAGCTTAACTTCCCCTATGACTTTGTCAAAACCTCTGGGCCTTTCCGCAGTGCTGAGACGACTATTAATGGTGAGGTTGTGGGCGTTAGCCCTATGGCACCAAAATCAGATTCTGAGCGCTTCGATAAAGCTCCTGTAGGTGTGCGCTAGGCTGCGGTGTCTAAGTTGGTTGACAGCAGTAAATCTAGCGTGTCTAGTCGAAAAATTTGGATTGGTCTAATCATCGCCAGCGTCTTGGTGTTTATGGGCCTGACGGTGTTTGTCATGTATCAAGTCGTCGCTAACTATGTTATTACCTACGGTTCAAAGGGCGAACTCTATGACCAGGGTGTTCGCTCTATGGATAAGGGGCAATTTACTGAAGCACTAGAAAAGGCTGAACTGTCAATTAAAGCCAGAGAAAATCAGGCGGAGAGTTTTTTGCTAAGAGCTAATGCTCTTTACGCTCTAGATCGCCAAAGTGAGGCACAGCCTGATTTGCAGTTGGTGGCAAAAGTGAAGCCTCAACTGGCATTTGATTTGCACCATAAGGCTTTTCTATTAATTAGAGATGATGGTACACCATCAGATGTGGTGCGGCTTGAGAGCTTGGCAATGGCTATTAATCCCAATGTTCCCAAGTTCTATGTCAACCGTGCCTATGCCTATACAGACCTCAATCAAGATCAACGAGCAATTGACGATTGTACGTTCGCACTTGCTATCCGACCTATTGATGCCGATGTTTCTACCAGTTTGTTGCAAAATCGCGCCAACGCCTGCAACCACGCCCACCGCTATAAAGAAGCATTGCAAGATTCGGAACTAGCGCTTAAGGGGACGATAAAAAATGAAGATGATCATTGGCGCATTTTCCATGGCAAAGTTGATGCTTTGATTGGCCTGAAGAGATTCTCTGAAGCTCTCGCCACCTGTGATGAGGCTATGGAGTTGGTAGCTGACGACAAGCCGTGGCTTATCGATTTTAATGAGTTGAAAATTTCAGCCTTAAAGGCTCGCGATGATAAAAAGCTGAAAGACTCAGAGCAAATTTCAAAGCTGCAATTAGAATGCAAGCGGCTAGAGTCTGCTTTGGCAACAGAGAAAAGAGAAAGCCAGGAGGAAAGGAATGCGCGATAAAGTAGTAGCTGGAGTAGATTTTTCAAGTTCTAAGGAAAACCCTAATGAGACCTGGCTTGTGGTTGGTCGTCTGAGCAATTTGGGTTTTGAGATATTAGAAGTAAAGAAAACAGGCTCCCATGTTTTGAGCAAAGACCTTGACGCTCATAAGACTCTCAGCGCCCTTGGTGTTGATTGCCCCTTCTCATTGCCAGTGGCTTTTCTCAACTTTCTCGCTTCAAAGAAAATAAAGAAAGGCTATCAGTCGTGGCAAGAAGTTGTAGAAGAGCTTGTATTCATTCCATTCGACGAATTTGCTGCTCTTGCTAAAGAATTTGGCAAAGAGCCAAAGCGGGTTACCGATACTATTGGTGGTGCTGCTCTCAATAGTCCAATGAAGCGTGTCAACCCAGCTATGCTTCACCTTACTTACCATGGCATGCGCACCCTGGCTTCACTTGATCCCAGCCGCTATTTTATACTTCCCTTTCAAGATCCAATTCCCTTTGGTTGTGCAGTCATTGAAGTGCAGCCAAAAGAAACATTGAAGTACCTCGGTATAACTGATGTTTCTTATGTCAGTAAAGATAAGCACGACGAAAACGAAGCGGAGGCTCACCGGGATAAGCTCGTACAGAATCTGATGAAGGTCAAAGAGCGCAAAGCCCTTACCTTGAAAGAGATTCCAGCCTTAATAATTCAAAAGTCGTTTCTTCATAATTTCCGTCACTCAGATAGAGCCATAAATGCTCTAGTATCTTGCTACACAACGGCTATGTATAGCGCTGTGCCAGAGCATTTCGATGATCCATTTTCGGCCGATTCCCTTGAAGTATTGCTTGAAGGATGGGTTTTCCGAGCAAAATAGAGCCATTTGTCCGTAAAGATGCTAATAATGTATGAGAGTTCCCGGAAGCAATTTAGTTACCCCACCTCAGGTGTTGTTTATGGCGCAGTCTCAGGGTGACCTAACTAGAGATCTTCGAAAATCAATTGAAGAGCACCGCCGCCATTTGCTTTCGACTGCTGCTGAGCAGGCCTGGGAGTCAATTTGTATAACCGACTGTGAGATAGACGAACCGGGGCCACGATTTGTCTACGTTAACCATGCCTTTGAGCTGCTTACCGGATGGACGGCTGCTGAGGCAATAGATAAAACTCCACGTATTCTGCAGGGGCCTTTGACCGATAAAAAACTTCTTGCTCGCCTGAGACAGTGTCTTATTGATGGCACGAACTTTCATGGTGAGGCTGTCAATTATAGAAAGAATGGTGATCCATTTTGGATGGAATGGAAGATTTCGCCAGTTAAAGATGCTAGTGGCAAGATTACTAATTTCATTGCCTTTCAGCGCGATATTAGTGAAGCCAAGGCTGCTCAGCAGCGCATAGAAGACTTCCACTCGGTGCTTTCACACGAGTTGCGTGCGCCCCTTACTTCAATTCTTGGCTCTCTGCGTCTAATAGAAGAATTTGACAATCCGCACAGTGCTGAAGGCAAAGAGTTTTTGGAAATTGCCATCTCAAGCACTGTCAGATTGTCGTCACTAGTAAACGATTTGTTAGAGCTGAGCAAGATTGAAAGTGGCCAAATAGAGCTAAAGTTGGTCGATGTTTCGGTGACCGAACTGGTTGACACAGCTGCTAAAGCCTTAATCAACTATCGCTCTGATGACCACGTCACTATTGATATTGCTAGTATTGATGCCCAAGTCAGGGTCGATAAAGATCGTATAGTTCAGGTTCTTATCAATCTGATTTCTAATGCCATGAAGTTTTCCCCTGCTAACGCTGCGGTGTTGGTATCGGTAACCCAGGAAGGCGGTGCCATTCGCTTTTCTGTCTCTGATAAGGGGCCTGGTATTAGCGAAGAGAACCAGCTTAAACTATTTACCAAGTTTAGGCAGCTCGTCTCAGCTGATGGGGTTCAGCGCCAGGGAACTGGCCTTGGCTTGTCTACAGTGAAAGCTTTGGTTGAACAACACTCGGGTCGATTGGGCGTTTCTAGCAGGGTGGGTCAAGGCAGCACATTCTGGTTTGAGCTTGATGCTGTTGGGGCGGCTCTGGCTGTTCTTACTCCTCCAACAAAAGCATTGTTGCTGGTCGAGGATGATAAGAGCTTGGCGAAATTGATCAAGTTTCACTTGGTCTCTGAGGGCTATGCAGTGCATTCCGTATCAACTCTGAAGCAGGCAATGGCAGTGCTTGCAACGACTAAACTCGATGCTTGTATTATCGACATGATGTTGCCCGATGGCATGGGCATGAGTCTGGTTGAGAAAATTGATAAGAGTACTTTGAATGCTAGGGTACCAATTCTAATGACTTCAGCTTCACGCTTTAATGATTCTGAGCTGGGCTCACCTGTTACTGTAAGTTGGCTCTATAAGCCGTTTGAACTAGGTGAATTGGCTACTCACATCAAACAAATGCTCAGTGGTATTTGTCAAAGACTGGTAATTTTTGAAAATGCTGAGTCGCATTGGGAAGTATTACCTTCACTAATTGGCGATGAAGAGTTCTCTACAATTGATTGCGCTCAAGATTCTTGTATCGATGCTATAGCTGACATTGGGCCAAGTCAAAATGTCATTGTCAAGTTTGATGGTTCAGACAAGGCCGAGAATAATATTTTGCGTTTAGCGAAGGGGCTGACTAGTTCAAGAGCGATAATTGTTTGTTCTAAGGAGAAGTTTTCGAGCAAAACTAGCCAGGCCTTAAACGGCCTAGTTAGTGAGCTCATTTCAGCAGAAAAGCTTACTGAAAGTGAGTTCGTCAGTCGATTGCGCAGCATACTAATTGGCGCCGATACAAGCAAATAGTTTTCAGCTATTTCAGCTTGGCCTATTTTAGTTTGGCCTATTTTAGTTTGAAAGATTGGACGATAGCCTTAAACTCGGTTTCCTTTTCGGCTTTCTGATCAAGATCAGTAATTCCTTGTAGGAAGAAATAACTACCGCCGCCGTAGGCAATATCTTGAAATACGAACAGTTCATCCCCTTGCTTATTTTTGCCTGTGGCTAGAATTTCTCTGGTTGGCATGCCACCAACTGTAATATCTTTCTCTGAAAGAATTTGGACATCGGTGAGATTGGCTGTCATTTTTAGCCGAGTGCGGGCAAAATCTGATTTGTCTGGAATGTCGATATCGTTGAGTGCTTGGCCAACCAGAAACAAACTATGGTCTTTGGGATCAATTGCAGTTATCTTGCCAGTAGGTGAGAACAACAGAGTGTTTTGAATGCGTCCGGCCATCAGTAGTGTCTTTGAGCCCGATATAGTAAAGGGCAGGTCAGCCATTGGATCTGGCGGCTGAGCTTTAGAGTCGTAGCGAGCTGTTAATAGAAGTTGCTTCAGCGAAGCAGAGAGCTTCTCTGCTTCACTATCAGGAAAGGAAGCTGTGACAACGATAGTTCGGTCTTTGTCGCCGAAGGCTAATATCCATTTTGAGAAGTCTGTGCCATAGGCCGTCTGTTTAACAGAGCAGAGTATGCCAGGGTAATCTCCCACTGTTACAGCTTCTTTGCTTGCTAGCTTCATTGAGCGGCTGGCTAGCCCTTCTTCGTTGAAGCCAGCTGTAGTTGCTTCAAATGGGGATGGCATCTCGGTCACCATTATTGAAGACTGAGTGGCTTTATCGATGAAGCCAGAAAAATTGGGGGCAGCGCTAAAGTTGTCAGTCTTGTTGATGCTGACTCTAGTTCCGCGCACTAGTGTTGCTAGGCCTGTAGTTGCCGGAGCTGTAGCTGCTGGTGCCGTAGTTTCAGGCGCTGTGGTTCCTGCTGAGGCTGAATCGCCCAGTGACAGAGCAAGAACAGTCACTGCCAAAATTAGATTCTTTACTTCTCTCTTAGCCAATTTTTCAGCTAATGTTTCAATCAATTTGCTATCCACTTCTCTATCCACTTTTACTGTAGCTAGATAGTTTATCGGAAGACAAATGTTTTGTGGTGATCTGTTTATTAGTTAAGCATTCCCATCATCCAGAGCACGACGATTGCCCCTGTTGGTACGCCCATTACCCATAAAATTGCTGCTTTACCCATGATAATTTCCTCGCCTCTTGCTTTGCCTGTAAGTCAGGCTCAGCGACGGTGTCACTGCCTGAAAGTTCCGTTTTGTTCTTGCGCTTGTCGCAAAATGCTTTTTAAACGGTTTCTGATAAGGCCAGCGATTGTTCTTTGAGTTGCTTGAGGAGATTTTGCATACTTCCTCTGAGCTGTTCTTCTGTGCGATCTATAGCCTGGTGCGGGTTTTTTGAGTATTCGAAGACTGTGCTTTCTAAGTTAATTGGCTGCCCTGCTTCAATCCAGGCAATACGGTTACCTTTCGCTGATGTGTTGCCTATTATCAAATGCTCCATGCGATCAATTATTCGCCACAAAACATCAAGTGTGGCGGGCTGTTGCTGCAGGGTTGATAGCAGTATGAGCAAATGCTGCACGCGATCGAGGTCGTGCACTCCCGTTTGAAAACTATTGATGTTTTCTTTGCGCAATACATTATCAAAGCAAATTGGGCTATCAGTTTTATTGTCAATTAGTCGCTGCAACCGCCCTCTGACCGAATAGAGGTAGGTATTTATAGATGATTGATCGTAGTCATCGCTGCCGGCAATATTGGCGACAAGTGAAGTGATAAAGTAGCTGAGGTCTCGAATGCGCTGGTCAGCCGCTTTCGCCTCTGAATGTTTGCCATAGTGCTGCTCTAAGTGCCTGAGCATACTGAAGAGAATACGCTGAACGCGCGCTTCTATTGGGCCATTCCAATTGCTTAAGCCCAGAAATTCTTCTTGTCTGCTCAAGCAATTCTTTAGTTGTGGAATGGCATTTTCAGACACTTCA
>JAUPUU010000430.1 GCA_030917395.1 Cyanobacteriota bacterium erpe_2018_sw_21hr_WHONDRS-SW48-000092_B_bin.40
CAATAAGTCCAATTAAGATGAAAACGACAGACTAAAACAACCCAAAAGAGGAATCGGGGCGGTAACATTTTAAATGAGGCAACGGTTCCTCTTGGGTGTGTTTTTTAATTGACGCAATACGTCAGCAAGAAGAAGAATAAGAAGAATAACAAGAAGAAGAAGAAGAAGAAAAACTGCTGCCAGACCTTGCTGGTGCTCTTATTGCCTTCAATTCTTGACTCATTTTTCTAGTAAAAATGAGTCAAGAAAGCTAGTGCACCGGCTCTAAAGGCGGTCTCTAAATACTGGCACTTAGAAGTCGGCGCAGGCGGCCAGGGGCAAATAGTATCAGCTCCCAGAGAGCAGCACTGTAGCCATCGAGAACGGCCTCTTGGACTTTCTCTTCTAGCTGACGAACAGTCACCATCACATCAATCATTTCCACTTTGCTAGCACCACGGGCAATGGCTAAGCCAGCAGCATGCATGCGCATCAAGGGCATCAGAAGAGCAAGGTGATGGAAGCCGGCAATAACGCTAAGCTGAGCAAAGCCGCCGCCAAAGTACCATTTGCCGAATACCCGAGAGTACAAGAAACGAGTGAGCAAATCATCGATTTCTTTGGCCTCAGCATTTGCTTCTGGCCAGGGGAAATTAGTCAGTTCTTCAAAAGTGTAGGAGCGATTGACGACCTTGAACTTAGGCGCTTTCAACACTAAATCTAGAGCAAAGGAGATGCCGTTAAAGACCACGTCTTTATTGAGGTATTTGGGATCGTTTGGGAAATACAAAGCAAAAAGTCCAGCTAAAAACTTCTTGTCTAAGCCTTTGGGCGGGGCGATAGTATCTGGCATGGGAGGCTTATTCAGGTCTTTGAATAAAGAATCAGAAGCGTTGAAGATTTTTTCTTTCAAGGAAAGGTCTTCACGAATCAAGGCCTCCAAAATTCCCTTTTCGTAGTCAAGGTATTGCTCCCAGGTTATGGGCTTGTCAACGGTGAGCTTAACAGCATCCCAGATCACAGAACGAGCGGTATAAAGCGTGTTGTAAACAGCAAATTTTTCTTTGAGAGTATCAATCTGTTCAGTCAGGGGTGTTCCAACATTGCTCAAAACAGCGTTACTACGGAAGCTGACAGTGAGATAGACGCCCGAGGGGGTGTTGTTGAATGAATAAGGGAACAGGCCACAGATGAGGGGCTTAACGTGCTCCCCCCTGGTGGCATGGATGTGACAGAGCTTGTTGATCAAAAAAGGACAGTGTCCATCATCAGTTGGTCTAATGGCATGGGTGTAAGTAGAACTATCGTTCTCCTTAGCACTGAGCATTCTGAACTGCCTGCTCCAATCAAACTGCGGCAGCTCTTTGCTCCAATCAATGGCCGAGACACGCTCATAGTCATCCTGGGTCATGGGCACGGCCACACCGTTACAGCAACGACCACAGCCGGCACAGCTGTAGTTTATGCCCTCAGGAATATGCAAGATTTTGCCGTCTACATCAATCGTCTTGTGGCCAGTGGTGAGCGCCATTAATAGTCCTTTTCAAAGGGAAGAGAGGCAACGGGAGCGAACTAACACTAATTAGTTTACCGCTTTGTCGCGCTCTTCATAGCGCCAGACACCAGAAAGTCGTGGGTACTGTCGGCATTGCCGCTGCCAAACTGTATTAATGGAGTAGCCAAATTACTGCTTTCAATGACAAGAGCAGGTAAGGTGGTGATGCCATACTTAGCTTTCAATTCCTCGAGAGGCCGGTTATAAGCAGAATCACCGTGGTGAAATTCGACTAGTACCGGCTCAAACTCTTTATTGATCAGACTATAGTCTCTTTTATTCCAGAACGTATCGAGGCGCAAGCTGTCGCTCGACGAGCCGGCATTGTCAACAAAGGCAAGCAGACGTGGCTTGCTTTTCAGTGGTTCTGATGCCACGGCTAGCGGCAACCAATCAACCTTGCCTTTGGTAGCGGGCAGGCGATGCCAGTGCTGTGCTCCATACAAATAATCAATCAACTCTTGCTTGTTAGTGTAGCCAAGAAACTTCGGCGAATTACCACCATAGCCTTGACCATCAGTGCGATAACGGCCAGACCGATAGGCACCGCCTCCTCCGTAAATGTAATTACAGTTATAACGAGAGCCCGATTCTAGACCACTAGTGTTATCAATACCAAGCTCTGACAAATTGGCGCTTGAGTCAAGATCTGCCGATGACATATCAGCCATATGCGCTGGCACCGCCAATAATTCACAAGTGGAGTTATAGCCATATTGACTATGCAATTGATTATAGAGCGAGGATCTATTGCTGTAGTCACGACTATCGTAATCAACCCGCACAGGAATGAAATTTTGATTGATTAGCTCAGCCACTTTCGGGTCGTGAAAACCCTCGCCATACATTTGCAGAGAAGGGTTGTCTCTTCTAGTCAAAAAGGCATAAAGAATTGGTTTGTGAGCGCTCTTAGCTTCACTTATAGCCTCCTCTCTGCTGCGCCACTTAATTGGGCTAGCACCACGAAGAGGATTGGTGTATTGACTAAGACAGTCGTCGGCAAACTGATCGCTAATGTTGTAAGCGGCCGAGAGAGCTAAGAGTATTGAGGCGACAATATAAAGCCCTTTCGGCTGATATCTGGTGCTCTTTGATTTAGTCGGCTGCATATGAAAACTCCCGATGAGTAAGCACCCAGATAGAGAAAGACAGACAACAAGTTATAAGTGTAAAGAGAGCTAGCACCGGACCATAGGCAAATAGGCTTCCAGAGAAGAATGATGAGACCGGCACGTAAGGAAACAATATGGTGATGAACAGACTCTCAATAATGCGGCCAAAATAAAGGCAGTAATTATTGTCTATATGCATGTTGCCGAACATTGCATAAACAGTGTGAGCGAAGGTATTGTACAAGACAAACATAAAGCCGAAACCAGCCAGCAGTGCCAGATCTTTCAGACCAGAGACAAGCGAAGAAAGAAAAACTAGAAACGCAGCAGTACCGAAACAAAGAATAATCCGCTCAAAGCCGTTAGCGAGAAATTCTGGCGCCCATAAAAGCGAAGGGCAATTTATAGCCGAAATAATATGCTCACAAAAGACTGCCTCCACCGCGCACAGAGACGCAGCGAAACCAACAGCAAACCATTTGCTCACAACATAGTTAGCGATAGTGATTGGCCGAGCAAGCACGAGTGCAATTGTGCCGTTTTGAACTTCGCGCCCAATCACTCCTGATGCCCAGAGCAGAGTAAAGAAACTGGCCATCATCGGATGAGATAACAGATCGGCGTTTAGGGCCTCAGGGTTGCCACAGCGCTGCATCGTAAAGGTCACGATTGGTCCGAG
>JAUPUU010000431.1 GCA_030917395.1 Cyanobacteriota bacterium erpe_2018_sw_21hr_WHONDRS-SW48-000092_B_bin.40
CAACGAAAAAATCGGGCGTTTAGCCCGGGCGAAATGATATGAATACTAGACGGGGGCGCAACATTGGCAGAATTTGTGCTGAAAATTATTCCCAGGTTTTTTTTGCCCCGGTCGGGGCCAATTTTTAAGGACTGACAATCAGATTGAAGAAAAAGGGAACTGGCAAATTATTTCAGATTGGCTTACTTTTGCTTTGTTGCTATTCTGCCGGGCTGGATAAATCTTGGGGGCAGCCATCGACCAATGTGAGTCTGTTGTTTCCGAGCGACATATCAGTGGGCCGGGTAATACTGCTTAAGCCCAGTTGGCAGGCAGACCAGGTATCGGCCTCTGGTAGGCCCTTAGCAGCTGCTAGAGGTGCGGTTTCTACTTTGGCAGGGCAGAAAATTATGTTGCTTGCCAACGATTGTATTAGCGATCGTATGTCTTTCCTGGCTTCACTTGCTCCTAATGCCCTGGCCTGTCTGGTGCTCAGTGGTAGCTCTATTGCTGACAAAGACCTAGCTTATGTCAATCATCTCACTGGTCTTCGACGGCTTGAATTAGAAGATACCGATATTGGTGATGCTGGTTTAGCCCAGCTAACCAAGCTCAATAAGTTAGAGTATTTGCGCCTCACTTGTTCGCTAGTTAAAGGGCTGAGCTTAGATAGTTTGCGGTGCTCACATCTGAAAAATCTGCAAATCGACAGTGTCGGTCTTGATGTAACGGCCTTTTCGCGGTTGGCTAACTTCAAGGAATTACAGTGTCTCAACATAAACCGCTCTGCAGCTAGTGATTCTGCCCTAAATCAGATTGCCAAGCTCTCGCATTTAGAAGCGCTATCCATTGCTGACAATGTGCATGTCACCGATGCTGGTATTAAGAAACTGGCCGGCTTGAAATATTTGCAACGATTAGATGTCGCCAATACATCGGTTACTGCTGATGGCATTTTGGCCCTTAAAGGTATTGATTTAAGATCGATACGACTGAGCTCGCGACATAAGAACCCCCGTACCCAGGCGAGGTTGCAACAAGCATTTCCTCACGCTGTTATAGAATTTGACTTAGATCGCCCGCGTATGCCCACTGAATTGTTTGCTCCTCTTCACTGACCATGACTAGCGAAAAATGACTAGCGAAAAATTGCCTAGTATAAGAAAAATCATTCATATTGATATGGATGCTTTTTTTGCCTCAGTGGAGCAAAGGGATAATCCTGACTATCGGGGTAAACCCCTGGTTGTAGGCGGATCGCCTGATCAGCGGGGAGTAGTAGCGGCCGCCAGTTACGAAGCGCGAAAGTTTGGCATATTCTCTGCCATGCCGGCTCGTACAGCTATTCAGCGCTGTCCGCAACTAATTTTTGCTAAACCTAGATTTGAAGTTTATCGTCATGTATCTGAGCAGATTCGTGAGATCTTCTATCGCTATACCGACCTGGTTGAGCCACTTTCACTGGATGAAGCTTATCTTGATGTAACGATGAATAAACGGGAGATGCCCTCAGCTACATTAATTGCTCGCGAGATCAAAAAAGCTATTCGTGATGAATTGAATTTGACAGCATCGGCAGGGGTATCGATTAATAAGTTTTTGGCAAAGACCGCATCAGCTGTAAATAAACCGGATGGTTTGCATTTAATTCCACCAGATCAAGCGGTGGCTTTTATTGAGAAACTGCCGATTGAAAAATTTTATGGCATTGGTCAAGTTACTGCTGAAAAAATGAGGCAGGCTGGGGTTTTTAATGGTGCCGATTTGAAGACTTGGTCAGAAGTTGACCTTGTGCGTAAATTTGGCAAGGTTGGTCACTTCTATTTCAACATCGCTCGCGGTTGTGATGATAGGCCGGTTGTGCCTAATCGCATTCGCAAATCAATCGGGGCTGAAGAAAGTTTTGCCCATGATCTCAGTGATCGTCATTCATTTCTTACTGCTATCGAAGAGATCGCTGCTACGCTTCAACGTCGAGTTGAGAAGAGCGAAACCAGCGGGCGCACCTTGACATTGAAAGTGAAGTATGGCGACTACCAGCAAGTGACGCGCAGTAGAACTTTTGCCGAATCTATTGATGTACGAGACTTTTCGCCAATAATTAAAATCGCTATGGAACTTTTGGATACAACTGAGGTCGTTGAAAAAAATGCACGCCTGCTGGGCTTGTCACTATCTAACCTCGATTGCGAAAGAGAGAGTGAAGATGGCAACTATGTGCAACTGACCCTCGAACTTAAATAAGTACAGGCATCCCTAAAGTACTCAATAACCAAGGTAGAGATGCGCTGATATGTCGATTGCTGGTGATGGTATTTCTAATACTGCCAATAAGAGAGAACAAGATTTTTTAGTTAGCCTAGACAATTGTTCACGCGAGCCCATTGCCACCCCGGACGCCATTCAGCCTCACGGTTTCATGGTTGTAGCGACCCTACCTGATTTGAAAATTTTGCAACTCAGTCAAAACTTTGAGAGTGCTTTGGGCTTTTCTCTTGATGAACATTTGGGCAAGAGTGTTGATTCAGTTTTGGCTGCAGGAATGATGCCTTTGCTCCAAGCTTTCCTCGCCATTGAGAGCCATAAGCCGCTTGTGCCATTGCCTTTGTCTCTGCGCCGGGCTGAGGGCGAGCCCGTATCGGTCTCGTGTCTGGCGCACACGGCTGGTAGTTTTCTTATTCTGGAGTTTGAACCAGACTATGAACAAGAAGATTTAATTGCGGCCATTGCCCATGCTCTTGAGCTTTCGACAGCGCTGCAATCGGCTTTAGCAGAGTTACAGACGGTTGAATCGTTGCCTGCGGTGCTCAATGTTTGTGTCAAAGAAATTGAGAAAATCACTGGTTTTGATCGGGTTATGGTTTATAAGTTTGACCAAGACTGGCATGGTGAAGTCATGGCTGAGTCTTTGTCAGTAGAGCGTGAGTCATATCTTGGTTTGCACTATCCAGCCTCTGATATTCCGGCACAGGCCCGAGAACTTTACAAGCGCAACGTTACTCGTATGATCGCTGATGTTGCCTATAATTCAGTTGCTCTAGAGCCCCTTACTAATCCTGCCACAGGCAAGTCTCTCGATATGTCTGACTGTTTGCTGCGCAGTGTCTCTCCGATGCACGTGGAGTATTTGCAAAATATGGGTGTGCATGCCACTCTTACTATTTCACTTAAGGTGAATGGTGAGCTTTGGGGGCTAATTGCTTGTCATAATTACCATCCTAAATATTTATCGTTAAAGATTCGCTCTGTCTGCGAGATCTTTGGCAAATTAGTTGCACTGCGAATCTTAGAAGATAGTGAGAGTGAAAAAAACAGAGTAAGAGATTATTGCATGTCTGCTTTTGCTGATTTATTTACGGCAATAGCTGTTGATAATGGCGATGTCAAAGGCGCTTTCCAAATGCACGGTCAAAAGCTAATGTCGCAGTTTGACTGCATTGGCGTTGCCTTGGTTACAAACGGAGAAATAGCTCGGGTTGGTACTACACCAGATGAAAGTGCGTTGCGTATCTCCGCTGATTGGCTTTCGAGCAAAGAACTGAATATATTTTCGAGTAACCACTTGATTGCTGATCTTGAAGGCAATGCCAGTTTTTTTGATCTTGGTGGAGACTTTGCTGGTTTGCTGGCTATGCGCACCGGGCTTGTGGATAATCAGTGGTTGTTGTTGTTCCGCGATAAGAAAATACAGGCAATAACTTGGGCCGGTAATCCAGTCAAAAATGCATTTGTCGATGCTTCCGCATCAGCTCCAGGGCAGATGTTGTTGCAACCGCGTCGTTCTTTTGCCCTTTGGCGTGAAGAAGTAAAAGATCAGTCACTGCCATGGACCGACGCCCAAATTACCATGGCCGCATATTTGCGTGCTCAAATTATTGATTTAACCAGGTCAGGTCTGCATTTGCTAAAGGTCAGAAGCGAAGCCGTGCAGAAAGAGCGTGACGATTTCGTCGCTGCTCTTGCCCACGACTTAAGGTTACCTGTTGGCGGTGCCCTGCGCATGCTTGAGTTTATTCACTCGGGTCGCCTGGGCCAGTCTCTACCAGAATTCTCTGATACTTTGGAGCTTTTGATTGATTCACATAAACAATTGCTAGAGCGAATTAAATCAATTTTGATAGGTTATCAATTTAGCGAACCATCAGGAACCATCAACACTGAGAGAACAGAATTGGTTGGTCTAGTTGGCACGGCCGTAAATAATTCTAGGTCGGCAGCTCTGGCTGCTGAAACAGCTATTGTCGAAGATTATTGTCGGCCTTGTTTTGTTAATGGCAAGATCGGAAGAGCA
>JAUPUU010000432.1 GCA_030917395.1 Cyanobacteriota bacterium erpe_2018_sw_21hr_WHONDRS-SW48-000092_B_bin.40
CGTGTCCGTCCGTTCCGCCACGTGGTAGGCGGCAATCGGTTGGCGTGGTTTGCTAAATAGGCGCGGCGATCGGAGAGGCTCGAATCCCGTTAGCGAAAGCCTGCGCAAGCAAAATTTCTAAATACGAGGTTCCCTCATGCCACGCAAAGCTGGGTGTGTCTCGACAAAGGAGCAGCATTGGCGCGGTGTCATTAATTCATGGCACGCAAGCGGTCTAACTGCTGCTGAATTTTGTCGACGTCATGGCCATAAGTATTCTCACTTTCAGGATTGGCGAAGAAACATTCGAAAACGCGATGCAAAAACTGCAACCCCAAAGCGAACATTCATTGACTCAAAGCCAAGCCTAAGCAAACATAGCTCCCGGGTGACGAACCCCAGGCAGCCATTGCCGGACTTCGTCCAGGCGTCAATCACTGATTCCGCCAGAGCCATGCCTGTAGCGTCGAATGATGCGAAAGTCGAAGTTGTTCTAACCTGTGGCACCGTCTTGCGGGTTGCGTCAACCTGTCCTCTTCACTTTCTGTCGTCAGTCGTGACCACTTTGGAGAAACGCTAGTGCTCAATTTGGCACCCTCTGTTCGTATTTTTGTGTCCACGAAACCCGTGGATATGCGACGCTCATTCGATGGCCTGTTCGAGCTTGTGCAGAGCACAATCAATCAGGACCCGTATACTGGACATATTTTTCTCTTTCGAAGTCGCAGAGGCAATGTCATTAAGGCCTTGTGGTGGGATCTTGATGGCTGGGCGATATTCGCCAAGCGTTTGGAGGTGGGTGTATTTCGATTCCCCGATGTTCGCTTTGTTGACGGCCGATATGAGCCGGTCGAGATCGAACGCTCTGACTTGCTCATGCTATTGGAAGGCATTGATGCAGACTCAGTTAAGCGACTCAAAAGATATCGCAAACCTAAGCTGCAGGAGAAGCCAAAAGACTAAAACATAACTGACTAGTTGATGGCAGATATGGTGGCACATAAAATGCTTCTGATCTGCTCGTAATTTTAGGCATTGGTGATATGATTGCTGCACTGCCACCGCATGCGATATCACAATGAATAAAGACCTTCAGCAAAAATACCTTGAAGCCCGGGCTGAAAACGAGCGCCTGTCTGCGCTGATTGTCGAACTACAGCGACAACTGAAACAATCTCTCGACGGACAAGAAGAGCTGCGCGCTCTGCTTAAAGATCTTCAAACCAAGCTCGATGTTTTGATTGCACAATCTAAAAAGCGAAACAAAAAAGAATACGGGACAAAAACAGAAAGACACAACCCACGACCGGCTGCAACCAAAGAGAAGCAGGCCTCTGATAGCTCGGCCCAGACTACCAATGGGTCCGACAAGGCTACCGGCATCAAGCATATCCTCGATAACGCAGCAGGCCTGGAGCATGAACCGGTTCCACATAAGGTCAAACCGGAAGATGCGATTTGTCCGACATGCTCTGTCGAGACAGAGCATGTCGGACATTTGCTCACCCACCAACTTGAAATGGTGAGCGCGAGCCTGAAAGTCCTCGACCACATGCAAGAAACTCGCTCCTGTCCAAAGTGCAAACAATACATTGTCACCGCTGAAAAGCCCTGCCCGCCTATCCCCGGGAGCTACGCAGGACCACGCCTGCTCGCCGAGATCATTGTCGGCAAGCTCGATGACGGCCTGCCCAATAACCGCCAGCAAAAGATTTTCGGACGCCAAAACGTCACTATCCCTCGCTCCACGCAGAGCGATTGGATGCAATATACCGCCAATACCCTTTCCTTGCTGTATGCCATGCTCAAGGAAGAACTGCTCAAATCGGGCATCATCAAAACAGATGACTCCTCCATCAAGATTCAGGACCGGAGCCATAAAAGGAACATGCGCAAAGGGAAAATCACTACCTACATCAGCGACAATAGCCGCAAAGTTACTCTCTTCGACTACTCGCCCGATCTGTCCTTTAGCAAAAATCTTGAGTTCCTTAAGGACTTTCGCGGAATTGTCCAGGCAGATGCAGCCGGTGGATTCGACGCTTTGTTCAATGACGAGCAACGAACCGAAGCTGGCTGCAGCGCTCACTCCAGGCGAAGATACTTCGAAGCGGGCCTTACCGAAAACAACATTGCTCCGATCGTTCTCGATATTTACAGGGAACTGTACCAAATCGAACGGCAAATCAAAGACAAACCAGCCGCTTTTAGATTGGCCATGCGCCGCAGAAAATCGAAACCCCTGATAAAGCTCCTGCGCAAAATCATCGTCCAGGCGAAAGGCAGCCTCCACCCAACGCATGACCTGATGAAAGCCATTGGCTACACTTTCAAACACTGGCGAGCCCTTACCCGGTTCCTCAAGAATCCCGACATTGCCATTGACAATAACGAAGCAGAGAGAGCGATCAAATGCTGGGTTCTCGTCAGAAAGAACAGCCTCTTTGCTGGCTCCGATGAAGGCGGCAAGGCCATAGCGGTCCATCTTTCCTTCATCGCTACGGCCAAACGCAATGGCATCAACCCGGTGGACTGGTATGCCGACGTCCTTTCTCGAATCAATGGGCTGAAGACAAATGAACTGCAACAGCTGCTTCCTCAGAACTGGTCACCGCCGTAGCAGCGCACCATCGCCGCATCGGCCACTCTCATAGGAAATCATGTTGACTTTCCTTCCGCTACCACGTGGTTCAGCGGACGGACACCCTTTTCCGAGAGGGATTTTTGTGACACTAATCCCCCGTGCCGATGAGGAGCCAAATTTACGCCGATGGAAAGTTGACGAGAAGAATAGATGTTTGTGGGTAACCTTGAAAGTTAGTGGAGATAGGCTTTGGGATGCCGCGGACACTAATCAAATGGAGCCAGAAGTTCGCAGAATAATTAAAAAGATCCTGACTCTCGTGTTTGTAAAGTACAAGCTGGACTTGGGACTGACAGAAGCTTGGTAGTTAGATGATTGACTCAAGGATTTAGGACAAGGTCAGTTAGGCAGTTTCAATTGCGTGTCAAAGACACAACCGCCCAGTGAGCGTACAGCTTTGCTGGTGCGAACGGGGTGGGAGTGCAAATTCAGCGCTTCACCAGCGGTATCAGTATCACGCTCAGGCAGCAAACGGTTGGCATCTCCACAATTGGTAAACCTAAGGGTTCAACTGGTATCACTTTCAGGGCTCATAGGTAAGGCATCTCGGGGAATGGTAAAACCCCTTTATCCTGCCATCACCACTTCCCCACTCTGCCAGCTCTTTTCCAGGGTGGTAATGTCGTAACCTCTCGGAGGTTTCGACTGATAAATAATCTCATCTAATCGGCAGCTCCGCTGCCTCTGGTCACTGCGAAATCTATCTATTCACTAGAGTCCAACTTCACCGATCTCTTTGAACACGCTCTATCTAACTTGCCTTTAAGTTCCGTCGATCCTCTTTCTAATACTCAACCAGGAAAATATTTAGGTCTGAATTCCAGCGCAGAGCCACCAGACCTAGCCACCCAAGTGAGCGATAAATCACAGCAAATTCTGAAGACTGACACCAAATTTTCTAGCCAACATCTGCGTAGATTCACCCTGGCCAAGGCTACCAGCTTCTGATAAATTCTTACCATGAACCCAATCATTCCAACAACTCCAATTCATTCTAGATTAGCTCTAATGCTAGTTGCAGTGCTTTCCTCGTCAGTACTGGTACTAGCAGGCCTTGGCGCCTTCAATCAGAGAGTCCAATTAAATCAGGAATTTCACCAAGGCTTCGAACACTTGCGCGCCTCTCTGCAATGGGGTGTCTGGCATGAGCTTGTCACTAATTGCTGCTTTGTCAGCAACAAAAAGCTAGGTGCGCGCCTCCTAAATCAGTGGCGGCCAATTGGCATGACACGGATTCAGTGCATTAAACAATTTGGACACCCCCAGACCATCTTTCCAGAAAATGGAAGTGTTGCAGTGGCAACCAGAGGGCAGAAAGAGAGTTGGTGTTATGACATAGAAGGAAACCGACTGCAAATTGAGCTGAACTTCTGCGGGGAAAAATGTGTATCATGCGCTTACATGGTTGTGCCTTGCACACATTGTCGATCTGACAAAGGGCGAGAGCTACTGATTGAAAGCATCGACAAGGATTTCCAAAGTAAGAGTCATGCCCACTTTACCAGGTGATAGACTCATGCTTCAATCGTTGGCGAGAGATTCTAGCGTTTAATAGTAGCCATTGACTAACCAACATTACGGCCTAGTACGTGATCCTCTATGATCGAAAAAATGAGTGTCAAAAGGTCTATTGAAAACTAGTGAGCTGCTTGAAATGTTTTCGGTTCCAAGAGAAGTTGTTCTGAAGGTCGATTGATAGTTGAACTCTTTCGTCTAACCGGAAAACTGTTCGGAGGAGCTTTTCTAATATCAGCTAATTCTTCAATTGAGTAATTTGACATACAACATTCTGCTTTGTCAAAATAGTCTGTCCCACATTTCACGATAAGCTGATGACGCAAGGTTTTGGCTTTTAGAAGGTCTTCAATCTGTTGAGAATCCGCGATTTTAAGGCGTTGATATTCGTGCCAAGGTTTGATAAGACCAAATACTAGAGATTTGATTTTGTCTCGATGAGCCAGCATAGTAGACTCGTGTCTTTCGAGAATATGCGCCGGTGCATCAGGATTTCGATATACTGCTGTATCACCTTTGTCAATTCTCACTACGGGAAGGATCTTGAATTTTTCCAGCATTATCTTTCGATCAATTTTGTCGAGTTCGTTTCTATTCGGATTTAAGTCGGCAGTTAGGTCTAGAACTTCAATATTATTTGATGCCAAACCTTTCCAAAGCAATTCAATGCCTTCGGCATCTGCAACAAAATAACTGTCCGCATATGCTTTAGCGCAGAAGCATATGGTAACAAAAACCACAGCAAGAACCCAACACATTTTTATCACTGATCGATCACGCAGCCTTCGATGCCATGTATCTGTTAACAAAGAAAGGATAGCAGCATTCAGTGAACGCTGCTATCCAAGTCATTCAAACAAGTTAGCCTGACTTGACTGACCTTGCCCCAAATGTTGCGCCAGCCATCAAGAGACAGCTGCCAGATTTACATCTCTATCTTAGTAGTCTTTGCCATTATCTTTGAACATGGCTCCCATTGATATCAAAACTGCCCACTTTTGTGGTGCTCGTCTAATTGCGGTTAGCTGCAACACGTTTCAGTAAGTCGCACAACGACCCTGCACCAAGGATGGTGCAACTCTATCAATAGAAAGAAAACAAAAGGCCCGCAATAAATGCAGGCCTTTCTTAGTTCATCAATTAACGCTCGATCGCTCTAACCAGCATTACTAACATTTCCCTCTAATGCCAGTCATTTCATTTCAGGGGCAAAGTTGGGATATTGTTGGGACAA
>JAUPUU010000433.1 GCA_030917395.1 Cyanobacteriota bacterium erpe_2018_sw_21hr_WHONDRS-SW48-000092_B_bin.40
AAGACTGCAAGGATTTATATCTAGAATCGAGCAAGACATATAGCCCGCCGCAGCCTAGAAGCACGACCGTCAGAGCGAGGGCTAACAGCAAGGGCAAATGATTGGCATGATTGGCCTGCTTGCCTCGACGCCCCATAGAAGCTGACACTACATCTAGTGCAATAGGTGGTGCAACAGTTTTACCAGCGCGCACGCGCTCTAAGTCTAACGCCATTTCATCGGCCGATTGATAACGGTCTTGCGGTTGCTTAGCCAAACACTTGGCTATAACAGTATCCATAGAGTCAGGCAAATTAGCCGCTATTGACTGATTGACATCGCTTAGCAGCGGAGGCTCAGCTTCTTCGTGCAGCAGCGGTATATCAAGAGATGTATTTCCCTCAAAGGGCACAAAGCCTGTCAGCGCCTCAAATAAGGAGCAGCCGACAGAATAAATGTCAGAGCGACCGTCAACTTTATCACCTCGACACTGCTCAGGACTCATGTAGAAAGGGCTACCAAAGATCTCGCCAACAGCAGTTAGCTGCTGGGTTTTAGCACTGGCATCCACTAGCTTTGAAATGCCAAAATCAAGAATTTTCACCTGCAATTTCTTGCTCTTCGCGCTTTCAGAAGAGCTGCCATTGCTGCAAACGAAAATATTGGCTGGTTTAATATCGCGGTGAATGATTTTGTGGCCATGGGCGTAGGAAAGTCCATCCAAAACTGCCAGGAACACCTCTATGGCAAAAGCGAGAGACAAGGAACCTTTTTCTACCAACAGCTCTTCTAAGGTAGAGCCAACGAGATAGTCCATCGAATAAAAGGGGATAGACTTTTCGTGCAGACCCAAGTCATAAACTTGAACCAAAGTTGGATGTTTGAGCCGAGCCAAAATTTTCGCTTCGGCTTGAAAGCGCAACCAATTTTGTTCATTGACCGCATCTGGCGAAAGCACTTTTAGAGCATACTGCTGTCCCAGTGACTGATGCTGCGCCAAATAAACGACGCCCATGCCGCCCTCGCCAATGGGACGAATAATCTTGAAGACCCCGCCGACCAGATAACCTGCGGGCAACTCTTGCATTGCCTCGCTGCCATCACCCCAGATTTTATTGGCGCTACTAGTTAACTGTTTGCGCTGAGCAAGACGAACCGAGGTTTTCGAACGCGTACTGGTCATTCACTAGCCCTGGCAAAAGTGAAGCTAATTTTGACCTAAATACACCGCTTTAGCAACCGCATTTGAGACACTTTCATGCACTTCGCGATCAAGAATACTGGGCACAATATTATCCATTTTTGTCTGGCCACAAATGGCATGAGCGGCAGCCAACTTCATAGCATCGGTGAAATGAGTGGCATGGGCACGCAGAGCGCCTCTGAATAAGCCTGGGAAAGAAAGAGCATTATTGATGGTACGTCCATCAGCAGCAAACAAGGCCCCGCGCTTCATTGCTTCTTCTGGCTTAATTTCAGGGTCTGGATTAGACAGAGCCAAAATAACTTGACCGGGACGAACCATCTCAGGGGTGATTAAACCGGGCTTACCAGTGGTAGCGACCACCACATCACAGTCACTCATGATTTGCGCTAGAGGCACAGGCATACCACCCAGGCTAGCTAAGCGGTTCATGGCATTCTCGCGAATATCAGTACCAAGTACCTGCTTAACACCGTAGCAAAGTAAAAGTTGAGCAATTCCAGAGCCGGCGGCACCAAGGCCGATGATACCGACTTTACTGGCAGTCAGATCGACACCATTGCGCTGAGTGATGGTCATCAGAGCGGCCAATACCACCACCGCTGTTGCATGCTGATCATCATGCAGAACAGGGATACTCAGCTCTTCTTGCAACCTTCTCTCAATTTCAAAACATTCAGGAGCGGCAATATCTTCTAAATGTATGGCACCAAATGTAGGGGCAATTGCTTTCACCGTAGCAACAACACTTTCAACATCAGTGTTATCCATCAAGATAGGAATGGCGCTGATACCAACCAGTTGCTCATACAAGACCGATTTGCCTTCCATCACAGGCATACCAGCAACAGCACCAATATTGCCCAGTCCCAGCACCGCCGTACCATTGGTGACAACGGCTACAGAATTACCTATGCAAGTGTAGGTGCGGCTGGTGGTGATATCTTTCTGGATCAGCTTACAGATTTGAGCAACACCGGGTGTATAGATTTTGCCCATCTCGGCAATGCTAGTCAGCGGCGCCTTGCTCTTAATACCAATTTTGCCACCTTCGTGAGCCTGTTCTACCGGGTCGATTACCCCTTCTAGGCTGGCATTTGAAAGAGTTTTAAAGCCTTCTACAACAGCCTGCAAATGCTTCTCATCATCAAGATAGAGAGTGATGTCGCGTACCAGAAAATCGGGGCCTTGCGCCACAATATGAATTTCGCCGATATTCGCACCTAGCTCACCCAGCCGTGTTGCTATCTTGCCT
Source organism: Cyanobacteriota bacterium erpe_2018_sw_21hr_WHONDRS-SW48-000092_B_bin.40 (assembly GCA_030917395.1). GTDB lineage: Bacteria > Cyanobacteriota > Vampirovibrionia > Obscuribacterales > Obscuribacteraceae. The sequence goes on from JAUPUU010000433.1 coordinate 2,439, forward strand.
AAATAGCCAGGTTTATCCATTACTCGCACACGAAAAGTGCGGAGGATCTTAGCTTCGGGACGGACTAAAGATGTCATAACCATTTCTATTGCCTAGGGTACCTGCAGATAGAAGAAGTCTAACTGCTCAAGCAGAGCCAGTTCACTCTATTTGGTATTTCGTAACAGTGATAGTTACTCACCTTTATGTTCGTCAATCTCGGTCCAGGTTCCAAACCAGCGAACGACCTCGCCCTGCGAGTCTTTAAGCGGTACCGCCCGACAAAGGTGCCAGAGGTAGTCACGTCGGCCTTCTTTAGCTGTAGCGGCCTCAGGCTTGCCAAGTGGCCCGGTGCGCCGTAGCTTTAGACCAAGGGCGCGCTTGAGGCGAAAACGCACTTCAAATGGCTCGGCGTTAGACACCGCTTGTCGCCATTTCTGATCATAGGCTCCAAGATCTTCAGTGTGAATCAACAGGCGCCAACCACCATGCAAGCTCTGCTGTGCGGTCAGACCAGTATATTCAAACCAGCGATAGTTCCAGAAATCAATGGCTCCCGTGCTGTTGGCCGTCCAGACTATTTGAGGCATGGCATCAGCTATGATGCGCAGCTGTTCTTCGCTGGCCAGAAGTGCTTCAGTGACACGCCGCTGGTCATTAACATCAGTGGCAATCACGAGCCAGCTCATTGAGGCTTGCCCGGGATTAAAGAAAGGCACCACTTTTAGAAGATGCCAGCGGTAGAGACTCTCATCATAAAGATCAACTGAATTTAAGGCTTTAAGAGCAGAAGACTTGCCCCGCAAGCGCACTTCACACTGGAAGTCGGCATAAAGCTCGCCCACAGAAAAACCGCTAACATCGAAATTTATCTTATCAGTTGGATGCAGCAGCGATGTCCAGTTTAGAGGGGTGTCCAGATTCAAACCAGTAAAGTCGAAGAATCCACCATTGCCATAAGTTACCAGACCATCTGCACCACAAACCCAGAGCAGTTGCGGAATCGCTTCAGCCAAAGCATGAAGGTTCGACTCTCTGATAGCTAACTCTTTTTGCAATTGTCGTCGCGCACTCAAATCAAAAAAGAACAATAACCAGTCGTGGTCTGCCGGACCATTCTTAGTCAAGCCGGCAATCACAGGTCTCCTTTCACCATTCTTAGCTAAGACTTCTGTCTCCCAGGGCTCAATGGCACCGGCAGAAGAAAGATGCTGTTTGGCTTTCTCTAAATGCTTATGGGCCGATTTAGGGAAGAAGAAACGCATATCAGCGCCCATATTGAGCTCAGCAAGAGAATAACCGCTCAGAGCAGCAAAAGACGGATTAGCCTCTAACAATTTGAGATCACTGTCGAGCATTACCACAGGTACCGGGTCGCTCACAAATGTAGTGGGAATGGCTAGGTAGCTTGGATCTTCAGCGATCTCCCGCAGATGAGCGATGCGTTTTTGGGTGGCCGCGATTTCGCGCTTAAGGTAGTTATTCTCGACAGCCTGGGCCGAATCTGCCGCCTTCAATCTATCGACGTCCATGTTCCTACCCACTGCGCTATTCCGCCACGATAATTTCTCAGAGCAACAGCTCGATCCAAGAATTTTACATAGACATCGGGATCTGCCAATGCATTTTTGCGCGCTTTCAAGCGCACATCGGCCTCAAAAGCCTCTCCTGTTTTCACACAATGGCGCCAGCGGCTCATATATTCTTTGCGATCATCAGGATGCATAAACAGAGCAAAATCTAGACCCACTCTATGTTCCCGCGTCAATCCACTAAAGTCGAACCAGCGATTGCTGAAGA
>JAUPUU010000434.1 GCA_030917395.1 Cyanobacteriota bacterium erpe_2018_sw_21hr_WHONDRS-SW48-000092_B_bin.40
CTAGATATTCAGAAGAGCGCTGGTTCTTTTGGTTACTTAAATAAGGCGCGGGAAGGCAAACCCTTAACCTTGCTGGCTGATCTGCAAGGCGGCGTAACACCAAACACTGCTGCGGCAAGCAGCGCCACCACCGATGCGGCTAGTTCATCGGCAAGTGCGCCTCTGCCCAGCTCAAGTTTGTCCGGTCTAGGCCTTTCTGGTTCCGGTATTGCTGGCTCCGCTGAGGCCGCCAAAGGGCCTGGCAGCGCTGATGCTGTTCGAGAACGGTTCCGTAACGCAATCATAGCCTTGAAGCCAGCTGCCAGCCATCCGGCATCATCCTCATCTTCTGCTGCTTCTTCGTCTTCAATTAGTCTTGAAGACAGAATGAACGCCATTACCAAGCTGTGCGTATCTGGTAAGAATGCAGAAGGTTTGGTCGAAGCCGACAAATTCTTGGCCTATATTGATAAAACCCCTGGAATCGACTCGCAGTACAAAGTCGCCACTGCTGCTTTGGCCATGCAAATGGCTGACAATTCCCATTTGAGAGACCGTGCCAAAGAATACAGCCAAACGGCTTTGACTGCGTCTCGAGCGAGTGAAGATTTTTTGATCGAGAAAATCGAGCCTGTCTATTATGGTCTACGCGGCTCTAAAGTTGACTTCGCTGCACTACAGCAATTGAACAAGCAGTATGAAAGTGACGTGGCTGCTGCGCGCTCCGCTGAGGCCCTGAGTTGTGCTAAGCAAATGGTGGCAGCTACGGCTAGTCTTCCGCCTCAGAGCTTCTTCCGCATTAGAGGCCGAATATTTCTTGCTCATAGTCAGTATGTCAGCGACCTCAATGAAAGCACAGCCAGGCGTGAGCTGACAGACATTAAGAAAACCGCTGAAGAAGCCGGTGATCAACAATTGGCCAAAGCCTGCAGCAATATCATCAATGGTCTCGGCGGCCCAATCTAGATAGGTCCTATTTAGATTCTCTTGTAATTACTTGCTAGATTGCCTGACGACGAATATGCCCGAAAGGGCAATTAGGCAGGTGCCGACAATGGCTGCCTGCCCCGGTAGTTTAGAGAAAAGTATAATATCAAGAAGAGCGGCCCATACCAGGGCGCTAAAACTCAGTGGTGCCACGGTCGATGCTGGAGCATGGCGGTAGGCTTCGGTCATACTGAGCTGCGCCATACCACCTATGACGCCAATGCCAAGCAAAATAAAGGCGTCGTGAAGCGTTGGTATCACCATTTGGAATGGCAGCGACAGTAGGCCGCCTAATGAGCAAGCCAGCATGAAATACACAACTATTGTGATGCTCTTCTCGGTGGCGCTCATTTTGCGCAGCTCAATATAGACAAATCCTGAGCTGATTGCCGATGCCAGAGCCATTAAGGCTCCAGGAATGCTTGAGGAAAGCTGGGGCTGCATCATATAAACAACGCCAAGAAAACCAATTGATATTGCTATCACTTTGCCTTTAGTGACTTTCTCCCCTAAGGTGCAAATGGCTAAGACTGTGGTGATTAGAGGAGCGGCATAAAACAGAGTGGTTGCTTCTGAGAGAGGCAGCAATTTGAGCGATTCAATGCAAAGGCAAGCTGAGCTAAGGCCCACAACAGAGCGGGTTAAGTGCATGACCGGATGCTTGGTTTCGAAGACTTTTAAGCCTCCTTCTCTCAATACCACTGGCACTAATGGAATCAGGGCAAAGAAACTGCGGCAAAATAAGACTTCGCCGGCCGGATAGCCTTTGCCTAGCAGCTTAATCAAGGCGAACATCACTGAAAAACCAAGGGCCGACAAAAGGGCGCATTCTACAGCTTTCTTTGTTGAGCCTGGTTTTGAGCTAAATCTAGCTTCAGATTCAGGCTCAGATTCAGATTTAATTGTTGGTGTGGTGGTGGTCACTTTCAGATTCGCTTAATATCAATGATTATCGTACTGCTAAACACCATCGATTCAGCTTATTTCTTGCTTCGCAAAATAGGTGTATATACGCCTATTTGCTGCATAGAGGAAACCGGCGCACTAAAGTATTTTGTTCTATCCTGAGTTATTCCGAGATATGCAAGATCTGCGGAATGCTTGAGTACTCAAGTATTTCTTCTGGACAGGCTTGGGTCATATTTCGTTGGGATATATGCTTTGTGAACTTGGTATTATTAAGTGGCAGTTTAATTCTTGCAATTGAAACAGGATCTCAAGCATGTCTGAGCAACCCGGGCAAGGTGGCGGAACAGCCGTAGCCACCGAAACCAAGACAAAAACAAAACGACCAGCGCTTTACAAAGTTTTGCTGCACAATGATGACTTTACGACCATGGAGTTTGTCGTCTTTATCTTGCAGACCATTTTTCATAAAAACCCCATCGATGCCCATGCCATCATGATGGCTGTGCACAAAGCCGGAGTTGGAGTGGCTGGTGTCTATTCGTATGAAATTGCTGAGGCTAAAGTCAACAAAGTGATTGATCTGGCGCAGGCTAATGAATTTCCATTACGCTGTTCAATAGAAGAAGAGTGAAACAATGATTACGCGTGAACTACAGAACACCTTGAACGAAGCCTATAGCGAGGCTATGCGTCGTCGTCATGAATTTCTTACCCTTGAGCATCTGCTTTACGCCATGCTTAAAGAGAAGACTGGTCGTGAAGTGATTGAGAACTGCGGTGGTGATGTCAGCTTCATTACTCGTGAGCTTGAAGTTTATCTCAAAGAAAAAATTGAACAACTGCCTAAAGGCAAAGACGGGCTGCCCGAGCAGACTGCGACATTTGAGCGGGCAATTGAACGGGCCCAAATACAAGCACAATCGTCGGGGCAAACCAGTATCGATAGCGGACATCTGATTGCCGCCATGTTTCACGAAAGACGCTCATATGCTGTCTATTTGTTAGAGCAGGCTGGTATATCGCGGCTCGATGTTCTCAACTATATTTCTCACGGAATTTCTAAAATCAACTCCGATGATGCCGATTCGGACGGCGATGCTGTTGCCCCAGGGGGCGAAGCCAATGGCCGTCGCAAGACCAATCCGCTAGAAGATTTTTGTGTCGATCTCATTGCTCAGGCCCAAGAGAACAAGATTGATCCATTGATTGGACGAGAGGCTGAAGTAACAAGAACTATTCAAATTCTTTGTCGTCGTCGTAAGAATAACCCGATCTATGTGGGCGAGCCTGGTGTTGGTAAAACAGCCATAGCTGAAGGTCTGGCTCTGAAAATCCAGCGCGGTGAAGTGCCTAAGCAATTACTTGGCGCTGAAGTATTTGCCCTCGATATGGGCTCACTGGTGGCCGGAACCAAGTTTAGAGGTGAATTTGAAGAGCGCCTAAAAGGCGTGTTGAAGGCACTGAAAGCCAAACCCGGTGTCATTCTCTTTATTGATGAAATACACACCATTGTCAAAGCTGGCTCAGTAGAGGGCGGCTCCATGGATGCCTCTAATTTGCTCAAGCCCGCTCTGGCTTCGGGTGAATTGCGTTGCATTGGCTCAACCACCCATAGCGAATATAAGTCTGCCTTTGAGAAAGACAAAGCGCTGGCCAGACGCTTCCAGAAGATTGATGTCACCGAGCCCAGTATTGCTGACACCATC
>JAUPUU010000435.1 GCA_030917395.1 Cyanobacteriota bacterium erpe_2018_sw_21hr_WHONDRS-SW48-000092_B_bin.40
ATAACCGGAGCAGCCAGTGCCTTAGCCGCTTCTTGATTCTCAGCTTTAGCAGCCACTCGCAAACGACATTCCCAGCGGCCAGCATAAGGCGCCACCGAGGGGTTCGATAGATCCAACAAATGAGCGAACATCTCAGCCAGAGCCGATTCACCAATACCAAAGTGCTTTAATTCTTGCGACCAAATAGTATTGCCAGCATAGTTTTCAGCTAAATAGTTGTAGGCCGTACCTTGCCACATGGCCTTTAGCTCCGAAGGCACACCGGGAAAAGTAAGGACGGTCTTAGTCATGGCAGAAGGCTTTATGCCAGCATGGGCAAGGTTTTCAGGACTGAGACGCCAGACAACTCCAGGAGCTGAGCCCACTGGATTGGGCAAGATATCTGCCCCCATAGGCCGCAGGGCTTGCTTCTTATTGGTTTCAGGCATAGGAAAACCACGGGCAACAAAGAGACTAGTGATAAAGGCCAATAGCTCTTCATCCATTTGCAAAGGAGCACCGAATAGAGCCGCCAGGCACTCGGTGGTGAGATCGTCGGCTGTGGGGCCAAGACCACCGGAGGTAATCAAGACATCAGAGCGCTCAAGAGCCTCTTTCATGCAAGCCTTAATTCTTTCGGGGTTGTCACCGACAGTGACCCGGTAAAAACAATCAAGGCCCAACAATGCTAATTGCTGAGCCAAAAATTGAGAATTGGTATCAAGCACATCCCCAAGCAAAAGCTCGGTTCCTATGCACAAGATTTCTGCTCTAGCCACGACTGACCTTAGTGGTGTCCGGCGGCAACAGGTGCATCGGCTTTATTAACGTCGTAATTGAACATGGCCCAAACGCCGATAGACAATACAGTGCAACAGAAAGCGACCATAAACATAATCATCCAAACTTGGGACGGGTCTGTGTGTTTCTCTGCGCTCATTTCCCTGTTGATCTCCTAGATATCAAAAAAACTTTCTCTCAGTATAAGCACTTGGCTGCCTCACTTCCAGACTAGTTTTGTTACAACGGCCGCGCCAACCAAGCTAAGACTTTTTCTCTATCGAAAGGCCGGTCAGATGGCTGCATTGCCTGCAGCAAGACAATATTATCGCCCTCGATAGTACAAGCGATTAAACCCTCATAAGTATCGCCGGCTTGATCTTTCAGGGGGCCTTGCACATAAGTAATAGTCTTACCGTTGATCTCTGTTTTGCCTTTGCTAGTAATAGATTGAAACTTAGCCCAGTTCGTCGGCGTCCAGATGCCCATATCGTAAGCGCGATCAAGCTCTTGCACGGCGTCTAAATCTTCACCCTCATAGCGCCAAAAAGAAACCTGGGTCTTATCTTTGGGGTTTTCCAGAAAAATCACGGCTTTAGTGAGCTTAGCCGCCATAACCTGATTGAAGCCAGGCACAGGTACCGGGTCAGCCAAACCAGTGATGAAAGTGGCGGTTTCGCGCATATATTTTGGATCAATGGCTTGCAAGAAGAAATTGCGCATTGCAACAATGCCAGAAGCAATGCCAACGGCGGCCGCCACAATTACCAGAGCAGAAGCAATTGCCAAAAGCCGTATTGGCCCGCTAATTTTTAGTTTAGGCGGCCCGGCCATTGGCAATTCAGGTTCAGATGCCGGTGCGGGCAAGGGTGCAGGGCTTTCCATCTTCAGTTAGCCCATAGCTACGTTGTAAGCGCGCAAAGTATTGCTCAGCAACATGGCAACAGTCATAGGGCCGACACCGCCCGGAACTGGAGTAATCAAGCTGGCCTTCTCAAAGGCTTGGTCATAGGCGACGTCGCCCACCAAGCGGCCTTTGCCGTCGGCGGTTGCCACGCGGTTGATACCAACATCAATAACTACAGCACCTGGCTTGACCCAATCGCCTTTAACCATCTCGGCCTGACCGCAAGCGGCCACTAAGATATCGGCCTGACGACAGACTTCTGGCAAATTGGCGGTCTTGCTATGACAAATGGTCACTGTGGCATCCTTTTGCAAAAGCATCATGGCCAGAGGCTTTCCAACCAAATGAGAGCGACCAACGACAACGGCCTGCTTACCTCTTAAACTGACCTTATGCTGCTCTAGTAAGCGCATTACACCAAGCGGTGTGCAAGGGAAAAGACCTTTGGCGCCTTGCATAAGCAGGCCAGCATTGACCGCCGTTAAGCCATCAACGTCTTTAGCCGGGTCAATCAAAGCCAGAATTGTGGCGGATGAAATGTGCTCCGGAAGGGGCAATTGCACCAAAATTCCGTCTACGGTCTCGTCTTGATTCAATTTTTTGACAGTCTCAGCCTCGGCTTCAGGGGCTACATCGGCGGCCATTTCAAGAAGAAAACTCTCGATGCCGACAGCTTTACAAGCGGCGATTTTGCTCTTCACGTAAGCTTTCGAGGCCGGATTTTCACCCACCAAAACCACTGCCAAGCCAGGCTTGCGACTTTTACCCTGGCTTGCTTCAGCTACCGCAAGAGTCAATTCGTTCTTGACTGCCTGGGCAATGGCCTTGCCGTCAATAATCTTTTTTAGTGGTTCTATTGACTCTACCGATAAAGTTGATGAATCCATTGGTGATCTCGCAGTTAGTAGCTTCAGAAGACCATCAAATTTATCAGAAATGCTTAAAGCAGTTGCTTAAGTTGACTACACCAGAGAAAGCATCACGGCTATCGCCAGAGGCCAGAAGCCTCACCCGCTCACCTTCTAACTCACTACCAGCAAGGGCAGGCGGGCTGGCAAGTACAACTCCAATTTTCTTAAAAGGGAAGCTTTCACCTGCCAGAGACTGAGCCTTGAGCCAATCGCCGGCAGAGATAGTGGCCACTAACTCATAGTCTTCACCACCGTAAAGAGCCCACTGGTATGGATTTACCCCACTTGCATGGGCAAAGTTAGACATAGCGGTACTGCAAGGAATGGCCTCCAAATCTACTTCGATATCGACTTGCGACTGCTCAGCAATCTGCCAGAGGGCATCAGCGAGACCGTCGCTGGCATCCATCAAAGCACCACGACTGCCAACTAAGCGCACTAGGGCCAAAGCCTCAGCCAGTCGAGGCTGGGGTTCAAGGTGGGCAAGAAGCAGCTCCTCACGGCCTTCCGGCGAAGATGCGCAGTGGCCTTGCAGCAATAGCTCTAAGCCGGCAGCGCTCGAACCAAAAGTGCCTGTTACCACCACCACATCGCCAGGCTGAGCCCCGCTGCGCAAGAGTAAACCGCCTTCATGGCTCTCGCCAATGGCAGTAACATTGACTACAAAGTGCGGCCCCACAGTGAGGTCGCCGCCCACAATCTCTGCGCCAAAAGCCCTGGCACACTGAGTGAAGCCAAGATAGAACTGCTCTAGACTTTGCTCTAAATCGGGGCAAGTGGCTGGCAAAGTCAGGGCCACAGTGAGGTAACGAGGTCGACCGGCCATGGCGGCAATATCAGAGAGGTTGACGGCACAGCTCTTCCAGCCCAACTGACGCCAATTGGTGAAGTCGAGGCGAAAGTGAGTGCCTTCCACCAGGGTATCGCTGCTCACCAGCTTGCCATCAGCCAGAACAGCACAGTCGTCTCCTATGTAGGAGCTTCCTGTCCATTCTTTTATCTTCTTTACTAGTACCTGTTCTCGTGTAAGCATAGCTACTGATCAAAATGCTACAATTTGGCTTAAGACGTTAGTTCTGCGTGGTGCGGTTATGAACCCAGTTTTGCAAATATTTGACGGTGTTTTTCAGCTACTCAGTATGGCACTATTTTTATGGTGCTTGCTCTCATGGTTTCCCAACATCAACTGGAAAGATCAGCCATTTGTCACCCTCGATAATATAATTAAGCCGGTGATTGCGCCGATTCAGCGCATTGTGCCCCCCATAAGTGGCTTTGATCTCTCGCCAATCGTGCTCATTGTCTTATTGAATTTCGTTCAAGGCATGCTGCACACGCTCCTGCACTAGTTATCTAATTTTCAAGTCAAATACTGCCCTTCAATCAAAGAAAGCACCGAAAGTTCTCAATGCAATCTAGACGCTCATTTCTCTTTGGCTCTCTTTCATACACCTGCGGCACACTGCTTCTCATAGACCAATTGGCACAAGTCCCGGCTTTTGCGAAGAAAACGCCGCGCAGTCAACCGACACTGACTGGCCCCCACTCACTATCAAGAGAAGACTGGGCACCGGCCATCGTGCCAGATCACGTCGGCATAGCAGATAAAGGCTACCTTTGCTTCACCGATGAATTCGGTCGCTTAGCCGTTGTCGATATGCGCAAACCAGTCACTGTCAAAACCCCAGTGAAAGTAGTAGCTGAACTAAATGGCCTCGGTAATAAAGTAGTTGACTTTGCCGTCACTCCATTTGCAGCTTACGGTCTCACCTACCGCGAGGGCGACCAATCAGAACCCGTTGTCGACTTAGTTTCAGTGTCGCTGACACCAATAGAAGCACCATCAATAGTCAGTGATATTCGCCTTGGTCGCTATACCGAAGCGGGCAGCATCGTTGCCAGTGGTGACTTGATTTGCGTTAGCGGAGTGAGCGCTGGTGGAGAAAATCTTGTCTCTATATACAGTGCCCCAAATCGCCGCAGCGGCAAAGAACCTGTATACATTGCGAGCCTATCAGTGCAGCTTCCCGTGCGAGCCCTAGACTTAACTGATAAGCAATTGACTATTCTTTCGTCCGCCAACGGCGGTGCCAAATCGCAAGTTGACATTGTCAATTTAGTTAGCCCCGATTCTCCTGAAATTCAAAAATCACTGATCATTGAAGGCGACTATCGCGTTGTCACTCGCTTCAAAGAATCGATTTTAATTGCTGGAATAGACGGCACGAAAGCCAATAAATTTGGTCAAGCAAAAATCATTGTCACCAGCGGCTCTCCGCACCTAGCCAGCAATATCACCCTTGAGCCCTTAACTGCTATTGAGTCAGCGGCGGCTCAAAAAGATCGTTTCTTGGTGGTTGGTCGCAACAAAGGTGAGCGCATAGTAATTTCGCTAACCATCGACAAGGG
>JAUPUU010000436.1 GCA_030917395.1 Cyanobacteriota bacterium erpe_2018_sw_21hr_WHONDRS-SW48-000092_B_bin.40
AATGTTCTAAATGGTTGCGGGGGTAAGATTTGAACTTACGACCTTTGGGTTATGAGCCCAACGAGCTACCAGGCTGCTCCACCCCGCACAGCTATCTTACAACGACTTGATGGGATAATTCGAGGGGGCGGTCAAGAAATATCGTGACTAAGTGCTAATTTTGTCTGCCCAATTGTTCAATACTCAGACCAGTACAGGATTTCAAGCTATGAAGGCAGTGTTACAGAGAGCTTCACGTGCCAGTGTTACGGTGAACGGAGAGGTTATTAGCCAGTTTCAGTCAAGTAGTGATCATGCCTGTGGCTTGCTCATCCTTTTGGGCGTAGAACAAGGCGATGGTGAGGCTGACAGCGTCTACTTGGCTACCAAGGCCGCCGAGCTGCGTATCTTTGAAGATGAGAATGGCAAAATGAATCTTGCTCTGCAAGAAGCTGGCGGCCAGGTGATAGTTGTCTCACAATTCACCTTGCTGGCTGATTGGAAGAAAGGGCGTCGGCCGGGATTCACCCAAGCTGCGGCACCGGCTGAAGGCGAGAGGCTCTATCAGCACTTCTGTCAGGAGCTGCGCAACAAGGGTCTAACCGTCGGCACTGGGGTTTTTGGTGCTGACATGAAGGTTAGCTTGGTTAACGACGGCCCGGTGACGATATTGCTAGAAGCCCGTCAAGGCAAGCCCGTTTAATTGGCCTAAGTTCTCACTCTGCCAAACGCTACCTCAGCTAAACGCTTGTATGCAATTTGCGGTCTGACAAAATTGTGGCAAGTTCTTTGCGCAAAGTCTTTTGCACCACTTCAACAGGGTCGTCAGCTGCGATGGTCTGAAAGTTGTACTCTTCGGCCATGCGCTCATATTCAAAAAGAATCTGTGATTGATAGAGCTTGAACGACTGGTACAAGTCATTCGACATACCGATGTCTCGACCTGATTCATAGAAGTCGAGGCCACCGCGTGTGGTGATGATGCGGCGCAGAAGTGGCTCTAGGGGCATCTTTAGATAAACAACAAGATCGGGTTCCACGGCAAAGCTGTAAAGCTCGCGCACCCATGAGGGGTCTGCCCCTCTAACTACATCGCGGGCCAGAGCCGTATAGAAGTAGCGATTGGTAATTACAATGTGTCCAGCTTTCAGGGCGGGAATAATAATGTTGTGCAGGCGGTCTGCTAGGTCAGTGGCGTAGAGCAAAGAGAAAGTTATGGTGTTGAGGGCGTTTTTTTCTTTGGCCTTATCAATCACTCTGGTCATCAGTTGTGATGACTTCCAGTCGGTTCTGGTTACGCCATAACCTTCGATGTTCAGCCAGCTTTGCAATAGTTGGGCCTGGGTGGTGCGACCAACACCATCGGTACCTTCCAGCACAATGAGCTTGCCGGGGTATTCATGTTTTGGTCTTTTGCCGCTGCTAGGGCCTTTTTCAGTCATTGTCTTGCCTTAGTTTGTTAGCCTTAGTTCTCTAGCCGATTAAAGTTGTGGCGATTTCGCGGAAGAGCATCTGTTGCTCGTGGATTGGTTTTATGGCAGGCATAGTGTGGAAGCCATATTCGCTCACCATTTTGTCGTATTCATTGATGATGCGAGATTGGAAAATTTGAAAAGATTCCATGGGGTCTGCTGATAAGCCAACGTCCATGCCTGATTCATAGTAGCCAGGCATGCGGCTATTGGCGATGCGAGCTAGCGAAACTTCTACCGGTACTTGAAAATAAAAAGCGCCATCGGGGCGAATGGAAAAACCGTAAAGGCTGCGTACCCAGTCCGCGTCAACACCGCGAGCTACATCCCGGGCAAAGGCTGTATAGCAGTAGCGATCGGCCAGAACAATGAGGCCTGCTTTTAGGGCTGGAATAATAATATTTTCCAGACGATCGGCAAAGTCTGTGGCATGTAACAGACTGAAAGTAGTTGGAATCAATGAATTTGAGCGTTTCGCTTGCTTAATTGTCTTAGAAATTAGTACTGACGAATTCCACTCGGTAAATATTACGCTTTTGCCCTTTGATTCCAGCCAGTTGCGCAATAAATCGAGTTGAGTCGATTTGCCGGAGCCGTCTACGCCTTCAACTACGAAAAGCTTGCCGGGAAAGTTATGTTTGTTGTTGAGGCGCATACTTAAACGTGATTTACCTTTAGATAACTAAAGTAAGGGTCTCAAGTCGATTTCTCATGTGATCAATTTCACAGTGATGTTTGAGAACATCGCTATTATATAAGGCATTATCAGTACATTAGTAGTTTTAGTAGTTTTCGCTGTATTTAACCGATTATCAGGGTTCTCTATGTCTTCCAATTTGAAATCAGGCAGGGCTCAAGCTCTACTTCTGTCATTATCAGTGTCGATTGCCATTGGTGGGGAGTTAAGTGCCCTTGTTTCGCCACCTTCCGCCATGGCCCTTTCTTTGAAGATGCCTAGCTTTAAAAAGGCTAAAGATGAGCCTGCTGCTGATAGCAAGGCTGATCCAAAAGCCGCTAAGTCTACTAAGCCTGAGGCAAAGCCTGCAGAAGAGCCAGCCCCAGCGGTAAATAAGTTCCACTTTGGTTTTGGCAAGAAGAAAGAAGCGCCAGCAACAACTGAGCCCGAGGCAAAGCCAGTCGCTCCAGAGTCGAAGCCTGAAGCTGCGCCTGGACCACGCATTGAACCACAAGCTGAGCCACAAGCCGATTCACAAGCAGAACCTAAACCAGAATCTGAAGTTAAGCCAGAAGCTAATTCAGGCGCAAAGTCAGAGGCTGAATCTGAAGCTAGTTCGGAAGCAGCCAAAGCCCCTGTTCCCGGTTCAAGTGTTGAGAGTGGCGCGCCAGTGCCCCCTAGAACAGAACCACCCGAACCTTTAGAACAGAAAAGGCCTGCGGCCCCTGCCGCTCGTAACACCCCGGCTGCACCGGTGCCAGGT
>JAUPUU010000437.1 GCA_030917395.1 Cyanobacteriota bacterium erpe_2018_sw_21hr_WHONDRS-SW48-000092_B_bin.40
ATCGATTGGTGTAGTGTCCTTCCCGACCCATGCCCGTGACGAGATTGATTTACTACAACGCGCCATCGAATTTCTAGCAAAAGCTGAAGAAGAAGGCGGAGACCGCGTTCATAACGGCTAAGCCTGTTGACGCCATAGCACTAAAAGCTGAGAGCTTAACACTGGTTAGGTAGTCTAAGTATCTACTCTAGAAATCTATTGTAGAAGTCTATTGTAGAAATCTATTCGAGCAATCTACTCGAGTTCTTTCATGGTCTTTTCTTCTGCCGACGGTGTCTTAATTGACGGTGCTGCAGGTGGCTCTTCTTGTGCTTGAGCCTGGCCAGAAGAATTTGAGTTGGTTCCAGAGCTAGAGCCATTGTTACCAGAAATTGCTGGGGCTAAGGCTGGAGCAGGGTTAGGCTCAGTTTTCTTAGCCACATCGCTCTTTTCGCTGCGCTCTCGCTTACCAATTGGATAACTGTTATAGAGCTTGCCATCAAAGTAAACTTTGAATTCACAGCTGCCGTCATTACGGACACTAGCACCACCGGTGATGTCTATTTTCTTGCCCTCACGGGCTGGAAGTGGTGGCACAAATTCATCCACAACAGCAGATTCTTTCGTCCACAAGACCTTATCGCCAGCTTTGGTATCTACCAAATCAATCTTCATGGTTAAGGCATTGATAGAGCCATCGGTAGGATTCCAAACCTGACCAGAGATATGAGGCATGCCGCCTTGTAAATCGATGGATACGGTCTTCAGTGTAACTGTAGGCACTGTATTGCTTGGATCGACTGATTTGGCTTGTTGCAAGTAACCATATCCGGTATCAAGCTCGCCAGAGTCTAATAGCTCTTTGCCGCGCTTATTGAGTAAAGCGGCCAATTTACGCTTTATCGAATCGTCTCTAGTTGAGAATTTCTGGGCCTTGCGCAATTGATCAATAGCCAGTTCATACTGACCAGTTCGCTCATAAATATCAGCTGCCATCTCGTAATTGCGAGAGTTATCGGCAATGGCATTGAGCTTACCGAGGTAGAGCAATGCTTCTTTGTCTTTTTTCTCAGAAACGAGCTTCTCAGCAAGTCTTTGATAAATTGTCGAGAGTCTGGCGTCAGACTCGCTAAAGCGTGAGCCTTCCTTGAGGTCTTTTACTTCTTCCCACAATGACAAAGCTTTTTCTAAATGACCATCACGCAGTTCCTGATCGCCCCACAAGGCATCTAGATCTGCCAACTCGGCCTTCTTACCTGGAATGTTGGCCTGGGCTAAAGGACGAAGCAATTCACAGGCTTTGTCATAACGTGAGTGCACGCGGTAATAATTGGCTAGTTGCGATGCCAAATCAGGATCTTCAACTATGCCTTTGCCCATCTGTTGAGCTTTTGCTATGCAGTCTTTAGCCTTGTCTATCTGGTCGACGCCAACATAGGCGCGGGCAAGGGCTAGCATAATCTTTGGATTATCCTTGGCCGACATCGATGCCTTGGTCAATGTCTCAACAGCAAAGGCATATTGACCATTGTCTAATTCTTTCAGACCCTTTCCAAGTAAACGATCTTCTTCTGGTGCCTTAGTAAGAAAGAATATGGTGGCACCAGCAAAAATGAGTACTGTGGTTAAACCGAAAAGCACACCACCAGTTAGGGGCATTCCACTTTTGAGATTTAAGCTCATATTGCTAGAGCGGCGTTTTGTCGCGGCTTTACCAGCCGATTTAGGCGCCGGCCGCTCTCCAGACTCATCAAACAAATCATCCCCAGAATCTTTGCGCGAGACGTCATAACGCACCTGAGCAAATGGTTCAGAGGCTGGGGGAATGTAGTCGGGATCGGCGTAATTTCGATTACTTTGGGAATTATGTGGAGAGACGGCCCCTCTAGCATCATCAGCGTTAGCTGAATCAGATAAAGGAGCCGTCTCCACGATTTCTTCTTCGACATAGAACTCTTGTCCACAAGAGACACAGTTCTGATACTGAGAAGGATGATAGGTACCACAATTTGGACAGCGCATAAGTTGAATATCCGTGTTCCTGATATTTTCAGGTTAGATCATACACCCTGCCCAATGGCAACTATTTGATTTCGACCTTAGCGCCAGCTGCTTCGATCTTCTTCTTCATATCTTCAGCTTCTTCCTTCTTAACTTTCTCTTTCAAAGTCTTAGGAGCTGAGTCAACCAAGTCTTTGGCTTCTTTCAAGCCAAGGCCGGTTACTTCGCGAACGATCTTCAGAACTTCGATTTTCTTGTCGCCAACACCGGCCAAGATAACATCGAATTCAGTCTTCTCTTCTACTGCAGCTGCGCCAGCGCCAGCAGCGGCAGGAGCGAAAGCCATAGGAGCAGCGGCTGTTACGCCAAAAGTTTCTTCCATTTGTTTCTTGAGCTCAGCAGCTTCAAGAAGGGTCAAGTTGCCGATGACTTCAATTAGTTCAGCGGTTGACATTTTAGTAGCCATTTTAAAAATCTCTCCTTAATACAGTTATTTGCGGCTTAAGCACGGCTTAGGCTGCTTCGTCTTTCTTCTTTGCGACCTCTTCTACGAGGACTGCAATGTCTCTAATCACTGCGTTCAAGATGCCAGCAATATTTCTGGCTCCAGAATCAAGACCACCCATAATGGATGAGAGCAATTGCTCTTTCGATGGTAGTTCGGCCAGCCCTTTCACTTCTTCAACTGAAAGAGATTGACCATCCAGCACTCCGCCTTTGACGGAACCTTTTTTCATTGTCTTGATGAAATCAACGACAGCTTTAGCAGGTTGTGCAGGATCATCGTATCCAACCACTACGGTTGTTGGTCCCTTAGCGAGTTCGGCGATTGCTTTGAACTCAGTTTTTTCAGTAGCAATTTTCACCAGAGTGTTTTTTGCTACGCGACATTTTGCCCCTTGCTTATCAAGAGAACGTCTGAACTGAGTCAACTCAGCCACCGTATACCCATTCAGGTCAGCGACGATAGCGACCTTGCCTTCTACGAAGATAGATTCGAGGTCTTTGATTACCCCGGCCTTAAATTCTCTGGTTGGCATTTAGATCTCCTGGAGTCGCCTCCATATAGATAACGGATGCTAAGTACGCTCATGGCATCTGTAAAAGTCTTCCAAAAAGAAAACCCGACAAATGCCGGGATCACAAGGACGAGAGAAGCTCTCGCAAACGACTGTTTTAACAAAGTCGAATTTGTGACCTCAAGTCGGCGACCCTCATAAAGAGGATTCATTAAACTCCCGCCATTGCTTTTGGGAGTACCATACTGTCTGCGGCCTTAGTTAACAGCATCTAACAGTTTTATCTGATAGATGCAGGCCAAATTTTCGCCTTATATTGAGCTGTCGTCAAGAAAACTCATTTTGATGTAACAATTCAAGGGAAAATATCTCAAAATTTGTCCTCGGGGAACGATTCAATGGAAATCTTTGAAAAGCATGTGTTTGTCTGTACTTCAGGCAAAGTTTGCTCAAAAGATGGTGGGGAAGAAGTCTGCTCGGCCCTGCGCCAAGAGGTAGTGGCTCGCGGCCTAAAGGGACGGGTTCGTATTAATAAAGCCGGCTGCTTCGACCAGTGCGGCAACGGCCCTATGGTAGTTGTCTATCCAGAAAGCACCTGGTACGCCCATGTCCGGCCAACTGATGCCGATCAATTGGTTGAGCACTTAATCGACGGCAAACCATTAGAGCGATTACTCTACGACGGCCGGGGCCGCACCGACCGCTCAT
>JAUPUU010000438.1 GCA_030917395.1 Cyanobacteriota bacterium erpe_2018_sw_21hr_WHONDRS-SW48-000092_B_bin.40
ATTTCTTGCAACGAGCGTTGCTGATCACTGTTTCCTTGCTCACTGTGCCCTTCTTCGTCATGAGAATGGTCATGGCTATGTCCGTGCTCAAGACTAGGTCCGTGATTATGACTATGTCCTTCTCCATGACTATGTCCGTGCTCATGATCATGTCCATCTCGACCGGGATGATCGCCCGGAGCACCCCTATGAATTGATTCAGACCCCGAGCCTGAAGCGGCAGGAGAATGAACATGGTTGAGAAGCTGCACATCGAATTTTGTTGCGCGAAGACTGCAGCGATTGACTGCATTCTGCACCAATCTGTAGCTACCAACCGGCAAATGCAGGCCGGCCAGCTGTTCTTCAAGAGTAGTTAGCGATGCGCCAGCATCGAGGCAGGCTGCCACCAACATGTCTCCAGCGGCGCCAAAAGAGCAATCGAAATAAGCGATTTTCATAGGTGCAACGCACCAACATTGAGGTTCTCGCGCACTGTCAAATTGTGCTCCACTTTCTTTTCAAACTTCGGATACTTATTGTTGATGACACTCAACTGCTTATGGCCAGGGGTTATGACGAGGGTAAAAGCACCATCTTTTCCGGTGATTGTGGTACCACCGCCATGAATTTTCTCAGACCTTTCTAAACTAGAATAATCAATTTGGCCGCCATGTTTATTTAATTCAACCGGCCTAACTTTTACTAAGATTCCCTTCAAACCTTTGCCATCATGGGTGACCCGACCAGAAATAAGATGACCCATATGCATGTCGACAATTAGCTTGCGGTTCTCATCACCCGGCAAGTCATCAATCAGAGCAGAGGCATAACTGGTTTTAACCGGCGGTAAAATTTCAAGAGTGAGAGCGCTGCAGGCCGGATGCTCGAACGAGAATCCGCCATCAGCCTTACTTTTTGCCGCTAATGACAGCTCTCCCTTTTGCTCCCAAAGATAGACGGGAATATTAGGCACACCGTCACCTTTGAGGTTAACGAGCCGTCCTGAAGTACGCACCACAGCTTGTGTTTGCCTTTCGGCCAGAGCCAGCCCAGAGCCACAAAGGCTCATGCAGGAAGCCCCAAGAAGACCAACCATTAAGCTAAGGAGAGGCACGTTTGCAGTTAAAAATTTCA
Source organism: Cyanobacteriota bacterium erpe_2018_sw_21hr_WHONDRS-SW48-000092_B_bin.40 (assembly GCA_030917395.1). Taxonomy (GTDB): domain Bacteria; phylum Cyanobacteriota; class Vampirovibrionia; order Obscuribacterales; family Obscuribacteraceae. The sequence goes on from JAUPUU010000438.1 coordinate 1,117, forward strand.
ATTTCATTCCAGTTGAAAGCAAATTCTAAAGCGTTAATCATCAAGGTAACAGACGGCGTCAGAAAGTATCAGATAGATTATCTGGAACGTAATATAAGTGCCTTAAATAACATAGTATCGCTGTCATCTTGTAAACTCTAGTTTGTAGCCCATTGATTTGTAGACAAACGATGTAATGGCATGGCAGTTAAGATTGGCCCTTTCACCTTGAATAGTCGCGTCTATGTACCGCCCATGGCTGGCGTTACCGACGTAGTCTTTCGCGATATTGTCAGACGAATCGATCCCGAATGCATGATGTCGACTGAAATGGTCAGCTCCAGAGCGCTTTTAGCCAAGCCAGAATCGCGCATTATGGACTTGCTAGAAAACGAACATCCTATCGGAATTCAAATTTTCGGCCACGAACCAGACGTGATGGCCTTTGCCGCGCAGCTCGCCGAAAAGCGTGGGGCAGACTTTGTCGATATCAATATGGGCTGCCCTGTTCCCAAAATTACAAAAGGCAAAGACGGCTGCGCCTTGATGCGAGAGCCAGAACTGGCACGAGAGATTATCAGTACTGTCAAAAGTGCTATCAAAATTCCCGTAACCGTCAAATTTAGATTGGGCTGGGATGACAGCACAAGAAACGCTGTGGAATTTGGGCGTATGGTGGAAGAATCAGGCGCCTCAATGGTTACAGTGCACGGCCGCACCCGTGCCCAGCTCTATTCAGGCCAGGCAGACTGGAACTTTATCGCGAAAGTAAAGGCCGCATTGAGCATTCCGGTTTTTGGCAATGGTGACGTCTTCTCTCCTGAGAACGCGCTGAGGCTGCTTGAAATCACGGGCTGTGACGGCGTGGCCGTAGCTCGCGGTAGCCTGGGCAATCCCTGGTTGATTCCACGCATCACTAAGTACCTCGATCATGGCATTCTTGATGATCCGCCAGACGACGTAGAAAAGCTCATCTGCGCTTATCTGCACAGCGTTGGACTGGTGAAATATAAAGGCTTGCGTATCGGCGTCAATGAATCCAGGCGCCATGTAATCAACTACACCAAGGGCATTGTCGGCGCGGCACCCTACCGCGCCAGACTGACTCAAGTTCTTGATTTGCAAGCAGCAGCCGACATTTTGGCCGAACTGGCCCTGGTTGTTGGCGGCAGCGAAGGCCATCAGCGCTTCTTACTGGCAGTAGAGAAGAATAATCTCGAAAATAGCAAACATCCAGGCGAAGGGCACAGCGACAGAGAAGGCAGTGTCCAGACCCCAGTTGATCTCAGTGCCATCCTGCCAGTCGCAGTACCATAAAATGGCGTTGATGAACGGAGTCATGGTCCAGCCCATGATGCCAGCCATAAATGCGAAAAGTAGAAGTGTTGCCCAGAAATCCATATTTGCTTGCTAGAAGTCCCAGAAGTCGATAACAAACAGAGTGTAGTGCTGCTTTTAGCCTTTGGCAACGGGAATTCTCCCATGGTAGAGAGGTTTTCAAGCGCATTCGGCAAAAATTAAGCGCCCTTCTGATTATTCAAAAGGACGCTTAAAGCTAAACCTGTTCAGGCTTAGGCTAATACATGTATTGGCCAGAAGGTGAGATCAAAATTGTTCCATCGCCTTCAGCTGCAACCATCTGCAAAGCTTGAATTACTGCGTTGGCAGTTTTGTGCTGCTCACGAGTTTCGTTCTTGATTTGCTTGGCTCTTTGAGCTACTCGAAGCACCAACTCATAGCGGTTGACGTTCTCTTTAAGTAACTGGTCAAGGATTCTAGTAGTGCTCATGCGGGAATTCACCCCTCGGAAGTTCGTATGCGTAGCCTCTCAGCATACACGATATGAGCCAGATTGTTGGCAGCATCCTCTAGTTTGTCGTTTACTACTTCATATTGAAATACATTTTTTTCTTGTAATTCTTGCTTAGCCTTCTGTAATCTCACCAGAATAATCTCTGCAGTCTCGGTGGCTCTGGCCCGCAAGCGCTCTTCCAGCTCATTAAAATTGGGCGGAGAGATAAATATCAAGATTGCTGCTGGGCTCTGAGAGTGAATCTGGCGCGCCCCTTGAACCTCCAGCTCAAGCAACACATCATGACCAGCCTTCAACTGGGCGTTCACCCAGCTCTTTGGAGTGCCATAACAATTGCCCGCAAACTCTGCCCATTCCATGAACTCGTTGCGCTCGACCATGGCATCAAAAGTAGCCCGGTCGCGGAAGAAATATGACTGACCCTCAACTTCGCCCGGCCTAGGCAATCTGGTGGTCACCGAAACTGACCTTACCAATCCCACCACCCGAGACATGACTAAATCGACAAGGGTACCCTTGCCGACCCCTGAAGGCCCGGTTAGAACTATTAAATTGCCCATTTTGAGCCGATGATTGGGACCGCCCGCTTTGTGACCAAGTTTTGTAAGCGGTTCGCCGGTGTTCATAAAAAACCCCCGCGAGTTTGATAAATTGTCAGCTATTAAACCTTAAGTATCTAAACCATGCAACCATTTGACGCGCTATCTATAAGAGCCGTGCTGGCAGAAGCCCGCCCACTCATCATAAACAGAAAAGTGGACCGAGTTACTCAACTTGGCCGAGATGAAGTATTGCTCACACTGCGCGGGAAATCAGGGGTCAACAGTTTGTTTATCTCGGCTCAGTCGGTCCATGGCCGCATGTGCTTAGTGCAAACAAATCAGGTTCATGCCAAAGGCGACAAAATTGACCCGGTCACGGACCGCTACGTCTCCAAGTATGGAACTGGTAGTTCCGTGCCCAATTTTTGCCTTCTGCTAAGAAAGCATCTGGCTGGCGCGACGCTGATTGCAGCGGAGCAACCTTTAGGCGAAAGGATTATCGATCTTGTCTTTTCCTGCGTTGATGAAGTCGGCACCGCAGCAATCAAAATTCTTACAGCTGAGATTATGGGTCGCCATAGTAATTTGATCTTTTGGGAAAAAGAGGGGGCAAAGATAGTATCAGCCTCGCACAACGTCACAAAAGACATGAGTAGACAAAGAGAAATTGCTCCTGGCTTGCGCTACGAACGCCCCCCATCGCAAGAGCGACCCAGCCTGTATACAGTCAATCAAGATGCATTTCTTCAACTATTCAACCAGGCCACAGAAATAAACATTCAAAATTCAACAGCCACGGCGGCTCCAGAATCAGCACCGCTGGCGACACCAGAACTGACGGCCAATCCAGAACAAACTACTAGTCTAAGTACTAGTCAAGTTTCGAGTCAACTTTCAGGTCCAGTGACAGGATCAACAACGGCTGCTCCCCCCACCACGATCGAGCAATGGATAATTGCCACCTTCACCGGTGCTGGCCGACATCTCTGCGAAGAGCTTGTTTTAGCAGCTGGATTGGTGAGCGAAATCGAGAAAGCACGATCAATAGAAAATGCTGGCGATAAGCTCTGGCAGCGAGTTGAACAATTAAGAGCAAACGAAAACTACCGCCCTTTCCTATTCACAGATTTGAGCCGTTACTCAGTTCTCGGTTGGTATCCAACCAGCAAGAATGAACAGGTCTTACCAACGAAGTCACTTCCTTCGGTCAACGATTTAATCGAAGAATATTTCCGTTCTTGCGAATTGACCGAGCAATGCAACCAACTGCGAGAAAGACTGCGTACTGATCTCAATCAAGAGCTCAACAAAATCGATGCCCGTCTAAAAATGGCTGAGCAGCACGTTTTGCCAGGCAATGATATTCACTTACAAAAGAAACTAGGTGATTTGATTTTAGCTAATTTAACTGAAATCAAAATCGGTCAAGAGCTTCTTGAAGCAGAAGATTTGTTCGGAAACACCGGGAAAATAGTAATCAAGCTCAATCCCAACTTGAGCGCGGCTCAAAATGCTCAAATGTATTATCGACAATACGCTAAATCGAGAGCACGTCACACCACCGCGAGCCAGTCAGTCAATGAAGCCCGCGCGCGCAGGGCAACGCTTGAAGAACAATTGAAACGAATTGAAGGGGCAAAAGACATATTTGAATTGCGCCACCTCAAAGAAAATCTCACGGGTCGCAAGGCTCACGAGATAGCAAAGCCTAAAGCGAAAGCGAAAAAAGGTAATGACAGCAAAATACTTTCAGTCAATTCAAGCGATGGCTGGACTATTTATGTCGGTCGCAACCGCATGGAAAACGACTATTTGCTTTCGCGATTAGCCCAACCGAACGATCTATGGTTCCATGTATTAGGCCAGGGTGGTGCCCACGTTTTGATTCGCATCCCATCATCAAAACAAGAACCGCCGATGACTACGATTCTTGAAGCCGCCCAAATTGCCGCACGCCTTTCTAAAGCGAGTACTGGCACAAAAGTAAGGGTGGTTTACACCCAGTGCAAACATGTGCGCAAGCTGGCCAAAGACAAACCCGGCCTAGTAAAGTACGAACAAGAAAAGACTGTGGAAGTTGATACCTCACAGCCAATGCCGAAGCCAATGAAACAACTTTTTAGTCACTAGCAGCCATATTGCCGATAGCACTACCTTCAGAAGGTTTGCCCTTACATCTTGCGGAAAAGAGCAACTACAGTTCCTTGTATCGTCAGGGTCTGATTTCCAGACACAAATATTGGTTCCATCTCGCTGTTGGCTGGTTGTAAGCGGAAGCCGCCGCGTTCTTTATAGAAGCGCTTAAGAGTAGCGCTACCATCTTCTAGCAAGGCCACTACAACCTCGCCATTGTTTGGCGACGGATTTGGTTTGACGATAACAAAGTCACCGTCGAAAATTCCATCTTCAATCATTGACTCGCCTTTGACCTGCAAAGCAAAGCAACCAGCCTCGCCATACTGACTGTCAATCTCTAGAAATTCGCGAGATTCGACTGCATCGATTGGCCGACCGGCCGCAATGGCACCAGCCATTGGAATACCACGAGGAGGGCCGCCCGCGGAAAAATCAGCTGCCCCCTTTTGCCGACGGCTATTGAATTCAATCACGCCTTTTGCTGCGAGAGCAGCCACTCCGACGGTATGATTATCAACGGTATGATTATCAGCAGCACGACTATCGGCAGCACTGACGAGCGCACCACTGGCAGCACCATCTAAAAAATCCGTCAATCCGGCCTTAAGGCCCTCAGGTAGATTCTGACAGTGCCTAAAGCCCTCCGAAAGAACTCGAAGAGAACGATTCAGGCCTGGTTCCCAATGCACTAAGCCTTTCTTTTTAAGAGCTGCCACATGCTGATGAACAGTCATGCGATTCTTTAAACCAAGGGCACTAGCAAGCTCGGCGAGAGTAGGCGGATAGCCATGCTCATCGCTCAATTTCACAATTAAATTGAGTACATCCTGCTGTCGTGCTGGCAACGGCTTGTCTGTATCTATCACCTGAACGCCCTCTTTGAACAAAGCCATACGTAAGTATAGTATCACATACCCTACTATGATTTGTCGAGCTTTTTCTGCAGAATCTCCATATACGGCAGTTTCAAACTATTGCGCCAGCTTTTGCATTTTCGCGATCACTTCTCTTTCGTTGAAAGCAATAATCTCAAAGTAAAACGGACTCTTCTTAAAAGTAGCGAAAAAGCTACGGAGATAGTCATGCTTCTGCTCCGCCTTCAGACCATCGAGCAAAGCTAAGGCCTTGCTTGTCTGCCCGCTATAAATCAAGTCTACAAAACACCTGCTGCCCTCAGTCGACTCAATATCGCTGTCATTTTCAACATCAAGATCAAGGCCAGCCGCTGTTTTTGCTGCTGCAATAGTTGCCGCTCTCTCAACTGCAAAACCCTTGCGCCAGGTCAAATAAATGCTCGGCTTGGCACCAGAACCTTGGCCAACACTCTTAAAGTTACAGAATGTCGAGTCTTCAACTATTAACTGAGCTCTTCGCCGGGCCGGAAATTCAAGGCGTAAATGCCCGTAAACAGCGTCATGGTGCCAGATATGTTTGAAGTTCTTGGCCAGTGAATAGATATCATACTTGTAGCAACCATAAGCACCGCCGTTCCACTCTTGCACTATTAAATCCACGGCACCGTCGCCGGTCAAATCAGCGCATTTAATCGAGGCATTATCTTTGACTGAGTAAGACTCTCCTTGCTTATCAACATCGAAGAGAAAAATACTGTGGGCCCGGCGCTCAAGAATTTTCGTTGGGCCTTTATATACTTGAAAAATTACGCCGTCTTCCCCTTTCCAATTAAAATCTCGCAAGACAATGCGATAGCCAGATATCTCTCGGCTCAACTCGGGCCCCATAAAAGCACGAGCAGTCTCGCAAATTAGTCCAGAGGAAACAGAGAACACAGACATAGCCACAGCTAAACAGCAGGCTTTAAATCTATCTAGAGTCACAATGCTAAAGAATATTCTTGCCGAGCGCCGACTGAACGAGGTCTACAGCCAACTGAGCAGTGCGATTCTTAATATCTAGTGTGGGATTGAGCTCAACAATATCAATCGACCGCACCATTTTTGTATCAGCCAACAACTCAAGAGCAAAATGACTCTCGCGATAAGTAAAGCCGCCCCTTGAATCGGTGCTCACACCAGGAGCGACATCGGGATCAATAACGTCAAGATCAAAGGAGACATGCAGGCCATGAATATCACCTCCAATTGATTGCAAGGCTTGCTCTGTGATTTTCTTAATGCCCTGTTCATCAACATCGCGCATGGTAAACGGCAAAACTCCAGAATCGCGTACGAGATCGGTTTCGGCTTGATCTAAATCTCTAATACCAATAAGAGAACAGCGCTTGGCCTGAACCTTAGGAGAAAATCCATTCAAATTTACCAAGCTCTCATCACCTTGTCCCAGTGAGATAGCAAAAGGCATACCGTGAACGTTACCGCTAGGCGAAGTAGCTGGGGTATTGATATCACCATGAGCATCAAACCAAACTAAACCAAACTCTTCTTTACGCTTGCGGTAGTAGCTTGAAACTCCTGCGATACTGCCAATCGCCAAAGAATGGTCACCGCCAATAGTGATTGCCACAGTGCCAGCCTCTAACGCTTCTTCAACAGCTTGGGCCACGGCTTGACTCACAGCAGCGATTTCTGGCACACAACGGCTGTGTATTGCGCTAGTACTTTTCTCCCACCAGGTCAAAACTTCAGGCACAGCAATCTCGACTTCTTTGTGCACAGTGTAGCCAAGGTCTTTAATGCGACTTACTAAACGGGCTACTTTCATAGCTCCTGGCCCTAAAGCTACTCCAGCATGCGGGCCGCCCAGATGAATCGGACAATAGATCAAAGTTACCGATCTATTGAGTTTGGCCGCTGAATTAGCCACAAGCGAACTGCTACTAGCTTTGGGTGCTGACACAAAATCCTCCAATCAATTGCTATTTAATTGTATTTAGTGGGTCTACCACTAGGTTTCCGCTTTGTGACAATCTTAGTAGATCAGCGGCCACGGAGCATATATAGATTAGTTGCTAGTGTATAATCTTCTCTTGGTTTTTGTCTGTATTTTGAGGTTGGGAAAGTGTTGCGACCGTTGATCAAGATTTTCTTCCTAGCTAACGCCGCTTTTGAAGTGGCAAGAGAACGTGTCGAAGATGCACTTGACACCTTTACTGCGCGAGCTGGCGAATACAAGTCAAACGAATCAGATCGCGTGCAAAAGACTCGCGATAAATTCAAACAAATGCTCAATGAAACAAGCCAAAACATCTGGAATCGCTCCGATGTCTTGGAAGGGCAAGTACGCGAAAAAATTCGCCGCCAGGTAGCTGACTTCTCCCTGGGAGCCCTTGGTGACTCAACCGAGATCAATGAGTTGAGAGCCGAAATCGCTACATTGCGCGCTGAAATTGCTGACATCAAACAAAAGTCGCCCGTTTGAGCTAACCGTCTAAAAATTCCGAATCCCCAGCAATTATGTTCGTTTCAACCCGGGGTCAGGCATGAGCGACCCTCAGTCCGATGCAATAGCAGCAGAACCAGATAATCTTAAAGAGCAGCTCGAGCAGTCAGAGCAGAAAACGCTAAATGGTGGGCTTTCTGACGCTCCAAATAGGGCTCAGGAAAGCAAGAGTCAAGAAAGCAAAAGCCAAGCCAGTCATCAGCTATACGATACGGCCCTGGCTGACCAGGCTATTCGCTTAGAAGTTCTGCTAAAAGACAAACGCTTTTGGAAGAGTCTATCCACTCTCTCTATGTTGGCCTCTGTAGCAGCCGTAGACCGTCTTGTCGGTGGCCGCTACAAGAAGCGCTCAGCCTCGGAGGCCAGAAAACGCACAGCCAAGCTTGTCAAACAGGCTTTAATAGAAATGGGCGCTACATTTATAAAGCTCGGCCAGTTTCTTTCGGTTCGCAAGGACATAATTTCAGAAGAATTAGCAGAAGAACTCGTTTCGCTCCAAGATCGGGTGCCACCTTTTGAATTCGACAGCCTCTGTCAAACCATTGAGCGCGAACTTGGAGCCCCTCCCGACAAGCTATTCAAAGAATTTGAAGCAACGCCAATCGCCTCAGCCTCGATTGGTCAGGTGCATAGAGCACGCCTGCAGGATGGCCGCGCCGTAGTTGTTAAGGTACAAAGGCCCGACCTATCTGACATCTTTTATCGCGACTTAGGTTACATGCGATTAATCGCCCGCATTGGTCCAATCATTCGCCCTAGCCAAGACTGGAGCGGCTGGCTTGCCCTATCAGATGAATTCGGCCGTACCCTCTTCGAAGAAATTGACTATATAAAAGAAGGCCGCAACGCCGACCGCATCAGACAGATACTAAAAGATCAAAAAACTCTCAGGGTGCCCCGAGTATTCTGGAAACTTACAGGCCGGAAAGTTTTAACGCTTGAATACTTACCCGGAGTCAAAATTGACAACAAGGAAGAAATTGCCAGGCAAGGCATTGACCCAGTAGCCATCGGCAACAACCTTGTGGCAGCTTATATGGAACAAGTGCTGATGCATGGTTTTTTCCATGCCGACCCCCATGCGGGAAATTTGGCCGTTGGCCCAGACGGCCGCATCGTTATATATGACTTTGGCATGATTGGCGAAATTAGCCAATCACAGAGAGAAGCAATATTGGGCTGCATCGCCGCTGTAATCAATATGCACCCGGACGAGTTGATCAAGAACCTAGCCACCCTTGGAATTGTCAAAGAAGGGGCAAAGCAAGAATCTATGGTGCGGGCAGTTCAACCATTTATTGAGTATTACAAAGGCAAACAAATAAAAGAACTAGATTTCAGTGATTTAGAGCATGACATCGACCAAATTGCCATGGATCGCTCACTAAAACTCCCCCCAAGTCTGGCCTATTTACTGCGCACAGGCTCATCGCTAGAGGGCATCGCCCGCAGTCTCCATCCCAATTTCTCCTTCGTTGAGGCAGCAAAACCATCGGTAAAGAAATGGGCGCTGGCAAATCCAGCTCAAGCCTATTTTGCTCTAGGTTATTTAACTAGAGGAAAACTCTTTGGCCAGAAAGGGGTATTTAGCGAAGAAGGCCTTGTGCGGCTCTTCTCCAGCACAAACGCTGGCGAGGAAAGTGCCACTGGCAAGCTTTTGCCAAGAGGGAACAAGACAAAATCTGGTCTGAAAACCGGCTCAGTCAGCCAATCTGAGTTAGAATTACAGAAAGAGCACGGTCGAAGACTCCAAGAGATCCGAAAGTTAGAGACTCAAATCTATATTTTGGATAGAGAGGTTAAGAGTCTTTCGAAAAATCGGGTAAATTTACTATGGACCGCCTTGATGTGGTTTTCATTGTCTCTAGTATTTTGGGGCATAACATCTGCATCTTCAGGAAGGCAATTTACCGAGTATTATTTGATTGGAAATGGTGTAATGGTGGCTATTATTGTTTGGCAAATAGTAAGACCACTGGGGATGGCTAATCGAAAGCGTTCCAATGGGTCGACTGGGAGACGGAGATAGACAATGCTGAAATGGCGTGCAGCGGCACGAACTGATGCGGGTTGCCAGCGTCAGAGGAATGAAGACAATTTCTATGTGAGCCCTGATAATCGCGTCTTTGCCGTCGCTGACGGTATGGGCGGTGCAGTTGGTGGCGCCAAGGCGAGCAAGTTGGCTATGGAAGCCGTCGAGCAACAATGGAAAGACTGTCCTCCTCCGGCCAAGGATAAAGAAGCAATCACTAAATGGCTTACTGAAACGGTCAATTCGGCCAATCATTCAGTTTGGCACTCGGCTGAAGAAGATGCCTCTGTCAGAGGTATGGGTACCACTGTAGTAGTGGCTGTCCAGGCCGATGACAACTATATGCAAATTGCTCATGTCGGCGACTCTAGAGCCTACTTAGTAAGAGAAGGCAAAACCAGGCTTCTGACTAACGACCATTCGGTAGTTCAGGAAATGGTGAGAGCCGGTCGCTTGACGGAAGAGCAGGCCAGAATCAATCCTTACAAAAACTTAATCACTCGTTGCCTTGGCCACGAAGAGAAAGTGGAAATTGATCACACCCCCGTAGATCTACATGACAACGACTGGGTTGTACTCTGCTCTGATGGATTGCCTACAGTTCTTCGCGACGAACAAATTGGTGAGTCAATTAAAGACCTAACCGATCCCGAAGGCCTTTGCGAAGAATTGGTCAAGCTAACTATCGACGGCGGTGCGCCTGACAACGTTACGGTAGTGGTCGTAAAATTCAACGACGAAAGTTCTGACAACGGTAGCAAATAGGCTTCTAACGCGGTGAAATGGCAGCCAATCCCAATCCTAATGCCCAACAACAGTGTGCAAGGTGCGGTGCAACGTTAGCCCGCCCAGGGGCAGAGTGTAATGTTTGCGGTGGTACCGTTAACATGGGGGTTATGCAGCCCGCTGCAGTGGACAGAAAGGACGATCCACAACACGCAGCCTCTGCATTTAGAAAAGAGGCAAAACCAATGAAACCTGCATATCTTTTCAACAAACTAACCAATGAGCGCTTTCCACTAAATCAGTCGGTAAGTAAAATTGGCCGCGATCAAACAAACAATATATCGGTCACCAACGATCATTACATCTCCAGGCACCACGCTTGGGTTTTGCAAATGCAAGGTGCATATTGGGTGGAAGACCTGGGTTCGACCAATGGCACTCTCCTGAATGGTGAGATTCTTAGCGAACGTAGGCAAATCTCGCCGGGAGATAGATTGACCTTCGGCAAAACGGAGTTCGTTTTCGTAATCGAATAAGTCAATTACAGCTCATATGAATTCTAATAGCTCCCCGCAAGACAGCCGCAAACCAGTTGGTAAAAATTGGTGCGGGCGCTACGAGTTGCTGGGCGAAATTGGACGCGGCGGCATGGGTATTGTCTACCGTGCCATTCATCCCGACACAGGACACTTTGTCGCCATAAAGCAATTGGTGCTGGAAAACATCGCACCAGAAAAACGAACTGAGTTCAAAGACCGCTTCAAACGCGAAGCTTACACAATCGCCCGCCTAAAACATCCCAACATAGTTGATGTTATCGACATCTGCATAGAAGACGATTCCTTTTTCTATGTAATGGAATTTCTTGATGGTGACAGCTTACGCAAAGACCTGCTCAGACGCGGCGGAAAGATGTCGGTAGAGCAGCTCTATCCAATACTGTCACAAGTAGGCGAGGCTCTTTCATTAGCTCACTCAATGAGCATTGTGCACCGTGATGTCAAACCAGACAATATCTTCATCCTGAAAAACGGCGTGGTCAAGCTAACCGACTTCGGCATCGCACGCGCAGCAGAGTTTGAAGAATCAAATCTTACTAAGACCGGCATAATGATGGGCACTCTGAACTATGTCTCACCAGAACAGCTACAAGATGCCAAAAGCGTAGACCATAGAGCCGACATCTTCTCACTCGGTATAGTTTGCTACGAAGCCTTGAGCGGATGCATGCCGTTCACCGCTGATGGCATAGCAGCGACCATAGTAAAAATTATCTCGCTCGAAGAAAAACCACTACACATTCTCAACCCAGCAATTAGCACAGAAATTTCAGCCAGCGTTGGTCGCGCCATGCGCAAAAAGCCGCGCGAACGCTATCGCTCGGTAACAGAATTTGTCAAAGACTTTTCAGCCACATTATCTGAGCAAGTCAAACAATCGGTAGCAACCCTCGCCGATATTACTGGTCAAAGCTATGAAAACATACCAGCTACAAATTTTCGCCCAGTCAAAACACAATTTGGTATCACATCAATAGATGGTGTCATTACAGATCCAGGTCAACAAACCGGCATAGAGCAGTCTTTCGATTCAGGCCTGGCAAACAGAACAGCCGTAGAAGGTCTTGCTCTGTCGACGGCCACCGATATGCCGCAAGAGCAGATGCTTGAGGCCCAGCAAATGCTTGAATCAAATCAAATGCTTGAGACCAGGCATGAATTCAAAGCAATGCCACAAGTGAAAGCGACGATAGAAGAACCGGTTAAAGCACAAGAGCTGGTTAAAGCACAAGAACCTTTGTTAGCACCAGCCCCAAGGCCAGAGAAGAGCGCCATTAGGCATCTTCTCTCTATGCAACATCAAGGCAGTGGCTCTACTAGTAAACGCTTTGAAGAACCAGCGGTATTAACGTGCCGCGCCGGCCGCTTAGCTATTGCCGACGCCGTAACCCGCACCATCAACGTTTTCGCATACGATGGTAAGAATATCGAACAAACTCTTCGTCATCTATATGAAGTTGCCTACAAGCCTGCCAAAGGTGTAAACGCTGAAAGCAGTCGCACCAGATGCGGTAGCATAACGCGTCCTGGTGGCCTGGCCTTCGATATGAAAGGCCGCCTCTTTGTCTGCGATGCTAGTGATCAGTTCATCCGCGTATTTGACGGGCTGGGTGCCTTTTTAAGCGAATTCAGAAACATTCAGGCTAAAGACTCCGGTCTTGCCGGCATTACTTTTGATTCAAGCGGATTGCTCTATGTCTCAGATTCAGCCAATGCCTGTGTTCAAGTCTTTCAACCTGAAACTGGAGTATGGTTGCGCTCTCTTAGTGGGAGAACTGAGTTAGAGGTCAAAGCCAAAAGCATTTATGCCCAAGACACTGATCAACAAGCTCAAATTAGACTGCCAGCCGGCCTTGCCACCGACAGATTGAATCAACTCTATCTGGCAGACTATGGTTCATCAAAAATATTTGTTTTCAACAAGCAAGGTAGTGTGCTGCGCAGCTTTGGCAACAAAGGCAGCGAACTAGGTGAGCTCAATATTCCTCGATCTGTCGCCGTCGATCGCTTTGACCGCTCATACGTGTGCGATTCATTTAACAATAGACTTTCTATTTTTGACGCTAGTGGTAGAGTTCTCTATACTTTTGGCGAGAAGGGTAGCGGACCAAGCCAGTTGGTAAATCCTTCAGACATTGCCATTGATAATCAGTACGGAATAGTATTCGTTTGCGATCGCGGCAACAGACGCGTGCAAATTTATCAACTATCTGGCGATTTCACGGGCCAGGAGATCTAATTAATGCCATCAGCAGCAGTATCATCAGAAATAGTGCAAGCACCGAATCTCATACTAGCCTCTTCATCACCACGAAGAATCGATTTGATTAAAAACTTGGGCCTCAAGTTTGAAATTTTGCCAAGCGATCTCGATGAAATTGTCGATGCTGCGCTGACCCCAAGCCAAGTCGTAGCCGAACTAGCAGAAAGCAAGGCGGCGCGAGTTAAAGAACTAGTACAAGAAAGAGGTGGCGCAATAGCTCAAAGCCATCACGTAATTTTGGCAGCAGATACTATAGTTGTTTTTGAAGGCGACATTCTAGGCAAACCAGTTGACCGCGACCACGCCATTGCCATGCTCAGCCGTTTGGTCGGCAACACCCATGAAGTCTATACAGGCGTGCACGTAATATCTGTCAATCAAAGCTTAGAAAACCAGACAACAGTAGTTGCCCATCACGAAATAGAGGTAGCTAAAGTCGAGTTCAGAAAACTCTCTGCAACCGAAATTGCCAATTATGTAGACAGTAAAGAGCCGATGGACAAAGCTGGCTCTTATGCCCTTCAAGGCATCGGCGCCTTCATGATTAACAAGATAGAAGGATCACCTTCAAATATTATCGGTCTGCCCCTCGTGCGCACAATAAACCTATTGCGAAAATGCGGTGTTCAAATAATGGGCGAATAGCCTGGGCATTAGCTTTTAAGGGCAGCAACAAGCAAGATAAACTGCCTATAAGATAACGAAACAAAAGCCAGTACCTTCTTGACTTCGGGCAATTTGGCTGTATGAGAGCACCAATCTGGCCCAAAGTGCCAAGAAGGGTTAAAATCAGCCCTAGATCTAAAGAACGTCAAAAAACGGACACAAGCTTGGGCGGTAACCAGTGAAACTTTTCCCACTACTTTTCAATCTCTCGTTCAAAGTTAGTCTCAGCCTTGGCCTGGCTCTTAGCTTGAGCCTGAGCAGCCCAACTTTGGCGCAGTCAGACAATGGCGATCTGAAAAGCGAAAGCGAAAGTCAGCAGACGAGCAGCGATGATTCGATGAATACGCTCTGGGCCGAGTCACAAGAGTCGCAGAAACCAACAGATTCGGCTAAGAAAACGAAGCCTAAATCAAAGTCAAAAACAAAAAAATCAGATGCACCACTTGACACGAAAAGTGATTCGACCTCAAGCACACCAATTGATCTCAGCCCATCATCAAGTAAAGAACCTAATGCCGAAACCAAAGTTACAACTACGCCAACAGCAGTACCAGAAGCCAAACAAGATTCAGATCTTTCAACCCCAATAATGATTCAACCGGCGCCCGCGGCCATGGGCGAGACCACCGTTACTGACGTCTCTGGGCTCTGTTCCCTAAGCGCCTTTCAGAATAGTGATCTTTTGCGCACCGCAGCCTGGCCTGGAGTTGGTCCATTCACAGCCGAGAGCGACAACAAATTTGTAGACCCCCAAGACAATAAGCTCAAGCTCCATGTCGATGGAGACCACGTCACCGCCTGCGAACTCTTACTAAACAATCAGAACGGCTCTAAACAAAGCATTCTCAATTTAGAAATGACCTGTGATTTCATGCTCGAAGCTCTGGGAGCAAAAGGCAATAAGATTTCTGAGTTCAATACTTATTTCGAAAAAAACAAAGACAAAATTGCTACTTCAAAAGCTAACAGTGAAAACCAGATGAAGACTACCTCTGGTAGCTACGTCATCGCCCTGGCTGGTGGCGGCCAAAGCGCTAGCAACAGTGTCTTGATTCAAGTTACGAGCAAGAACAAAGTCTTAACCGATGAACAAAGTCTAGCTAGCTCAATCAGCCCAGCAAAAACAGAGCCTGTAGATGAAACACCAACGGTTGCCAGCACTGCTACGACGGCGCGCACTGGCACAGCACCGATAAAGAGCACACCAACTAAAGGCATAACGGCAAAAGCTGGGGTGACAAAAACCAGCACAATCAAGCCAGCAACAACTGTAGCAAGCAGCAAACCTGCGGCAAAGCCAACCAAAGTAGAAACAACAGAAACCACGCCAGAAGCAGTGAAAACAGAGCCTCAACCCGCGGCGACTAAAGATCCACTGAGAGACGAATTGGCCGGTGCCATTCGCTCCTGGCAGACAATAAAAAAATCGGCTCTCAAAGATAGGAACCCTGCTGGTCTGAGCAAAATTCTCTCAGGCACTCTGCTGCAACGACAAACCGATTCAATCAAAGCATTGACAGACAGTAAGCACTATTACGAACTTACGCCAAAAGGTGTAGTGGTTGAAAAATATACCGAACTATCTAGCTCTCCGCAAAAATATTCGGTCTACGCCAAAGTCATGGAACTAACAAAAATCATGAAAGACGGCGCTACCAAGCCAGAGAAAGAGACTGATGACACCTACAGCGTTAACTACACCGTAGAGCGCTCTGGCGACCACTGGACCATTTCCAATTCGCTCTTACTGGTCAAGAAGAAATAAAATTTTCGGTGAATTAATGGGCAGCAAAAATCTAACAGCCCGCAGACCAAGGCATCACATCTGGTGCACTTTGTCATTGCTGCTCGCCACCAGCTGCACAGTTGCCTGCAGCGGCAAGGCCCAAATCAAGACCGCAGCTAGTTTGAATTCAGCAAAGGTTCAAACAACAATATCAACAACAACAAATGTCAATTCTAGTTCGAACGCAGCAGCTACTGCCGCAGCCGAGGCCCTAAGCGCCAAATTCAAAGCCCTAAAAGCAGAGCCCAACAAAATCGGCCTTCTTACTGAAGATTGCCAACCCTTTGCCCCAATTAACTGCGTTCAAACAGCTTTCGACAATCTAGTTTTTCTCGGTGGTGACTGCCTCTACATCGCCAAAAACCCTTTGCCAGACCCCAGCACTGGTGGCTTCATCACCGCTCAAAAGGTCAACGCTCCAGCTTGGGGCAAACCGCCAGGCCTGCCTATTCCGGTGCACGAATTTGCCAATCTAATTTATTCTCCGACCAGAAATTCAATTATCGTGCTGGATAAATCTGGTGACCTTTTTGAATTTGATTTGACCAAGAAAACCTGGTCAGTTTTACGCACCAACGTTCCTATCTCAGGTTCTCCAGATCCAGAATTCATTGACCTTTGCTTGAGCGAACAAAACAATATTCTAAATTTGCTTGATCCCGAGCGCAATCAAATATGGCGCTTACGTCTACCGCCCCTGACAAAAGCAAAGAGCAAGGGCAGTGTTAATCCTATATTTGAAAGAACCTTCCCCGAAGTAATGCCCTGGCGCCTCAAGCCCGGCGATGCCTCGGTGGCAGAATGCATTTCTATTACATTTGACAAGCGCTTCAGCTTGCTAAAACAGTTCGGTCAAATCATCACCATCGAGCCCCTTAGCCCACCGGGGGCATTGAAAGTACATCAAGCGAAGCTGCCAATCAAATCATCGGCTGGCGCACTGGGCAATATTCGTGCCTCTCGCATGATCAGCGCTGAAAGCAAAACTATTCCACTTTATGTTGTTGAGAGGCAAAACAATCGAGTTCTAGCCGTAGAGAAAGAAACCGGCAATACCAAAGCCTTTAACTTTCCGGCAAACTCAAGCTTGAGAGGCCTGCTGCCTCTACCTAAAGGCTTCTGGATAATAGATAACAACAACCTGGTTTATCGCGACCTGGCCAATCCCAACCCCGGCGGTGAGAAAAGAGAAGCGCGAGAAAACGACTCAAGATTAGCTCTACTCTCAGCCCCAATCAAGGGCATGAAATTGCCCAAACACTCCGGGGTCTACCCGGGCGCACGCAGGCTCTATCGCTACGGCGTGCATGAAGGTCTCGACCTCTTTAACGACCGTACTCATATTGCCATCAATACCCCAGTAATAGCGGCTGGGGCCGGTAAAATTGTTAGAGCCGACGCTAACTTCGTTGATATGAATAAAGGCACCTTCAACCGCGTCATGAGCGATTGCGTCAACGAGCACCGCACTTCTGACAAGAACGAAGACCTATTCCGCGGTTGCCAAGTATGGATTGATCATGGCAACAATATGATCACCCGTTATGCCCACTTGAATAAAATCAATCCGAAAGTTCGCGTTGGACAGACCGTAAAGCCCGGCGACCTGATAGGCTTTGTTGGTGTATCCGGAACAGGACAAAATCTACCCGGACGAGCGAAGTATCCCCACTTGCACTTTGAAATCTGGCTCGATGGAAAATATTTAGGCTACGGCCTAACACCAGCTGAGACAGTAGGAATCTTTGAAGACGTCTTTGAAAGCCCAGCAAAAAAATAGATTGAATTGAGAGAGGAAAGGAAGTAAATGAGTTTGGAGAATTCTCCTGTCAGCCGCTTAAAACAGAATGCCGTTATCAAGCTTCATTGCTTACTCACCGCAGTTAGTTTTAGTTTCGCCTTTCTACCCTCTTCCCTCGTGGCCTTCTCTAGCCCCGCCTACGCTCAACCGATTACCATCGCGGCCAAGACTGTCAATAGCGATGCCGCTGGTATCTTGATAGCTGCCAAAAGTGATACTGAAGTAAAGGCGCCAAACTCAACTGAAGTTGCAGCAGACTCAGAAGCCAGCGAGAGCAGCGACAAAGAGAAAAAGTCTGACGACAAAAAGTCTAGCGACAAGAAGAGCGAAGACAAGAAGTCAAAGGCCAAGGAAGCAAAAGCCAGCGCGAAAGACGATAAAGCCAAAGACGATAAAACTAAAGACGACAAATCTAAGGCGAAAGACGACAAAACCAAGGCTGACAAATCTAAAGACGACAAAGCCAAAGATAAAAAAGCCGAAGCCAAAGAAGACAGCAAAGACGACAAAAAGAAAGCTGCTGTCAAACGCGGTTTCTTCGGACGCGCCAAAGAAGACACAGCCAAAGCTCCAGCAGCTGCTATTCCAGCCACAACACCATCAGTGGTAGCGCCACCGGTTGCCGCCACCACAGCAAAACCTGCTGAGAAGAAAGAAGAGAAAGAAGAAAAGTCTCTAGTATTCGAACCAGATACAGCATTAATCAGCGTGCTGAAAGATCTCAATCGCTCACTGAAAGATTCTGATGAAATCAGCAAAATCGAAGATGCCAATCAACGTATGATTGTCACCCTGGCAGCCTCTGTCATCGACAAAGCACTGAGCGATCCCAAACTAGCATTCAATAGAATTTTAGCCAAAGAACAAGAAGGCAAAGCACGCACAAGACTAACAGCTGAGTCTTGGTCTTCTGGAGAAGTTGAAGTCAACGACAAATTCAAAGGCTCACTTTCGACCGTATGGGCCAAGCGCATAGATGGCCTTGTAACGGTGACTGTAGCTGGCGATTGCCACGATCGCAAAGCGGCTGACGGCAAAGATATTGGCGAATTTATCGTAGTCATCAATGCTCGCTCGCCAGTTGAAACTGGCTTTGATATCCAAAGTCAGGCCAATGTCAATTTTTGGATTGGCAAACTCGGTACCATATTGGTAGAAGCTGACTGCATTCCAAAACCAGCAGCAGAAGGCGAACAACCAGCCGAGCGCAAGGGCGACAGCGAAACTCAAAGCAGCGCTGATCAAAAAAAAAAATCAATAGTAGCTCTGCCACCGCTGCTAACCCATAGATATCGCCACTACTATGAATTAGTAGTGCTACAAGATGACCGTCGCCGCCTAATTGCCCAACAACTTGCGGCAATGGACCCTAGCGTGCAAATGATAGAGTCAGGAAATGTAATTTCAGAGAAAGACAAAAAAGAAGTAAGCCCAAAAGACGAGAAGACAAAAGTAGTTGAAGAGGCTAAGTCAAAAGCCGACGCCGACAGTGACGAGCAAAAAGCTGATAGTAAGGCTGATAGCAAAGTCGCAAACCAGAAAGAAAAGGCACAAGAAGAAACTACTGAACAAGCAGAAGAGAAATCAACTGCCAGCGAAAAAGTAGCAAAAGCTACTGCGGCAGCAAAGAAAGAGCCTGAAGTTAAAGTAGTTGAAAAATTTGTCGAAAAAGCTCCAGAGAAAAGCACTGAAAAATCGAACAAAACAGAAAAAACAGAGAAAGTAGAAACCGTCTACAACAACGGCAGCTCTGGTTCTTATCCGACTACGATCACAACTAGCAATAGCAACCTCAAAACGGCAGCGGGCAAAAGTACTCGCCCTGTAGCTAAACAAGATATGTCGAAACAAGATAACAATTCAGCAGCCACTAACACCGGTAGACAGGGCAATGAAATGGCCTACGCTGGTGCGGCTCAGTCAATGGAGCGCATCACTGGTCTCGAGCTACCAGCTCTGAAACAGCCGAAGAATTTCACCATGCTCATGCCCGACCGCGCTTTGGCCGGCCAGCCTGTAACCGTTGCCTTTGTCGATGAGCAGCGCAATCCTGAAAGCAATGTAGAACTAAGTTTCAACGGAGTCACCCTGGCCACTGACCAAAATGGTCAAGCTCAATACATGATTCCAGAAGATGAAACTCCCGGCCGCTCACTCAATATTGCCTTACTCTCAAGGCCTTACGAAATGCCTGCAGTAATAGAAGTATTGCAGCCCCTAGCAACTCCAAGCAGCCCACAAGCCCCCAAAGTCGACAAGGCCAGCCATCTAGTCAGCCGTCGCTCTAATCTCGTTATTGATGGTCACAACTTTGATGGAGTGGCTCAAAACAATCGCGTCATCATCGATGGCATGACCGAATGTACAATTGCCGCGGCTTCACCAGTGCAACTAAAAGTGACCTTGCCAAAAGAGTTGCGCCCAGGCCCACACTCACTGTGTGTCAGCACCGAAGGCATGCGCAGCAACCCAATTGGCTTTGAACTAGCACAATTAGAAGTAGTCTGCGAAGGTAAAGACAACCCTAAAGATACCTCAGGCAAAGTCACTGTCAAAGTCGTAGGCACCACCACTAAAGTAAACGTCAAACTAGTAAATCTAAGCCCTGATCTAATCAAATTGAACAAAGGCGATGACGTCAAACTGTTGAGTAGCGGCGGCGCAGACAACACGGCGACTGTCTCTGTTCAACGGCTAAAAAAAGGACCGATGAAAGTCGAAGCCTGGCTAGAACTATAAAGCAAACAATAAAACCGAATCGAGGAGTCAAGAATGGCCGCCAGCCAAAAGAGTTGCAAGCTCAACTTGAGCGTGGACAAAGCCAAACGCTACGCCCAGTCAATTGCCTATGGTAAGAAAATTGAAACGGTCATTCCCGGTGGAGTAGACAGCCCTTTTAGAGCTTTTCACGAAGTCGGCGGCGATACTGTATTTTTTGATCGGGCCAAAGGCTCACGTTTGTACGATCTGGATGGCAATAGCTATATTGATTATCTCGGCGCCTGGGGCCCAGCCATTCTCGGCCACTGCCCCGATGAGGTGGTACGCAAGTGCCAAGAAACTCTAGCCAAAGGGCCAGTGTTCGGTGCGCCCCACGTCTACGAAATGGAAATGGCCGAGCTTGTTATTGCGGCCGTGCCATCAATAGAAAAAATTCGCTTCGTCAACTCTGGCACTGAAGCGGTAATGAGTGCAATTAGGTTGGCCCGCGGCTTTACCGGCCAAGAAACAATCATCATGTTTGAAGGTTGCTATCACGGCCATTGCGATGCCACCCTGGCCAGCAACGGTCACCAGTCATCTAGTGGTATTCCTGACGGTGCCAAGGCAGCAACTGTTTTAGCCAAGTTCAACGATCTGCAATCAGTCGAAGCTCTACTCAACCAACACAAAGGCAAAGTGGCTGGCATAATCGTAGAGCCTGTAGCTGGCTCTATGGGCGTGATTACACCAGTACCAGGCTTCTTAGAAGGGTTGAGGGCCTTAGCTGATCGCTTTGGTGTATTGCTGATTATCGATGAAGTGCTAACCGGATTTAGAGTCGCTTTTGGCGGGGCACAGAATTACTATAACGTCAAAGCTGATATCACCTGTTTTGGCAAAGCTCTCGGCGGCGGCATGCCAATTGGGGCCTACGGCGGCAGCAAAGAGATAATGAACAGACTGCAACCAGACGGTGATGTCTATCAAGCCGGAACATTTTCGGGCAACCCTGTCACCATGGCCGGTGGCATTGCCACTCTCACCTTACTGAAAGACCCAGCCGTCTATCAAGCACTAGAAGACCGCACTGCCCAGCTTTTTGCCGGACTAGGTAAGGTGATCGCCAAAAACAATTGGCCAATTCAATTGCCACGTTTGGGTTCAATGTTTTCCATTGTCTTTGCAGAGAAACCAGTGTTGAATTTCCAAGATTCACTGACAATTGATTGCAAGGCTTTCTCTAAGGTCTTCCACTTCGTGCTCGATAATGGTATCTACCTGCCACCTTCAGCAGTGGACGCCGCCTGCCTTTCATCGGTGCACACAATCGAAGAAATCGAAGAGACAATTGAGATTATGAGCGAAGGCTTTAGGGTGGCGTTTAGTAAACAACCGTGATCGTACCTAGCTAGGTCGGAACGGAATATTCGAAAGCTTTTATTGCGTGGTTCATCGGCTTGATAGACCTGGCTGAGCTAGAGAATAGTCTTGCACAATACACTCTAAGTTAAAACCAGATACCAAAGATTGCCAAGATCGAAAGCGTGGTATAGAATTGTCCACAGCTTGCGGTATCCTTTTGTCCACACTTTGACATTAATTGCCAAGGAACTTTCTATTGAGGTGTTCGTTATGACAGGTTTTGGTGATTATGTAAGAGGTCTACGGGAAAGAAACGAAATTGGCTTACGTGAATTTTGCGTAGCCCTGGAATTTGACCCTAGCCGTTGGAGCAAGATGGAACGTGGGCTGCTACAGCCACCAACAGATCAGGATTTGCTTGAAAGAATAGCTTCTGTACTCAAGATTAGCAACGATACAGAAGAATTTGCAAAGCTAAGAGACTTGGCCTTTCTGAGTCGTGGACAAGTTCCAGACGATATTCTTTCTGAGAAAGAGCTAGTTGAATGTCTGCCTATGATTTTCAGGACTCTCCGTAGCGACGAGAAACCGACTCCAGCGCAACTAAGAAAGCTAGCAGACAAACTTCGACATGATCAGCGAAAGAAGGTGCAAAGTTGACCGATCCGCTCTCTATTGTTGCGCCACGTCTCACGAAGACGGCGATTCAAAAAGCCGTCGATGAGTTTAGGGCCACATGCAAGAAAAGAGGGAGTATCCTGCCGGTCGACGTGGAGGATATTGTTGAATTTGACCTAAAGCTAGAACTACGACCAGTAGCTGGAATCATGGATGCCTGCGGTACTGACGCGTTACTTCTAAGCGACAGAAAAACCATAGTTGTAGATCTCTACGAATTTGAGCACAACGATCTTCGCGACAGACTTAGATTCTCGATTGCACACGAGATAGGACACTTCATTCTGCACGCGGATGTGTATCGAGGAGTGTCACTTAGCTCGGTTGATCAATGGATCGACTTCATGGAGGGAATATCCGAAGACACATATGAGTGGTTGGAATGGCAGGCGAACGGGTTTGCCGGGCGGCTTCTTGTACCAGAAGGTGAGCTTCGCAAGGCATTTGCGGCCTCTGTGCAGAAGCTAAAAGGAACCCCATACGAGAATATGGTGCCAATGCCAGAACCGGTTGTAACCACAATTGCACGATCAATTTGCAGCGAATTCGGGGTCAGTTACAAGCCAGTCTTTAGCCGAATTCAGAGAGTTGGCCTTTGGAGCCGCTCCTAAGCCGGCAAGGTGGCTCTGCAGCTCACCTTCGATCTCCTTAACGTCAAAGGCCTGCTCACCTAGAATCGCTCTATCAATTGCAAGTGCTTGCTTATACATTTCTAGGGCTTCATCTTTGCGATTCTGTCTATGGTAAAGGGTGGCAAGATTATGCAGGTCTCTAGCAACATCAAGGCTGTTAAAACCAGAAGAGCCTCTATCAATCTTTAAAGCCCTTCTAAAGTAATTTTCTGCACCCTCGAATTTTTCGCTCCTAACTAAAATGCTACCAAGATTGTTCAAATAAATAGCTAACGCAGGGTGCTCGCTTCCTAGCCGCCTCTCATCGCGAGCCAAAGACTTTTTATACAGCAGCATGGCTTCAACAACATTGCCTTCTAAGGCGCTAAGCCGAGCTAGCCGATTCAAGTCTCTTTCAATACCGGAGTATTCCGACCCGTCAAGCGCTATCTTTAATTCACCAACCCGTTTGTACAATTCTATAGCTTGAGCAAACTTGCCAACATTTCTATAGCTATCGGCAGCTCCAGTGAGATCGGCGATATCGAGTTCAAGATTCTTGTTTTGATGACCTGCGTTGCTTTCCTTTAGCGCCAGCAATTCAGAGTAACATTCAGCAGCCTTGCCATAAAGACAATGTCCGTATAAAAGAACCGCCAATCTTCTTAGCTCAGCTTCGACTGCGGTTGCGCAGCTCAACTGTTTCAACGTTGCAATGCTCTGGCGGTAATAGCTCTCCTCGAAATCGAAGTTCGGTCGCGACTCAGAAAGACCCTTTGAAGGGAAGCGTGAGGCTGGAATGGCCCTAAGTTTCTCAAGGGCAAGCATACAATCTCGTATGGTCAGATCTTTGCCACGCTCGTCGTAACCCAAGTCATCAGGTGACTTTATCATCGGCGTATCTTTTCTGTCATTCCAGCGAGTTTCTTCAACAGCCAAGGCCTTGATGAAGCTCTGAGTGGCTTCCGGCCTTTTGTTGAGCCGCAAATAAAGACTCGCTGTTTCGGAAAGACGCCAAGTGAATTTACGAGAGTTCTCACCCAGCATCACTCTCGCTAGATTTGCCTCTGCCAGTTTCCATTCAATCGCCTTGTCAGACGCACCATGTGACGTGTAAGATTTGATTAGTGATTGACTTAGACATGACAGCTCCCCAAGCGAGTGCTCTCGCGCTTCTAATGACTTAAGACAATCTAGGGGACGACTGCTTTGGTAAATTTCAAATAGTCTTCGATCAGCATATTCACTGAACTTTATCCATTCGCGACTGCTCAGTTCATGATGCACGTCTATGTTTGCCAGTGCCCAATAGTAATCAGAAAGTCGGTCGTACCAAATCTTTTCTTTGCCCAGCTCTTCGTCAATTAGCTCGTTCAAGATCACTTCAGCATAGTCAAAGTGACCAATACCTGCGTAGGCCTGGGCCAACCGAATTTTATACCAAGACTTTTCATAGTCAGGACATTTCTTTTCGCTCTCGGTCGACAGCCTAAGTACATTGAAACCGGCAATGATTTTTGATGGAGCTGAGCGTATGTAGTCTTTAAGCGGGAAAAGCAGCAAAACCAAAACAACGGCGATGGTGGCATCCGCCAGAAAATTGGCAGCAACTTTTCTTGCTGCATCAGCAACGGCAAAGCCCAAGAAGTCTGCCTTAGCAGGGTCTTTGGCATTCTTTGCTATTGACAAGATGGAAAATACTGTAAAGGTAAATAGCGGCAAAACGGCCTCAAAAAAAAGCATTACAGGATGCCATCCACCCCCGGCCGGTGTACTTCTACTCCAAAAAATCCAGACCTCAAGGAGGCAAAACAAAGCAGGGTTTAAGGCCACAAGAAAGCAGTTAAATACAGCAGTGAAGAAAGGCAAGATCCACACGTCTACCTCTCTTGCGGAGCTGCATAGAGGTAACTTGCCGATATAGCAGCATACATACGCCATGCCAATAAAAAAGCCATAAAATACAGCAAACCGCTGGGCAGGAATCAGCCTGTCAGAAAAGGAGCTAAATCTAAAGCTATCCATGAGCATCTTCATCACATGAGTGGTCTCAGTCTCTACTAATCGGAAACGACTCGCACGAACCTATACTTACCTCCTACAAGAAGCTCCAACCTCCAACGATCCCCATACTTATCGGGATGCATTGCCATGACATTAAGTTGCTCCATGACCTTGTCTGCATCGGCCCTGCGATTATGTTTCACATAGAAGTCTACAAGCTTCAATAAAAGCTCTCTGACAGAAAAAGATTCTTTTCCACGAACCTCCTCTTCCTTGGCAATCAACTTTTTGTACCAGCTTTCGCAATCCGAAAGACATCCATGATTCTCATACCCAGCAATCAAACTGAATGTTGCCGGTCTACGGTAGAAGTAAGCATTCCCAACCTCGGTATGCTGTGCTTCCAATACTCGATTTTGGTGCTCAGCAAACGGACGGCATGACTCAAGCCACCGAGCACCACTTATCTTTCCTTCTCGATCAATTGTTCTAAGATGACTGGACACCATTGGCCAGTTTAACTGCGTACGGTCTTTCTTTAGCATGGCACCAAGAAGCTCCACAGCCATTTCAGGCCTATCGCACCAACACAAAGTCGCAATTGTATTAGAACCAAGGTCACGATGATGACCATTGCCACACCCAGAGCAAAAAGGTGAACTCCACAATCTGTCAGCTGTACCTGTCACCAGAAACAGAACAACCAGAGATTTAGCTACCGGAATGGCCAACGGCGCAATACAAGCACTTACACAACTAAAACAAAGAAAGAAACCTAGTTTTTCCCAACGGTTAAGACTGCCGAAGGTCGCTGTTCCATGGTGAAGAAATCTAGGAATCTGTGCCATGAGCAACTCCACCAGCAAGCATTTACGAGCTTTAACTTAGTACTAAGACCAAACCGGGTTACCAATTCAACAGACTATTCCCATCTTACCTGAAGCAGAGCCGGAGGGAGGCACATCGCCGACGACGTGCTGTACAGTAAAAATACAAGGAGACGTCCTATGCACAAAACCAAACTCAGAAAAGTTGGGAACTCTGTCGTGGTAGCCATTCCCGCGAAGCTTCTTACCATGCTTCAACTAAAGGCCGACGACACCGTTAGCATCACCGTAGTCAGCAACCGGCTGATTATCGAACCTCTACCACGTCTCCGATACACACTTGCCGAGCTGCTAGCCTCATCAGACTATTCCGAAGCCCAACCGCCTGAAGAGAGAGAATGGGTCGATGGTTCAGCCGTTGGTCGCGAAATCGCTTAAAACACATATTTCGGCCTAGCAACGTGAAGGGTATCGTTTTCCCGCCTTTAGGGTAAGTTAAAAACAGGAACAAAATGCTAGCGCTGCGGGTATCACGATGAATCAATTTCTGAGTCACTTTCGTGACCAACCGGAGCCCCTACTTTCTAAGAAGCTGGCGGATTGCTTTAGATTCGCTATTCTTGCTGGCTTTGTAATCGCACTTGCCTATATCTCTCACCTTAACACCTACTGCGGCGGCTGTAGCCCGCCTGGTGGAAGAAACATTGGTGTTTCTCAATGGTTTTGCGTTACTCTCAACTGTTTAATTGTGGCGGTCAATCCTGCCTTTTTCTGTGTGCTGAAAGGTGTGCTCGTTCTTCTGTGGCAGCAAGAGCAGAACTATAAAGAACTTATTCGCTTCAATCTGTACGAAACAATTCTTCCACTCGTCGCTTATTTCGTCTATTCCTTGCTCTGTCGCCCAGGGCGAAAGGTGCAGTACAGCAAGTTCTTACGCGAATTAATAGTCTATTCTCTGCTATTTTTGCTGATGTCACCGTTTGCCAGTCAGATAACTTCAGCGCCAGCAACCATGGTTGGCTGGGCGAATGTCATCATTCTCGGATATAAATATGAGCACACCAAGCTTTTTACCTGCAAAGCCGATCTGGGGCTGCAGCTCGTTCGTGCTTACTCTGCTATTGGTCAATATCAAAATGCCACACAGCTTTTAAACCAGCTCATAAACGTGGAGATGAGTCGCGACCCTGCATTTGGTGATTCTTTACTTGGTGCCTTTTACAATGTAAAACAAATAGACAAAGACCATACTCTATCAAAGAAGCAATGGATTGCCCTCTGTCAGCCAATAGAGGCTCAGTTGCTCAATCTCTACCGATACGACAAACACAAAAAGCAATTTGCTAAATTGACTGAATCGGAATTAGACGTAAGTTGCTTTTCTTCCGGACTAGTTGAGGGCTACAAGAACCATGGAGCCGTTGAGAAGGTTTTGGAATGGAATCTGAGAAACCTAAGCGCGCAACGAATAGCGCATAGTGTCAACTCTGCATCTTACGCATACAAATTGATGGATCTAGCCAGAGCCTACTACGCTTGCGGCATGAAAGCAGAGGCCAGGACCACGCTCGAAATTGCCATTGCCCGCTTCGAGTCAAAACCGCCCAATCGGCCACTTTCAAAAAGGGAAGCAGACAAAGACTGTCTTGGTTCTATGCTG
Organism: Cyanobacteriota bacterium erpe_2018_sw_21hr_WHONDRS-SW48-000092_B_bin.40; assembly: GCA_030917395.1. Classification (GTDB taxonomy): domain Bacteria; phylum Cyanobacteriota; class Vampirovibrionia; order Obscuribacterales; family Obscuribacteraceae. The sequence goes on from JAUPUU010000438.1 coordinate 28,626, forward strand.
CACTTTGAGCACAATCATATTCAAGAATGCCAGAAACTACTAACATCAATTGCCCTCAACGACCAGACACAGGGAAAGAGTTTCGAAGAATCAAGCGGGACCATTACCTACATGAAAGAATCAGGGCAGCAGATAATAATGCGCTATCGTGATTTCGATGTCACACATAACCAGTACAAACGAGATTTGGCCAAGATTTCAAAACTCAACCATGCAAAAGATGTCGAAACTTGTCTGCGCAAACTTGCCGAACTTTGCTACTGCCATTGCCGCTTCAAAGAAGCAGAAGACTACTACAGGCAACTACTCGATGTACAAACCGGTGTTTCGTTTGCAGAAAGAACACAACAATCCGCCGCTCGAACCGAATTGGCTGATCTAACTGAACTGGCAGGAGCTTGCCGCAATCAAGGTGAATTCAGCAAAGCCGTCGTGCTGTTTGAACAAGTGTTGCAAAAGAAGAAAAAGCTGGACGGCAATAACTACCCCAACATGGCACGCGATTTGAATAACCTGGCCGGGCTCTACTTCTTGCAGGGCGACTTTAAAAGAGCAAAGCCACTCAACCAACAAGCACTTGCTCTTGATCAATCGCGATTAGGTGCCAACCACCCAGCTATTGCAATTTACTTAAAGCATTTGGGCCAAATTCATCTTGGATTAAATGAGCAGCAAGAGGCCCAGAAGTGTTTTGAGAGCGCGCAAGCTATCGAAAGGAAGGTGAGTTCTGCAAATTAAACTGCCACAGTTTCTGAGCCTTTGTAAACAGCACAGCAACTTTTCGCTGCTCTTACTAGCCCTTGTTGCCTCTATTTCTCCAGCTATAGCCGATAGCTGGACCGGAAAGGAAGGGAAATTCACAGCCTGCTACCGAGACCTCTATGGCTTCATCAGCAGAGACGGCAAAACAATTCTCAAACCCACCTACTGGAGCATAGGCAATTTCCACGAAGACCTAGCCACTTTTCACGAAGAAAAAAGAGCCGGCGTTGTCAACAAGTCAGGTAAAGTTCAGGTCAAAGCCACTTTCGAGGAAATTGGCCCCTACATCAATGGTCAGGCCGTAGCGCAGGCTTACTATCCACGCAAACAAGACCCCAAATCTGGCGAATGGAAATGCGCCGGACTTTGGGGTTTGATAGACACCCACGGAAATTGGCTGGTTAAGCCAACCTATGACTACGTGAATGCACTCGACAAAGACTACAATTTAGTGACAAAAGGCGGCAAACGCGGTTTCGTTGATAAAAGCATGAAAGTAATTGTCGCCCCGATATTTGATGAACTCAATGAAATGTCAGAAGACCTGGCTGCCTTTGGCGAGAAGGGCAAGCTCGGTTTTATCGACAAGTATGGCAAAGTAATTATCCCAGCCAAATACAAATCGGTGGCACCTTTCAGAGAGGGTGTAGCACGAGTGCTAAATGCTGATGGATGGGGCTTTATCGACCAGAGTGGAAAGACAGTAATCAGTCATCAATACAAGGACGCTTCTTCATTTAGCGAAGGAGCAGCACTGGTAAGAACGTTCGACGATGCCGATGGACAATTCTTTATCAAGCACGATGGTAGCAAACTAGTGAAAAACAAATACGCTTACGCAAGATCGTTCAAAAACGGGAAAGCCCGAGTGGAGCTCTTTGACAGAACCCAGCTGTACAAGGGATACATAGACAAGTCAGGGATCTTCACAGCCAACGATAAAGACGATGAATACGCGCAAAGCAATCAAGCCGAAGTTTCAGAAGGTCTCTGCATAGTCAAAAGTGAAGAACAATCGAAAGACATCGAAGTGATGCCCACGAAAAGTTACACTATCAAAGATACCTTTGGCCGCGAACGTTTTAAACTTTCAAAAATCTATTCAATAAGAGAGTTTCATGATGGCGTTGCTATCTTTTCTTCGCCGGTCTTAACCTGGAAAAAGCCGATCAAGCCGCATTCAGATCGAGCAAAAGAGCCCAGTGAGAGCCTTTCCAATCCATATGCAGCGCCACCGTGGAAGCGTCACATACTAAGTCAGCCAGCAAACTGGGGCTACAAAGACAGCAGCGGCAATGTAGTAATCCCGCCAAAATTTCGACAAGCTTCAACCTTTAGCGAAGGAATTGCCGAAGTTGAAGAGGGCTTGCTAGCTGGCTATATAGACAAAACAGGAAGGTACGCAATAAAACCATGCTTTCCCATCGGCGCCAGCACGTTCGACAATGGTATTGCCTATGGCACCAAATGCTCAAAGGAGTTTTCGGCCAAACCGTTCCAACGCGGCAGTGGCTGCGTTCAGAACACCTGCTATTTTCGACTCGGATTAATCAATCGCAGCGGCAAATTTATTACTGAACCCAGGTATGAGCAATTCAGGCCAATTTCAGAAGGACGACTGGCTTTCCGACTAGATGGTAAATGGGGGTTCATGGACAGCAGCGGAAAGGTGGTCATAGAGCCTAAGTACGCCGCTGTGAAGCCATTTTCTGAAGGCTTAGCAGCGGTGACAGGAAACGCCTGGGATGGCGGCCTTTCTCCAATTATTCCATCAGCCTGGGGTTTCGTTGATAGAGATGGCAAACTCGTTATACCGCACCAATATCGCAGTGCTGGCTCGTTTAACAACGGCTTAGCTTTAGTCTCAGAAAATTGTCACAATATCTCAGGGAAGCCAGAAGGGTTCATAGACAAAGCGGGCAAACTACAAATTTCATCGGATCAGTATCTATCTAGCGGATTTGAAGGCGGCGTTGCCGTTCGATGTCAAAATAAAAAACGCTGGTTGATTGACACCAGCGCCAAACCACTAACAGACGATTTGTACGATCAGCTTGGAGTCGAAGAAGACAAAGCGTATCGATTAGTCAGTGAAGGACTGATACCAGTAAGAAAAGGCTCATTTTGGGGCTTTATTGATACAGCAGGCAACTGTGTGATACCCCCACAGTTCAATGAAGTAGGGCATTTCCATGATGGATTAGCAGTGGTCAAATTTAAGCACGGCCATCTAGCCTATATCGATCAACTAGGCCAAATTCAACTTGACGAAAACTATGACGTAGCAACACGATTTCATGATGGTGCAGCAATAATTGCCAACGACCAAGGCACTTATGTCATCGATAAATCTGGTAAGCATTTGTTCGACGCAACCGGCATCAAGTCATATAGCGAAGGTCTGTTTTTGTGGCAAGACAAATCGAAAGAGCCGATCAATTATTTCTACAACTACCAATATGACTGAGATTGCATCTGGTAGACAGTCACTGGCAGCCACAAGTCCTCGGCTCAATCAATATGGATTTTCCTTTCCTATCATCTCTTCGAAATAACTCCGATCTGCCTCCCTCAGCCTAAGTCTCTGAAATCCAGGCCTGTTTGGTATTTCTTTAAGCGCTTGCTCCCAAACTCGACGACTGTACTCTGCGTTTACTGGATGGTCAGGGAAAGTTAGCCCTCTATGAAACAAAGAACGAGCGGTCCAAAGACTAGACAAAACATCCAAACCATCAGAAGTAATACCAGATGGAAGCTCATCATCCCAAACAAGATACGCACCAATAGCGTTGAATCTCGGTTCAAGTGTAGGATCTAAAACAAGTTCTTCTATTAGTTTGAGATCTCGGGGAATGAAAATGGTCTTCTGAAGCATGTTTCACGTTATCAATCAAACGGATTTTCTTGTTTAAGCATTTCTAAAAAGTATTTCTTATCTGCCTCGCCCAGCTCAAGTCTCTGAAACCCAGGCCAAAGAAGGCCTTGTGCAATTGCTCGGTCCCATACGCGTGTAAAAGTTGCCGGGTTTAAGGATTCAGGCAGAGTAAGCCCATGATACCGACATGCCCGCGCAGTCCACAAATCGCATAAGCTTTCATAGCCTTCTGTACTTATTCCGCTGGGTAGTTCATCTGGCCAGTGCAAGTACATTCGAAAAGAGCAGTACATTGGTTCTAAAGATGGTTCATAAACCAAGGACTGAATTAAGTCCAAATCTTTGCCTTTGAAGACCAAATCAGTATCGGTGCCCATATATTCTCCTACCTTAGCTCAATAATAATATCAATACCGCGGTCAGTTTCTACGAGTTTAAAGGCGGTAGGTGTGAGTCCTAGCTCCTTGAGCCCTTTGGTGACACATCGTCCGATTTTTGTGTGTTCAGGCGAAACTCCAGCCGCCAGGGCGGGAAGAGTCTCTTTTTCTCTAATGTTCTTGAGAAAGATTTTTCCAGTAGGCTTTAAATTGTGTGCTTTCAAAGCTTCGGCTAGGAAGTATGCTCCCGTTCCATCAGGCATTGCTCCTTTACTGAGATCAGTCAAAACCAATGTTCCGTCTTTCGAAACTGATGCTCTAAACCAAGCTCTATGGTCACCTGGGACTTTTGCTTGTAGTGAAAACTCGTCGCTCTCAAGCCTAAGCTTGGACATTTCATAGCGCCGAAGCCCAATAGAGGCAAGCTCTCCATCGCTCATAGCCTCAAGCTTTTTCAAGCCACCAAAAGCTTCCATCTCACGCTTACTAAGCACCTTGTTTGGTCCTGGAGCCAAGAACATGGGCTTATGCTCTGGAACATACTCTCCTGATCTACCAACCATCTTGGCAGCAAAATCATCAATTTTACCGGCGTCAGTCTTAATTGGTATCAACCGTCCATCCGGTGTTACGCCCATGGACTGAGGCATTAGCTCATCTGCCATGCGAGATATTAGCTTGCTTGCCTTCTCTCTTACACCCGAACCCATGGCACTGGCTTCGGTCCCGAGCGTTTCCAGGGCTTCGGTTATCTTCACACTCTTAGCTAATCTATCCGCCCCAAAACCTACAGCTAGCCCGCCTAGGTTCTCCACTGTCAACTTTGTTGCTAGCCTAGACTTTTCTTCTGGGCTCATAGCCTCCCAGCGCTGGTTCATTTGTTGTCCAAGCCATGCTACATCACGTAAGCCTTTGCCATAGTCTCCAACCGTTGTAGCGGCTCCCAAGCTGCCCAGATATGCATCTGCTGCCCCAAAGACATGAATGCCACCGACCATAAGCTTTCCGAGCGATTCACCGGCTTTGCCAGCTGTGTCTATTGCTGCCGGATCATTCGTCATCACGTCTCGACTAAACTGCGCGACACCAATTATTGAACTTCCAAGACTTTCAGCACTCTGAGCCAGACCTACAACACCATCACCCAAGCCAGTAATTGCCCCTACGCCTATTCTGAATTGCTGGTGCGTCAGCTCTCCGTTATATGCCTTGATTCCGGCGCCGATCACCTGCGCTTGCTGCTCCAGTGGCAGAGCGCCAATTCTCTCAAACAGGTTTTGTTCGGTTACTTCCGGCCGCTGGCCTACTTGGTACTCTACTCCCGTCCTTACTACTTTGTCCTGTCCATACTGCTTTACGTCAAAGCCATAGTCTTTGATCGGACGGCTATCTATTTCTGCCAATTCTTGAAGCGCTGTTGCAGGCTGGTCTTTTGCCTCGATTTCCACGACCATCTGACGCGCTGCTACTACGATTTCTCTACCTGATGGTTCGGTATCTACCAGCTCTATGCTTCTATCTTGCCCGGTCTTCTCGACATGAGCAAACTTCTCTGCCTTTGTCATAAGCGCCCAGTTTTTTACTGAACCGTCGCTGGCATTCGGATTTGCTGCCTTGATTGCTTCTACCTGATCTCCGGTGGCATTTCTTACGTGCTGACCTTCCTGCGTGTTCAAGACTGGCTTGTCAGCCGGCACTCCAGATTGTCGGTCGCCTTTGTCTTTCGCGCTTTGGTCGGACATAAGAACCGCCCTGCTAACTGCAACTTCGCCTAATATTCCCTTCTCTGTCAGGCAATTATCAGCTCCGATCTGGGTGTTGAGCGCGAAATCGTTTGAAGGGCATATTAAGTTAGGCTAGCCAGCAATAGGAGTTCGCTTTGACTTCAAAATCTACAGGCTCAGCTCAAATTCGCAGCATGCTTCTAATCGGAGCAACGGCGGCATTGGCATACGGCTGCGCCAATGAACAAGAAACTAAATGGATACCTCGGCCCAAATTTTTCACCTATTGCCTAGCGGCGAAAATAAACCCACCAACGAATATAAAAGACTCAAAAGGCAATCCCGCTAAATCGACTTCCACTAAATTTCTCTATGCCCTCGTTGTTAGTTCTTTTTCTGAATACTCACCTATGCTAATGCTGAGCGACAATGGAACTGTAATTGTTTCAGACAGCGAGAGCCCGACAGGCTAAAGCTGTGGAAAAATGACACCTGTTCAGCTTGAAGAATTCAAAAAACTCGGTAGCGAGCTATGCTCTCGGAAGATAAAAGACTACGGCTCAGAAATTCCCATTACCGACCTAACTTCGACTAATTTTTATGTTACCGATAGCCTTGGCAATCAACAAAGAATACACATATACGGTGACTTTACAAGTAGCGAGTTCTTGATGAGCGAGGAGGATAAACGATATCACTGCGTTGTGCCAGAAGCTTTGAAAGAAGCATTCAGACGGACTATGGAGGCAAGAAAAGCTTTTCGATTGAACCAAGAAGGAAGAAAAGAAACTAGCGAAGTATGGACCCCAGCGAATTTAACCATTGTCCTTACCCAAAATGTCGATGCTGCACAAACATCGTCAAAGCGTTCTGTTGAATTCGGGCCGAGCACAATTCATGAACCACTAGAAGAAAAATACACAATCAAAAAAGCCGATTTAAATCAAAGCGAAATTAACAGCCTGTTAGTCGCATATCTAGAAAATCGAAAAATAGCCATTCGTGGCCAGCTCTATGAACTTGCACTGACTGAGTAGCCTTCTGAGCTCAGACTAATCAGAGCCCAATCGCACGAACTTATACCTATCCCCGACCAGTCGCACAATCCGCCAGCAATCACCGTTGACACCAGGGTGGGTTTCCATAACATGAAGTTTCGCTATGAGCTTATCGGCATCAGCTCTTCGATTATGCCTCTCATAGAAGTTCGCTAGCTTCTGCATGATTTCTCTGACGGCAAAGGATTCGTGGCCCTTAAGTTCTTCCTCTTTAGCAATCACCTTTTTGTACCAGGCCTCACACTCCGAAAGGAGTCCATGATTTTCATACCCCTTTATCAGATTGAATGTTGAAACTCTTGCCGGCTTCGAAAAGTACCTTGAGCGCCTTAGTTCTGCTGAATTCGGCACATAGTGCCGATCTTCAACAAATCGGCTTTCGTACTCATCAAAAGGTCGGCACAACTCAAGCCACCTAGCACCATTGATTCTTCCGGCTTGATCAATTTGTCTAAGGTGACCAGACACCATTGGCCAGTTTGACTGCGTATTGCCTTTTTTTAGCATGGCAGCAAGAAGCTCCACAGCTATTTCTGGTCTATCGCACCAACACAAAGTCGCAATTGCATTGGAGCCAAAGTCTTTCCCCCGAGAATTGCCACACGGTGAGCAATAAATTGAACTCCACAATTTATCTGCGGTCCCTGTTACCAAGCTAAGGGCAACTAGCGATTTGACTACCGGCATGACAAGCTGCACGAAACAGGCTGTGATGCAACAAAAACAAAGCAAAACAACTGACTTTCCCCCACGGCTAAGACTGCCGAAGGTCGCTGTTCCACGCTCAAGAAATCTAGCAATCTGAGACATGCGCAACTCCATCAGCAAGCATTAACGAGCTTCTGCTCGATACCGCAAATAAACAGGGTCACCAATTCAACAGACTATCCCCATCTTACCTGAAGGACAGCTAGGGTCTAAACAATCAACAACAAACAGTTTCGCGAGCTAAGAGTCTGGGGAAGTTATGAAAAGGAAAGGCGACTCTTTCAATAAATGTATTGGCACGGTGTACACACACAGACGGAACGTTACTTCGGCATCCCTGGGACACTTTTGCTCTCAGAGATCGTCCAGCAGATGCCTAAGAAAGCCGGAAAACGTAACATTCTCGCCTACTTCTATGCAATCGCTGCATCGTCGGTGCTCCTCATTCTATTACCCATGCTGGTCCTTAGCAGCGAAATAGTTCCTACGGCAGTGGGGTTCTGCCGAAAAGACACTCCTGAACTCGCCGACCTACTGGAATATTACGGAGACGGCTACAAAACGCAGCCTCGGAAGCTTGAGCTCTATCATCAGGCCCTGGATATAAGGGTTCGGGCTGGAGAGAAAGATGACAAAACAGCAGAAACCATCAACAAGATCTGGAATATAAAACGCTACTGGCCTGACTACAAAGCGACCTGGCTTGGAGAAGAATTTGCAGCAAAGGCCGCTATTCTCGGCCCTGATTCAGACGAAACTATCCGCACCAGAACGATGTGGGCAGTAGAACTCTCTCACCAAGCAAAACAGAAAGAATCGTCGAACTTGATGCGCGAGAATCTCAAGTATCTGAAGCAAGCTAAGGGCGACCGTGACAATGAGATCGTTTGTATGCTAGAGCACATGAGCGGCATATTTAAAATGAACGCAGAGCCACTAAAGGAGCGTGCAGACCTTCTCGAAGAAGCAGTAGAAATTTGCTCCCAAAGCAAATCGGAGTCTCCACTGGGCTTAGAAGGGATCAAGAGCCGCTTAATGTTGGCCGAACTTCGAAGCGAGATGCACGACTCCGCTGAAGCGGAGAAGCAGTTCAAAACGGCTCTAAGCCTCTCCGAAGGCCCCTAC
>JAUPUU010000439.1 GCA_030917395.1 Cyanobacteriota bacterium erpe_2018_sw_21hr_WHONDRS-SW48-000092_B_bin.40
ACACCTAAAGGTGTAGGCCTTGCGTCGGCTTAAAGGCCAAAAAAAGTGCAAAAAAGTACAAAAATTCCCAGAAAACGGGAGGTCTTCTAGGAACTCTTGACAAAAAACGCCCACATAGAAAGCATCTTTTCTTGATTCTCTTGAAACAGAGAGCGCTTCATCCAGGCTTGGAGCTAGGATGAAGCGTTGCTTGCTCAGTAGATACGAGAGCTCAGCCTAAGGCAAAGGCTAATGAAAATCGTACAGCGGTGGTGGAGCCTCATCATCTTTCCAATCAGGTAAAGGTGTCGGACGGTAGTCTTTCAGCCAATTCTCTGGAAAGGAAATTGTTTTGTTGCTACCACTCACGGAAGATATAACTTTCCCTGATCGCAAAACTCGGTCAATTGACTGTACAGTCATGCCATCGGCAGAAAGTCTCTGCACTAAGGCACTACCGTCTTTTTGCGGGCAGGAGACTGCTGTGATAGTTGTACCGGCGACATCCATCTGAATTTCACAGGTGACTTTTGCGGCAAAGTCGAAATATTCTACGCGCAACAGCCTGTGCTTGTTTGCATCTGGACCAATGGTTTGCGAAAGCGTCCAACGCTGGCGATACTGCATCAGCATTTTGCCCTTCACCTGGGTGTAACCGCGCACAGTGAGCAGTCCTCCCATGCGGCTGCCATCGCGATTTTGAATAAGATTACCGCGCTCATCCAGAAAGATTTCTTGCAAACTATAATAATCACGCACATATTCAAGAATCATCGATTTACCGTCGATGGTAAAAACATGCCCCTTTTCGCCATCAATCGGATCTCGGGTAAAATCGGCATAAAGAGTGCCATCAGCGCGATAAAGTGAGGTTTCGGTCTTGCTAAAATCACCGGCTTTAGAATAAGTGGAAGCCAACAGTGAGCCGTCTAGACGATAGATTTTCTCTTGGCGAAAGTGCTTCAGACCATCAAAGATGCGCTCACGGCTAACGGTTTTGCCATCCGCGAAATAGAAAGTAGATTGATATGAGCCGCCCGCTTGCAGCAATCGACCCAGGCGCTCAAGAGTGCCGTCCGGTCGATAGACTGCATGATACGTGTAAGTAACACCATCAGCAAATTGAGAGATAGCGCGCTTGCTGCCCCTGATCACATGGGCGTCTCCCTCTTTGTTGTCCAAGGGGTAATATTCAATAGACGAAACCACAACGTTCTTTGAAAACTTCAAGTCTTCGATCAAGCCGCTGTTCCAGTAGATCGTGCCAGACAACTGGGTAACACCATCTTGAGCAAAGCGAATTAGTTTTAGTCTTTGCTTCGTGGCAGGATCCGGTATAAAAGCCACTTCTTCAGTCTTGTCGGCAAAAGCAGCGCGGGCAAATTCGCGCTCCTTACTGGCCGTCAACAAGCTTTGAACTACGATCATGGCCAGGGTGAGAAGAAACATAATTACTAAAAACACTACAGTGTGAAAATGCTTTTTCATGGTTACTCCTTAGAGTCCCAGGTGCGCGGCACCAGGCTCTCAATGTCGTTTAAAAGTTGCTCCAACTCAGCCTCGCTCAAACCCACCGGGGTTTCGCTACGGCGATCGGATCCTGCAGCGAAGATTTCTTCTTCAAATACGGTTATGACCCGCACAATTGTGGCCAGCTGAGAGGGATCCGCGTCAGGAAATTGAGCGCTAATCTCAGTGATAGTAAGGGCATCAATGTGCGCGTACTGCGGCAAAGAAGCAAGGTAAACTCGCAGAGCATGGGCACAAGCCTTGAGATGCTTTACCTGGAGACCACTGATCTTGGCCTCTTTGTAGTTGCAATCAAAGACAATCCAGGCCCGACGATTAGGGGCGATAACTTTACGTGGGCGAATGCGACTGAACCACTTAACCAGCCTCACAGCCGAGTGCAGCACCATCAAAATGGCACCGAGAGCCAATGCTGAGAGAGCTGGCCATGGTAGCCGTTCGCCTCTTTCACTCAAATCACCTTCCTGCAACTCAGTACCATTGTCCACAACGGTCATTTTTGATACTAGAAAATCGGGAGTAGTAAGAGGCATCCAGTTGGGCGTTTTCCCATCCGGCAGCATCGCCGTGGCATAACGCAGATCAAGATTGAACACCACACTCGGTTTAAAAACCGCAGTCTGAACAATCAAGTTAATAACATAGACCTGGCGGCCCTCCTTCGCTAGCGGGCCCACAATTGACACCGCTGGCGGTTCACCCGCAGCAGCTTTATAAAGCGTGAAATCTGAGCCGGCAAAGCCAATGACGCCTTGTTCAAGCAGAGTAGAAAAGTCGAGTCTAACGGCAGGGTCGAGATCCAACACCACAGTCAAAGGCACTTTGTCCATAATCGTGTGGCCAAAATGGCGGTGTGATGCAGGGTTGCCTAGGGCATCGGCCGGAGTAATACCAACCACCATGCGCACCTGGCCGCCAGCGCATGATTTGCGCACTGGATTTAGGGGCTTGGGCTCGGCTGGCTGTTCATCACTGTTGCCCCCCGCAGCGGCAGTTACAGCAGGCGCTGGGGCAGCAGTGCCGCCAGCTAGAGCACCGGCAATGGTACTACAAAGCTCAGCACCAGCCAGTGAACCTGTAGCGGTATCAAGCGGCTCTGCCGAGGCTCTTACAGCCATCAAAGCAGAGAGCAGCAGTATGCCTCCCAGGTAGAGAAATTTTGATTTAGTAATTAGCATTATAGTTTTCCTTTAAATCTAA
>JAUPUU010000054.1 GCA_030917395.1 Cyanobacteriota bacterium erpe_2018_sw_21hr_WHONDRS-SW48-000092_B_bin.40
GAAACTTCCCCATAGCCTCATGTTGGCTCTTTGGGAAAAATTTATCACGACAAAATCTAACCGGCGTCTGTCCACCAGATACCGACAATGCAAAGCCAGTCGTAGCAACACCTCTTTTAAGATAAAAGAAGACGAGTTGACCTGACCGGACCACTAAGCTATTCTGAAATCAATTCGCGAAACTGAAAAACGCGACGACAACTGAATAAAGAGATCCGTTAAAAGGTCTAGCAAAAGACATCGCCCCCAAGCGATGTTTTTTGTTTCATCGATTTTTCGTCTTAAACCAGCTTTCTAGGGAGCGTTTGCTCCAGAGTATTTAATAGATATACACCTGCCAGCAATGCCAAGTGCCACCAGCCACTATATAAGGTGCCTGGCAATCGATCAATACTTTAGAACTCCCAAATCGAGATCGGCTGGTATTTCACTTTAAGCAGAAATCACACCGAAGTTTCCTTCAGGGTACAAAACTAGCCTGCTGTCTCAGAATCACGAACCGTTTCACACGGACCCAGAAGACACAAAGACATCATCGCGAACTGACGCCTTCCACCCCGAAGCACCCCGAAGCAACCCAGAAGAGCCAACGCAGAAGGAGGCCGCACTACCAAGAAGAACCGCGAAGAGCCAAAGACACCACCCAAGTAAGCATTTTCGCCAGCAGCACCGCCACAATAAAACGAGTTCCACTTTCCGCTTCGCGAGAAAGCAAGGCGCACAAAGAAATACTTCGGGGTATTCGGAAGCATTTCGAGAACATACCCCGAAATGACTTCTGGTATATTTCGGGATCACATCTAGCCCTTCTGGATGGACCCAGCGGAGCCCACCCTGGCAACTCTTTAGCACTTCTAGATACTTCTGGCTAGACCGAAGTATCTAGCCGCCTGGCGCTAAAATTAAGATCGGAAATTTTTCAGTCTCAAAGCGATCCACGGGCTTAGGGATTCGGGATAGTTGAGTTTCCGATTGCGGCACGAAGTTATTTCGGGCCATTTCGCAGTCCGCACTATCAGCGAAGCGGAGACAAAATTTGCGCTTGAAAAAGGGCCGAATGGCTCTATAATACTGATGTTCAGGGTTGGCGTATATACGAACGGGCGCCACTAGATATGGAGCGCAGCTGTGAAAACCATACCAGTCAAAGAAGTAGCCGAAGCATTAGGCATCTCGCCTAGAGGCGTGCTCTATCGACGAGAGAAAGGACACCTTAAGGGTGTTCTGGTTAAGAACGACCGTGGCGTAGATGAATATCGTATTTATCCGACCAAAGAAATCATTGAAGGTTTGCGCCGTCTTGGTTCACCTTTGGTTGCTTCCAGTGAAGCAGTGGCAGACTTCGAGGTAGTCGATCAAACTGTTGTTCCTGATGAAGACAAAGTGCTCGATTCAACCTTTGGCGAAGATGACATTGTGGACGTAACGACCACGAGCCAGAAAAGAGAATGGACGGCTGATAATGAGCAGACCGCAACGGCAGTAGCCGACCATTTATGGAATGGCATCATTAAACGCTTTACTGAAAAGCTGGAAGAAAAAGACCAGGCGATTGGTGAGTTGCGCGCAAACCTGGCAGAAAAAGAGCGGCAGCTACTATTGCTCCCAGACCAAGAAGCCATAAAGAGGCTTGCCGAAGAAGAAGCGAATAAAGTAGCTGATATCGAACGAAAGAAAGCGGAAATTGAACGCCAGCGAGCTGAGGACGAACGCCTCAGGGCAGAGCAAGAAAGAAAACATGCAGAGGCCAAGGAACTTGAGGCCGAGGCTCTAAAGAAGCAAATATTGGCTCTTCAAGCAAAAGCGGCCCCGGAGTTAGAGCGCCAACTTGACGCGGAAAAAGAAGCCAAACAACGTGAGCTAGCATTATTGCAATCTCTATTGGAAGATACCCGCAAAGCGAAAGAACAGGAAGTGAAAGCGCTAGAAGAGCGCCTCGCAGATATCGAGATGCACAAGAAATCAGCTGCGGAATCACAGCAAAAATTTGATGAGTTACAGAAGGCTCTAGCAGAACGTAGCTTGGCAGAAAACAAAAAAGCTTCGGAAGAAACTGCGGCTATAAGAGAAGAGCTAGCAGCACTGTCTCAGAAGCTGTCTCAAAAGCGATGGTGGAAGGTTTGGTAATTTTGTAAATATAGATATGAACGGTCTAAGCTATTTCCGAGATCAGCTCAGTTGGAGTACTAATGGACACAGAGCAACTAGACAAAATTCTTAGCAAAATCAGTAAGAAAAAAAGCGCTCTTGAAGAAATGCAGCGTTTTTTCGATCATCTTTTATCGCCTGACAATGCAGCCGGTACTGTCAAAATCGAGACATGGGGCGTCACCAAGCATCAAGAAACGCACACTTCAAATGAGCGTTTCTTTGTGAAGGAGGCCACACCTGAATTCCGAAAAAAAGTTTGTGTGTTACTAGAGAGTTTTAAATTAGAAGCGGAGACTGAGTTACAAGAAGCCATAGCTGAAATGGCAGCATATAGCCATTCAGTTGCAACAAAGAAAGCAGAATAAGACTCACTGGCTTCAAGTAATTTTTCTTTGTTAACAGAGTCCTAATGCTTTGGCTAAAGGATTTTTATGGGTTTTGATATTAAAGTAGGCATTGGGGTCCGAGTAGCAATGGAACGGAAAGTGGCGCTAAGCTATTTGACATCTTTTTTTTATTGGCTAGTGGGTGAACAAACAGGCTCTTTTGTTCATGACTGGAACCCCATGGCATCAGCCTTGGAGCTTACTGGCTCAACCTTGAGCCCCCTTGAGTGAACAATATGGTCCTTTTCGGGCGTATTGTTCACTGGAGGAAAAACCTCTAAAAGCAGTGGGGTTGAAAACTAAGGCTAGATAAGCATTTCGGGACTAGCGCTTTTAACCGGTCCAATGTAACTCAGCCCCCTATATGCGATCCATTTCTTGGCAATATAGATCTGGTCATCTATCCAAAACCGCCCATGTGGCAGACAATATGCCTAACTACAAAAATTTATCATCAACTTGGTGGAGCTTATTCGCCACTTTCGCTGCGGGAAACTGCTCTAAAGTGCTTTGCTGCCCTGAGTTTAGCCACTTGGAGAATAAATGCCGGTCAAAGAATTGCGTAATCGTGATGCCGTGACACACGCATCCGAGGTCAAACCACACAAAATACCTACATGGTTGATGAAGATCCTTCGCGTGGTTTATCCACAAGGTGGGCTCAGAAGCAGCTACCAGGCAAAGTTAAATGCTTTGGCCACTCTTCTGGGATCTGTTCATTTGGATCATTGGGGCATCACAGATTGGCATGAGGTAAAGAGTTGCTTTGTAACAGAGCCGTATGGTGTAAACGAAGTTGGTCTACAAGATCTAAAAGAAAAGGGTCGGAGACTTGGTTTCGCCGTAGTTTATGACGAACTGTCTTTTCATAATCCAGGTAATTGCCAAAGGGTTCTTATCTTCCCGACGGATATATCACCACTGCAAGATTACCACCCAGCAGTGCTTGCAGCCCTGCAAGAAGCAGGTTGTGAAATTGCTGGTGGGGCACCACAAGTTAAAAAGATGACGGTTCTAAGAGAAAAACCTGGTGATCGCGATGCGTTTTTGCAATTTATAAGCAGTGTAGGTATGGGAACTCAGTACTTTTTCAACCATCGAGACGTGATTGTGGAAAAAGAAGGTGCCGGATTTATTTTTCACTGTTTGAAGAAGGATCAGTCTAAACTTAAAACTGATTTAGCTCCTAGCCGCAAGCGCTGTAGAGACTCTCGACGCATTCACCCTGAAGTCAAAATTATTCCAATAAGGAATGATCAACTTATTCAAAGCAGCGATCACCGGTATGAAGGCAATGAAGATTTTTATGTAGATGCCCTATTGAGGGCTGATGTACTCGCTTTTAAATGTGACCGGATAGAAACAATGTTGAAAGCGGCCCTGGGATCTCGTGTTCTGCGAATGAGTAGAGGTCCTCTAAATGTGCATAAAGAGCACGACATAAAGGCTGAATTAGCAGAACCAATTAGCTCAAAACTGGCTATGGAACTGTTTAAACAAATGACACCACCTTTTTCAAAGCGGGATGATTCAGGCTGCTTTGAGTTACCAGACTAAGACACAAGAGAAACTCATGAAAGAAAACCGAGCATATCTTTACTCTGATGTGGGATGGCTCAATTATGAAAGAGCATTTCCATGCAGAAAAATTGCTACTGCTGCAAAAGTTGAGAACAAAAAAGATCCTCGGAATGATGGATGGTATGTCACTTCGCATGTTGAAGAATGGGAGTACAGCTATTACTTCAAATTTTTTGGAAAGGATCCAAGCGATACTCTAGGAGATAGAAACACACCAGTTCCAGAGCAGCTAAAAGATCTGGTTATCCCTTAGGACAAGATGGCGTCTGGCAACGATTTGTGCGGAACAGGGCGAAGCCGTGGTCGTCGCTGCCAGGGATGTCAAAGAAGAGCAGAGAGAGGAGAAGATGATACCATTCATGTCAAGCGGCGGTTCTGATTGTCGTCAATCGGAAAAGACTTGCCGCCAGACAGCTAGTACATCATATCGTTCAATTATGGCTGTATAAACAAGGTTTTGTACTGTTGGAGGAGGCGTGTATCGCCATATTTTGAAAGCTCCTCTTTAACTTGTTGACCGTTCTTCCAGGTGACTGAATACCTTTTGGTTTGTTCAAGTTGCTTAAGTCGATTCACTGCATCTGGGTGAAAATCGCTATTCGTCCAAAGCGAGAACTCGTAGGAAGCATTTTGATACCATTGGTCCTGTACAAATTTTTTGTAGAGGGCAGGTACCACCTCCGCAAACCATCTTTCAACTTCTTTGACTGATACCAAGCTTCCAGAAAGCTTGCTTTTACATTCAATGGCTATCACCGCATTTTGAGGCTGAAGAACAAGAACATCTACCTCACATTCACCACCGTTTATATCTTCAAAAGGTCTGTTGTACAAGACAGGACCCCTTGTTTTTGAAAGGCAATGACCAACTACAAGTTCAAAATTCTGGGCTGCTAAATTGGCAGAAACTCCTTGTAGATGCTGAAGAGCCTTACTTTTTTCCATCAGCTCTGCGAGCGCCTGTTCGCGGCTGCTAATAGTCGATATATTGTCATCAAAGAGTGTTTCTAAATTCAGAAGCAGGTCCGAGAGATCTCTACCAAATAGATTCTTAGGAGTGGTAAAAATCAGTCCTTGTTTTCTTCCAGCTTCTAGCGCATCTTGATCAAACCAATTGGCAATCAGCATTGCAATACTGGGTCTATGTCCTTGGGCACGTAATTTCCCACATTTATTGATGAAATACTGAACCTCGCTCAAACTCATTGTGTGACCAAGAGAGACGTCCGCAACAACAAAACCGGGTGTCGGTGAGCCATTATCGTATCTGGTAAAACCAGATATGTATGACGGGGCGACCAAATCCCAAGCAAAAAAGCCATGCTGTGGAATTTCAACCTCTGACCGGAGTGATGCTTTATAGGCAGTAACGAAACCTTGCAAGCGGAGCCAATCCAGTAAGGCCGTGAGCAATATTTCCTCTGCTCTTAATCTTGCCCGCATTCTTGATTCGGTTATCAAATCATCGATTATTTCACTTGAGAGCCGCAGGCATTTTCCGGAAGGGAAATGAGCTGTCTGCACGATGTGTCTTTTAAACAAAATCGTCTTGATAATTTCGGATGATAATTTTGGGTTTCCCTGGAATGGCACGCCGGAGATGACTGGGAATAAATTCTCAGGTATAAGCCCCCCTCTCGCTTTCATTATCGAGATGCAGTCCGCCAAAGGCGAATTTGCCTGCGTTAAAGCTTCAATAAATGAGGCCGAAAACTTATCAGTGTGCTCCTGCCAAGGCAAATACAAAAATTGTTCGTTCGCCTTGAAGCGCATTTCATGCGCACCGATTTTTCCACTAGCTTTATAACGCTGAATGCGCTTTCTTGCTGCTGCAGGTGATATGCCAAATTCAGCGCAAAGCCTAGAAGCCAGAGTCGACGCCAAACATGGGCCTAGGCTTTCTAAACACGCTAATAGCTCATCATCCACCATGTCACACCTAGCTATTTATACTATAGTACCAATCGTTCCCTTTAAAACTAAGCCTGACCAGTATAGCGCTTCCAAACACTTGCCTGGTCACACTTAAACACAATATACCCACCTTATAGGTATAGTTATACTCATGACGAGGTGATATAATCATGAAGTACAGCGGAAAAGTCACAAAGACGGGAGATTCTAAGGCAATCAGATTGGATGCGGCTTTGTTCAAGCATGTTCCTGAATTCAAATTGATGACTTCCGTGTGTGCATCGGTAGTAGGCCCTGGTTGCGTTTTAATTTCTGTGGATAAGGAGTCAACTGAATCATCAACCTTTGATCCCATACTTGAAGGCTTCTTGAGCTTTTTGAGCGGTGACCTCCAACACAATTTCGACAAAATGGAACCATTGACTGCCGACCTTCTCGCTCGCGCAAAGTCACTCACAGCTGACATAACTTACACTGACGAAGATTTTGAATAACAAAAAACCAATAGTTGTAAATGGATGGGTGCTATTTATGCACCCTCTATTTGTAAGAGTTGTCGAAGAGCTGCTCCAGGAAGCAAAAAAAATCAAAGTGACCCAGCCGGATGCTTTTGATAGCCACCCAAAGGTGAAATTGCTGGCCAAAATTATCAACCTGATCTCAGACGAAATTCCACAAGATCCTTCACACACAAAATTCAACCAAGGCAACACTCTTGGGTCAAACCACAGAGCCTGGAAAAGAGCAAAGTTTGGGCGATACCGCCTGTTCTTTCGCTACCACAGTAAAATTCAGAAGGACGATGTAGAGTTAAAAGTCATCGTCTTTGTATGGCTGAATGATGAAAAAGGTCTTCGAAAAGAAGGAGACAAAAACGACCCCTATGCTGTATTTGAGCGAATGCTGAAAGCTGGCAACCCTCCCTCATCTTTTGAAGAACTTGTTCAAGAAAGCGTAAACTTCGATCTTATGGACAAGCTTCAAGAAATCAGCAAACAGTATCCTGAGTAAGTACTGGGCCGGTTTATAAGCCTAGTTCCAATCAGCAATTCTTCAAAAGCACCAGAGTAAAATTGATGGACTCTTCAGACAAAAAAAACACTGGTAGACAGTACGAGCAGTTAGTACGCGATATCTACCAGGGAATTCTTTTGCTCCATGGCGATGAGTTCAAAAATATCGCTGTTGAATGCAACAAACGATTAGATTCAATGACCAGTAGAAATCCTGACGGGACGGCGCTTCAAAGAGAAATAGACGTGTACTGGGAGTATGAGCTCGCCGGTATACGGTTCAAAGTTTGTGTTCAGACTAAAGACCTGACACGGAAAGTAAACCTTGGCATGGTAGATACCTTTCGAGCAGTACTTTTAGATATTTCAGGTCAGCCACGTGGTGTCATGGTGACAAGAAAAGGGTATCAAAAAGGTGCTGAAACTCACGCACGCTCATACGGCATCGAGATTATTCAGTTAAGCGATCTAGAGCCTGAAACATCGCCAAGCAGCATCAAAATGTCAATTGCAGGCTGGTTCTATCAACCACTTGGCCTAAAATTTGAGTTCGACGATGACTATATCAAAGAACATAATATCAGTGGTGTGAATATACCCATCCATGAGAATGTCGAAAAATCATTTTTATATCTGGAAGACGGTTCTCCCTTTGTCTCCATTGCTGACGCTCTGAAGCTCCCTGAACCAAAAGACTTCGCAGAGGGAGTTTTTTTCACAGAAAACTGGTTCGAGCAAGGCGTGTTTTTACACACTGACGATCCTGTACACCGGCGCGTGAAAGTTAACGGGGTTGTGGCGGAACTATCTATCCATCGTACTTTCAAACAAATAGATATCAAAACTTTCGTCGCCCACAATTTTCAAAGCCTTACTGGAAACACCAGCTATTGGGTGGATAACGCTGGAAAGGTTATTCGCGCAGGAGAGCTATTGTCAGTGGAGCAAGAAGTTACACTAATATCAGGCGAGAAGGTAAAACTGACAATAAAGGACGAGGGCGTGCCATCCTTAACTGTTGCAATTACAGAAGATTTCAAACTGCCGCCCAAATAAACACCCAAGATAGCCACTCTTTTGTTAGTCGCACAAATCACCAATAGTCGTGCCCAGGGTATTGGCCAACCTGGCCAGAATCTTCAGCGACGGATTCCTTAAGGACCGTTCCAGGTCACTAATATAAGTCCGATCTGTGCCCATGCGCTCGGCCAATTCTTCCTGCGACCAACCTAGGCCAAGACGCAGATTTTTCATCTGCTTTGCAAGGTTTCTAATCGCCCGTTTCTCTGGCCCCATACCAGATACACTGCTACGATGTCGGTAAAGAGTCTATGGTACTAATGCCGACAAGACTGTGGCAAACCCCAGTATATTCGGGGATTAGGCAGGAATAAAAAAGAGTAAGATTGCATTCTTGCCCATGCCACGAAAGAGGCTATAGATTTAGATGCGAAGAAAAATTCTGGTAGTTGATGATGCGCCAATCGTGAGAACAGGAACGGCTATGAGCCTCACCGATATGGGATTTGAAGTTGACCAGGCGCAAAGTGGCATGGAAGCTCTGGGCCTGGTAAAAGACACACGCTATGCCATTATCTTGATGGATTACCACATGCCAGAAATGGACGGCACAGAATGTACAAGGCTCATCAGAAGCTATGAAAGCGAGACTGGAACTAGAACTCCGATAGTATGCCTAACTTCTGATGATTTGAGTGAAGTCTGTCAAGATTGTCTCAATGCGGGAATGGATGCTTGTTTAAGCAAGACTTGCTCTATAGAAGAGCTTGAGAAAATGATAGTGACCTGGAAATTCAACGCGTCAAATCTGATCAGCGGCCAGTCAAACCACAGCCAAGGTACATACCCTTAAACTCGGGGTCCAAGTAGCAATGAGCAGAAAAGGGCGCTAAGCTATTTGACATCTTTTCGTTACGGCCGACTGTAGAAACAAAATGTTTGTTTTGTTTACTACCACTTCCCCATGCTTACTGCATTTCCGGCCTTGAAGGAAAAATCGAGGCCTGAATAGTAAACAAAATAGACTTGTAAAGAAGTTTTGTTTATATGCCAGGCAAAGCCAAAGTTTTAAGTTCCAAAGAGATCCAAACTGTCCTCAAAGTACTAAAAAAACGATCGAGACCGAGCACTCTTTGCCACCGGCCTATACACCGGTCTGAGAATCTCAGAGATCATAGAAATCGGACAAAACGACGTGTTCACCACCAGCGGTGGCATACGCAACATTCTCAAAATTACCAGACTAAAAAAGAAAAATACGGTCTACAGCAACATACCAATTCACCACCAAGCTGCGCGAGCAACTGGCCAGCTACAAGAAAATCCTAGACAAGATGCCAGAGCCCTCTCCCTGGCTCTTCCCATCGACTGATGACCCAGGCAAGCACGTCGGCCGCATCCGCGCCCACAACATCCTCACAGAAGCCTTCCAGACCGTCGGTATCGACGGCGCATCTAGTCATAGCCTTCGTCGCACATGCCTCACGACAATGTCGCGGGCTGGCATTCCACTGCGAACAATTCAAGAAATCTCCGGCCACAGCAACCTTGGCCAGCTGCAAGAATACCTAGCCGTAGACCCGGCTGATAGCCACAAGGCCATTCTGAGTTTGAAGTACTAAAAAATAAAGGGTCTTGTTACAGCATGCCATGGTGACATCAGAGGTGCAAAAATAAGTGCCAAAGAAGCTGCAAACTTACCAAAGTATCTGACCTTATCCTAGAAAGTTGATCCGCCTGTCTAAAGTTGCAACTGTAGTCGGCTTGTCACTTAAGTAAATCTTTCAGGTTTGCGGAACATTGATAAAGTGACTGGATAAGTGACACAAAATCGATTGATTTTGCTTGAAAATAACTTGTCCCGCAAACGGCCGTATAAGTGACA
>JAUPUU010000440.1 GCA_030917395.1 Cyanobacteriota bacterium erpe_2018_sw_21hr_WHONDRS-SW48-000092_B_bin.40
AAGACCTACCCGTTGGCTGCGGCGAACTTTAAGAAAGCCATCGCAGCTAATCCTAGGAATGATAGTGCTCGTTATTACTATGCTCTCTCTTTGCATTACAACAAAGACATTGCTGGCGCCACAAAGGCTTATGCTGAGTTGATTCGCATGATGCCAGATTCTAATGGTGCCAGTTATGCTAGAGCGGCTTTGGCTAAATTAGATGCGGCTCTACTCAGTTCGTTGCCCATGCCGTCTCGTTCAGCGCAACAATCATATGGTCAGCCGGGCTCAACGACTAGTGCAGCTTCGGCCGGCGGAGCTGCGACGGCTCAGTTTCGCCAAAGTAGCCCTGTGGCAAGCAATCCCAATGATAAATTGCCTGACGACTGCCGCATATACTACACTCTCGAAAATAACAGTTTCGTTCTAGACGCCTATGTTAATGGCAGACCGATGAAAATGATATTTGATACAGGCGCAGAGGATTGCGCTTTTGGCAAAGACAATCTAGTGGCTGCAGGATTGGCTGGGCCGACCGGCAAGCCAACTGGTACTGCCCATGGTGTCGGTGATGGTGGGGCTCAGGCGACGTGGGATATGAGAGTCGACCTAAAGGTTGGCACCATTGAGCGCAAGAATTTTGAGATCGGTGTACAAGAAAAAATGAATGATTACCCTTTGCTTGGGCAGACATTCTTTCAAGATTTTACTTACACCATTGACAATGGTGCTCATAGCATTCACTTCGTGAAAAAGCGCAAGGCCGGTGGTTCGGCTTATGCCGATCCTAGCCGAGATCCCAACAATGTGCCATTTACCCGTCAGGGTAACGAAATCGTGGTCAATGTCTCTGTTAATGGCCGTCCAACCAAGATGTACTTTGATACTGGTGCTACATCATGCAGCCTGTCAAAAGAGCAGGTTAAACAATTAGGGCTAACAATTCCTGAAGACGCCGAAACTATAGAAGTCGTTGGTATTGCTGGCTCCACTCGGGCCAAAGTTTTCAACGTACGCAGTATGAAGATGGGCACAATTGAAAAATTCGATTTCCCCGTGCATGTTTGCGACAGCGAAATGGCTGGAATGGGCCTGCTTGGCCAGACTTTCTACAATGATCATCAATATACTATCGACTACGAACGTGGTCTGATTCACTTCTTGCGGCGCTAAATTCTGCTAGCAGCTCATTTGCTAATCTAAGATATCGCGCATCAAGGCCCGGTAGCGAGCAAGATTAGTACCGTAGTCATCGGACGAGCCTTGCGTATCTGTAATTTGTAATGGCCCCGATTTGCGCATAGCGCTGCTTATTTCAGTGCTATCTCGGTCGCTCTCTTTTTTTGCAAACAGCCAGGGAGCATGCTTTCTTAGTGTCGGAGCGTCTAACCAGCCGCGAGCCAAGAGCACTTCATCGATAGTCATGCTCATATTTTCACTATCAGACTGAGCCAGTTGGGCCTGAGCCTGTGAGATTATCTGAGCTTCAATCAAGACTTGAAGCAGGTCTTTCTCGTTTTTTTCCGGAGTTTGCATAGCCAATACTCGAAAACGCAGTGTAGATTTAATTCAACACTGCGGCTTCTGATTATCTAGTTTTTGGAGGGCCTAATTAAGTAATTTCGATGTCTACGCGCTTGCCAAACCGGCTGGCTGCGGCGCGTATCAAAGAACGTAAGGCGGTAATTGTTCTACCGTCTTTGCCAATTAGTCTACCGGTGACCAGCGGATCGCAGGTCACAGCTACTCGGCAACGCCCTGGGTTGAGGGCTTCCCTTTCGAATTGCAGGGCGTCAGGATCTTTGGCCAGTACCTTTAAAATGTACTCTGCCAAATCTTCTGCCGCTGTTGAATCAACTTGGGGCCTTACGCGCCCAAAGCCGCCTGGTCTACCGCGTGAGGGGCCCTTTTTAAAAGGCTTGCTACCGTTTCGCTTTGCTGGGCGCCGTGTGTCATCCATTTTTGTACCGCTTCTCTGTCGACAACCAACTCTTTAGAACGGGGGTTGTAGTAGCCAAGCTCTTCGATTGGCATACCGTCTCTTCTACTTCTAGAGTCAACGGCGACGATTCTGTAATGCGGGGCTTTTTTTTGGCCGACGCGCTTTAGCCGTATCTTTACCACTGGGACTATGTTCTCCAAACTGTACTTATTGTACTTATGTGCTTGCGTGCGATTCGTTATTCTAACAGCTCATTAGCTCTGGCCGTATGTCTGTACTGTATATGTTGTTAACCTGGCGATACGCTTTGGCCCGAAAAGGGGCTTGGGGTGCAATCAGGGCTTTTGCGGCAGTGCTTCTTACTTCTTCTTCTTTTTCTTTTTCAGGCCGTAAGGGCTCTGGAAACCTGGTCTAGATGGGGAGCCAGGCATGCCGCCCATGCCGAGTGGCATTTTGAAGCCTGGAGGCATAGGGGGCATCTTGCCGCCGCCGCCAAGACCACCAAATGGCCCGCCGCCACCACCCCCAAATGGGTTGCCGCCGCCGAACATGCCGCCTAATGGGCCCATTCCGCCCATCATGGCCTTCATTTGACGCATGGCTTCGCGCATTTTCTCAAACTCGTTTAACATTTTTCCTATCTCATTTTCTTTGAGACCAGAGCCGCGGGCGATGCGGCGTCTTCTTGGAAAGTCGATAAGATCCGGTTTGCGTCTTTCAGCGATGGTCATTGAATTGATGGCGATTTCGTACTTGTTCATCATTGCTTCGCCTTCTGTGGCGATTTTGTTTTGGTCTTCTGAAGAAAGGCCGAGCATGCCACCCACGCCCATCATCTTCATGATGTCGCCCATATTGCCCATTTTCTTCATCATGCTTTGCATGTTGACGAACTGCTCGAAAGAAAAATCGTTTTGGAACATGTCCATTACGGCTTTCTCGGCGTCTTTTTCGTTGATGTTTTTCTGTGCTTTCTCAACCAGTGAGAGTACGTCGCCCATACCGAGAATGCGGCTGGCCATGCGGTCTGGATAGAAAGTCTCAAGGTTGTCGAGCTTCTCGCCAGTTGAGATGAACTTGATCGGTTTGCCCACGGCTTCTCTTACTGAGAGCGCTGCTCCGCCTCTAGCATCGCCGTCAATTTTGGTTAGCAGTAAGCCGGTTAGGTCTAGTTGAGTATTGAATGTTTCGGCGACGTTGACTGCTTCTTGGCCGGTCATACTGTCTACTACCAGAATCTTCTCAGAGGGTTGTAGTAGTCGGTCGATGATGAGCAACTCGGCCATCAGTGGCGTGTCTACTTGTAAGCGGCCGGCTGTATCTAAGATAACTGGGTTGTAGCCTTTCTCTTTGGCTAGGGCAATGGCTTTTTCGGCGATATCTTGTACATCCTGACTGGCTTCAATTGTGAATACTGGTACATCCACCTGTTTGCCCAGGGTTTGAAGCTGGTGAATGGCTGCTGGCCTTTGCACGTCACAAGCCACTAGCAGTGGATTTTGTCCTTCACCTTTTAGTTTTAGCGCTAGTTTGCCGCAGGCTGTGGTTTTCCCTGAGCCTTGCAAACCGACCATCATGATGATGCCAGGTGCGCCCTTGAGATTGAGCGGTACATTCTCGCCACCGAGGATGGTGACAAGCTCATCGCTTACCACTTTTATGAATTGCTGGGCTGGAGTAACAGAGTCGATAACTTCTGTGCCGAGCGCCTTCTGGCGCACATTGCTGATGAAGATTTTTACTACCTTCAAGCTTACATCTGCTTCCAGAAGCGACTTACGCACTTCGCGAATAGCATCTTCGATATTCTCATGAGACAACTTGTCGTTGCCAGCGAGAGTTCTAAAAGCGCCTTGCAGTCTGTCGGTAAGGTTGTCGAACATGGTTTAAGTTCCTAATTATGTGGACCGGATTTTTCTTATTTTGTATTTACAGCGAGGTTTAACTTTGTGCGAATTTTTTCCACGGCTTCAGTTGCTTCTTGCGGATAAATAAGCCAGTAGGAAGTGTGGTTGCCCTTTACTAGCGCTTCTACAGCTAGAGAAAGTTGAGATAACTCTTTTACTTCACCGTTATCGGTGCGCACCACGATATTGGTTTGGGGATGGTCAGAATCAGGTCTGTAGTAGTCGTAGGGGACAAAACCAGTTGACTCGACCGCCACATAATAATCAGGGTCGAAGCCAAGGCTTGAGACGGCCTGTCTGACCTGCTTTTCGATGTCATCGATTTCAGATTGTACTTGGGTATTGATGCGCGAAGCTTTGAAGATGCGGCGGTTTAAGAAGCGATGAGAAAGATCGGCCAATATCTGGTCTTTGTCTTTGAGCCAGCGCTTGATGTGATAACCCAGCTGAATGTCATCGAGGCTGAGATACTCTTCGACTGTGAGTTTCTCTCCGGTGAGCCATTTTCCTGTGGCTTCGTCAATAAAGGCAATTGAGCCAGCCCCTTTGTCAATTACATGCAGGGCTCGTTTGATAAGCTTGCCAAGCAGAGCGCGGGCCGCTAAATTTTTACGATGATAATAAACTTGTGCGTACATTGAGTAACGGGCAAAGAGGTAGTCTTCAACTGCTATTTGGCCTTTTTCTCCTACCACTAGCATGCGATCGTTTTCTTCGTCTACTTCAATTGAACGCAAAATGCGCTGCAAGGCAAAGAGACCGTAGGCAGTTCCGGTCATATAGCTATCGCGCAGTAAGTAATCGAAGCGATCGCAGTCAAGCTGGCTTGATACAACATGCGAAACATAGGCTGGTTTGTAAGTCTTTTTAAGAACTTGAACAATTTTGTCGGCTAAACCGGGCTCTTCTTCATAAGAGTCTAAAATCGAACGAATTTGCGTGTCGCCCGAGATTATCTTGCAGGACCAGTCTTCGTGATCGTAGTTGAGAATTTTCTCGGTAACGTGGCTAAATGGACCGTGGCCGACGTCGTGTAGAAGAGCCGATGTCAGCATCAAGGCTCGCTCTTTTTCGGCCGATTCACAACGGCTGGAGAGAATATTGCTTAGCTGTGAGGCGACATGCATGACGCCCACAGAGTGGGTGAAACGCGACCCCTCAGCACCTTGAAATGTGAAATAGGAGACGCCGAGCTGGTGAATGCGCCGCATGCGTTGAAATTCGACTGCATCAATTAGGTCGACTACGAGGCGCTCAGCTGGTATAGATCTGTCAAGAACGATATCTTGGTGTATTGGATCTAGATAGGTGCGCTTGTTTGAAACTCTTTGCATGCCTGTCCGCTTTGTATAAGTGAAAGATATTATACTGGGCCTTACTATAGTTAGGGTCGTTAAGTGTTTCCAGATTTAGTCACAGAGCCAGGACCTAAGTCACAAATGGCGCCCTTGCCTGAGAAAGTGCTTTCTCTGGCCGATATCGTCAGCTTGACCTTCAGACGATTTCGACTTTATTACAAACTGTATTTTAAAACTTTGTTTTGGCCGGCTTTCTTTTGCTCCCTGGCCAGCCATATTGCCTATCTGAGTTTGCAGCACTGGGTCAGCATTGCTGCTACGTCGTTGTTGGCGGCCACGCCCTTCATATTGCATATGGGTGTCTCGCTACTCTCAATGGTGGTTTGGTTCTTCAGCGCCTGGGAGCTTTGTTTGCGCTCCAGTGCGCTTGTCCGGACCGTGCTTTGTCTTGACCCGACCTATAAAGATAGTTTCAGTATTTTGAAGAAGCGCTCGGGCACAGTTTTCTTTGCCTGCAATCTGGCTCTGCTACCACCGGTTCTTTGTTTGATTTTCTGGGCCATTGTCATTGTTGCTGCCGCTGCGGCCTTGAATGTGGCTTTAGGTGGCTCTGAGCGGGTTGCCTTCGGGGCTGTGGTTTTTGCCATAATCGGCTTTGCCCTGACCATTTCGGTGATGATTTCGGGCCTCTTTGGCTCATTGCTTTTGGCTATTGTTACTCTCGAACAACTTTCTTTTGTTGAGTCATTTAAACGCACTTGGCTGCTGGTGAGCCTGCGCATGATGCGAGGTGGTTCGTTTACCTCGTTATTGGCAGTTGCCATCGCCCTGGTCTGTGTTGTGATTGAAAGTCCGATGATAATTTTGCAGGTGTTTGAGCAAGCCAGTCATGCCAGCTTTAAGCTGTCGCAAACGCCATACGTGATTGATCTTCTCGAAATTGCTCTCGAGGTGCCGTTCAATATATTTACTTTCTCAATTTCGTTCACTGCTTATGGGCTCTTTTACCGCGATCTTAAACTGCGTTTAGAAGGAGCCGATTTGCTAGCTCGCTTAGCCAGGCTTGAGTGCCTGGCTAAGGGTAATATTGATTGAGCCGATGGGAGCCGAGAGCAAATAACTAGTTAGCGCCGTCCCCTGCCCAGCTGGTGCCTTTGGGGAGAGCTGGTACATAGAAGTGAATTTTTGCTGGCAGATCGGGATCGCAGTTGCGGGCCGATTCAATATCAGCTTGCAGTAACACTGTTTTGCCCAATTGATAATACAAAGAGGCTCGGCCCAGGTAGAAGCGAGCATTGTTGGGGGCCTGCGAAATGGCTGATGAGAAGTCGCCCATGGCTTCATTGACTTTATTGAGCTTCTGATAGGCTTTGGCCCGGCGGAAGTAATATTCACCATTGGTAGGGTCAAGGCCCAGGGCCTGGTTATAGTCGATGATGGCTTTTTTTGCGTCACCTTCGAACACTCCGGTGCCAGCTAGGGAGCCAATCTCTCCGCGGTTTGGATCTTGGTCAAGAGGAGTGACAAAGCGCTTGTCTTTGGCCGCCGGAATTGTATCGTTGCTTTCCATGCCAGCGTTATTTTGAGCGTCGCTGTTGATGTAAGGCATGCCGTTGTCGTTATTTGTCATGCCAGTTCCGGCTTTACCCGGAGGCGCAATTGCTTGGGTTTCACCTACTGAGCCTGCCTGATTTCGCACCGATATTTGGCTACCGTTGCTTCTTCTCGCGCCACCAGTCGCGGTGCTGGCGCTGGGCGAGCCAGAGCCTAGTTTGCCTGTCCAGCCAGGGGCATTGTCGGCATTGCTGTCATCTTTGTAGCCATTGGGATAAACATTATTCATGGCTTCTTTGTAATCTTGAACGGCTTCAGTGTTGCCTTGGCCATTCTCGGATTTGGTGCCCAGGTCTGAATGGGGCAGGTCATTTTTTGCGCTAGCGAAATAACGCTTAGCAAGGGATGGGTCCATGCGAATGGCTGCTTCGTAGTCGATGATAGCCATAGCGTCGTGGCCCAAAATGCTGTGGCAGGTGCCGCGCAGCAGTAGCCCTTTGAGATTGTTGGGAGCGTACTGCAGCGAGCTGTCTAAGTCTTGAATGGCTAAGCGGTAATTGCCCATTTTGTAGAAGCATTGGCCCCTCAGTGAGAGGGCATTGGGGTCTGTGGCATTAAGGCCGAGAGATTCACCGAATGCTGTGGCTGCTTGGTCCCAGTCGCCAGTTGCCATAAGGGCCTTGCCTCGGTCGAATGCGGGGTCAACATAGGCTTGGGCCGGGCTGAAAGAGGTAGTGAAAGATGTAGTGAAAGTGGCAAAGGAAGCAGCTAATAGAAGCAGTTTACGCATGGTCGAATTCCTGTGTTAGTCGCTAATTCTTTTGGTCGAGATTACTGGCAGCACTAAAGATGCCAGGGCGAAGACGATAGTGCCTGTAAATATCAGCCGGGATGCTTCATGCAACTTTTGAAATTGTAGCTTGGCGGCAGGGTCTGTCTTCATCAAGACACGCACATCTTCCATTTGGGGAACAATCGCTAAGGCAAAAATAAAGGTTGAAATGGCACAAACTATTGATGAGAAATAGCGGGCCATGCGCCAACGGGTGCCCTTCTCTAGGCTTTTGAGATCGCCTCTAATTTCAATGGCTTCGGCCACCACAAGTGAAATAGCAAATGCGAGAGCCACTTTGCTGAATTCGATGAATACAGGAGCGTTTGTCGCCGCTGCTTCTGAAACAGGAACTCCTTGAGCTTTAGCCGCACTGATCAGTGTAATGGCGGCAAAGACAGTGGCGGTAGAGCCACCGAAAAGCATTGCCAGTGAAATCAATCGAAGTATGCGCGCGAACATTTGCATTGGTGTGGCTCTTTGGCTGTTGGGGCAATCAATAATATGTGATGTGAAATATACACTCTTGGCAGGCTTGGCAACTCTTGCAGAGGCAAGAATGAGTTACCTCTTTCACGTAAGTTTATTCGAAACGGTTGCCATCTTGACAGCGTGACAGTAATTTGATTGAATACTGTTATGAGCACTGAATATAGTAAAAATGCTGAATTAATGAGCCTTGAGCAGCTATCTCAAGAGGTGGCACGGCTTATGCAGGCAGAATTTGGTGTAAGTGAGTTGGCTGCCAAAGACCAGAGAGTTTCTTCTTTGCCCGACGCTCGCACTATTCGCTATTACACAACGCTCGGCTTGCTCGACCGTCCTTTTATAGATGGTCGGCAGGCTCGTTATGGCCAGCGCCATGTGCTGCAATTGCTTGCTGTGAAGGCATTGCAAAGCATGCAATTTCCTCTCGCCCGTGTCCAAGAAAAGCTCTATGGCCTGACTGAGTCTGAGCTTAAATCTTTACTGCAGTCGATAGCCTCTTCTAATAAAGAACGAAAACAGACTCAGGCCTCGATGCCTGTGGCTAGCCTTTACCGAGAGATTATTCTGGAACCCGGTTTGAAGTTAACGGTAGCCGATGGATACAAGTCGAATCTCAGTGTCGAGGCTCTTAGAGAGCGTATTGAGATTGCGCTGAAAGTCTTATCAAATGCAACGGAGAATTGAAATGAGTGATAGCGAAAGATGTCAAAGTTCAGAAAGAATACCGTTGCTGGAGCGTGAGCTGCTTGACGCCTTCTCTGAGCCTCGGCGCTTGTTTGGCTCCTTTGAAAATGAGAAGAGAGAATCGGGGCGACCTGCTCTGCCGCTGGCTAGCGTAGACATCAGCGCTAATGTGGTAGATCGTATTGCCTCTGTCTCGGTGGTGCAAAAGTTTGTCAACCAGCTTAAAGAGCCAATCGAGGCTGTCTATATTTTTCCGTTGGCTGGTTCCTCGTCGGTCAGCAAGTTTCAGATGCAGGTCGGTGATCGCGTCATTGAAGGCCTGATTAAAGAGCGTGCCGTCGCTCGCCAGGAGTATCAAGCTGCCGTTGATGAGGGTAAAAGGGCGGCCATCCTGGAGCAAGAACGCGATGATGTCTTCACTGCTCAAGTTGGCAACATCATGCCCGGTGAAGAAATTACTGTCACGATTGTCTATAGCGAGCGCTTGGCCTATTTTGCCAGTGGTCACACCGAGATTCGCTTGCCCCTAGTGGTGGCCCCTCGCTATGTGGCTGGCGTGCCATTAGATCGCGATAGTGTTGGTGATGGTGTTGAGCCTGACACTGATAAGGTCAGCGATGCTTCGCGCATTACCCCACCGCGCTTGGCCCCAGGATTTGACCCTAAGGTTTCTTTGTCTCTGAGTGTCAATATTGAACTAGCTGATGATGATCAGGTGGCCGATTTAGTTTGTTCCCAGCATGCCACCAAGTCGGGCTTTGGCAAAAGTGGTATCAAGGTTGGATTAGTTAATGAAGACGAGCCCCTCGATCGTGACTTCGTTTTGTCATGGAAGCTGGCTGCTGCCGACCTGACATCGATTGGCTTGGTTACTGAAAAAGCCGTGCCGATTAAAGAAGTTGATTTTAAGTATGGCATGGTGTCTATCAATCCCCCGGCTTTAGAGCAAGCCTCTTCGAAGGTTGTGGCTCGTGATGTGGTTTTCTTGCTTGATCGCTCAGGCTCAATGAACGGTCTAAAAATGACTTCAGCTGCCAGAGCCCTCATAATTTTGCTCAACACTTTGCGTCCCGATGATCGCTTTGCCATTTGTGCTTTCGACAATACTTTTGAATGGCTAGAAGATAGCTGTCGGCAGCACAAATTCTTCCCTGCTTCTCTAAAGGCTATTGAAAGAGGTGTGACCTACTTGCGCTCTATCGACGCTCGTGGTGGCACTGAAATGCAAGGGGCGCTAGAAGACTGTTTTGATGTCATCGAGCAAACTGCTGCTTCTGAAAAAGCGACATCGAAGACAAAGGCAAAACGACAGGCCATTGTTGTTTTGATCACTGATGGTGAGGTGGCTGATGAGTCGCATATTCTCAAGACTATTCAGGGGCGAGTCAATGCTACTCGTGTCTTTACTGTCGGCGTAGATACGGCTGTTAATGATGGTTTCCTCAAGAGATTGGCAAGTTTGGGCGGGGGAACGTCTACTTTCGTGCCTCCAGGCGATGCTTTAGAAAATGCTTTGATTAATGTTGCTCGCGAAATTGGTGTGCCATTAGTTACTGATTTGCACATTGTCGACAACAAGCAATTAACCTGTGCGCCACGCAAGACAATTGATTTGTTCGAGGGGCGGCCGGTATCAATTTATTTTCAATGCACTCCCGATAAACTTCCCCAAAGTATAGAAGTTGTCGGTCGCCTCGCCAGTGGTGGCAAGTATAAAGAGAAAATTTCTTTGCGCCCGACAGCAAATGCCGCTTTGCCTCAGCTTTATGCCAAGGCGCGTATTAGTGAGCTGGAAGATCTTATGCGCGACTCTGTTGCAAATGAAGGGCAGATATATGAACGGGAAATTGTTGAGTTGTCTGTGGCTCATAGTTTGCTAACGCGCTTTACTGCTTTCTTAGCTGTTGATCATAGTGAGATAGCTAACCCCAGCGGCGATCTGCGTAAGCTTGTGCAGCCAGTGGAGACACCGGCCCAATGGCAAGAACTTCCTGCTGCTGGTGCTGCTTGGGGAGCCGCTCCCGCTAGTTCATTGATAAGAATGAGAAAGGCCACCCAGTCTGCTTCACCTTCGCAGATATCTGCTAGTACGGGAATGTGGGGTGGTGGTAGCTGGGGAGCGCCGTCTGCTGGTTCTAGAGATGGTTCTGCTTCGAACGATGCTTGGGGAGCTGCTGGCCCTATGCCTGCCTGCCCACCGCCAGAATCTTCGTTTTCTGGATTCTCTGGCAGTGCTGCTAATTCTCTTGGCGCCAGAGTACCAGAATCAGAAGAGTCTATTGAAGCAATTTTTGAGGCAATGGGAGTTCCGCCAGCGGGGAGTAAGGCAAAAGACAGCAATAATGCTTGGGTTACAAATAAAGATACCCTTGCTAAAGACTGGAGCAAGCTGATGGTGATTATGGAGCGCTTGCAAAAAGCACTTCAGTCGATGCTGAAGATTATGGCCAGTAGCGACGCTGATTGGAGCAAAGAGTTTATTGAGTTCGGCAAGATCAAAGTGGCTCTTGAAGCTTTGTCTGGTCGCAATCAGGTGGTTGATTCTCACCCGACAATTTCTTTCTTGCTGCTAGAGAAAGTTTTACCGGCTCTATCTTCGTTGCTCAACACTAATGGTGCTAATTTGTCTTCAACTGACTTGGCCTATGTGGCCAATCTGTCTCTCGGCTATGTAGACCAGGTTAGAGATGCGGCACCGCCTCAAAACAAGAACGATTTTCTTTCATTTTGGAAAAATAATATCTAGGAGTTCAAGTCTAGGTTCGCGGAAACAAAATACTTGAGCACTCAAGTATTTTGTCGAGAGGACAATCTTGTTTTAAGTGTTTGGGTTAGCAAAAGAAAAAAGCGTGTATGTACACGCTTTTTTCTTTTGCTTGTGCGCTGATTGGCTACTCAACTTTGGGGGGTAGAGCGGCTTTTTTAGGCTCGGCATAATCAGCAGGAGGTTATGGCTTGCGGCCTACC
Source organism: Cyanobacteriota bacterium erpe_2018_sw_21hr_WHONDRS-SW48-000092_B_bin.40 (assembly GCA_030917395.1). Taxonomy (GTDB): domain Bacteria; phylum Cyanobacteriota; class Vampirovibrionia; order Obscuribacterales; family Obscuribacteraceae. The sequence goes on from JAUPUU010000440.1 coordinate 11,656, forward strand.
AGCTGCGTACTTTGTTGATAATTCTCTGGCCGAGATTACTGTTGTTGGCATTTCTATAATAGTCATTGTTGTAGTAGCCGTTGTTATAGTTGCCGTTAGTGTAGTTCGGGTTGATGTATGGCCTGCGGTGACCCTGGCGGCGATAGTTGACACCATAGTTGTTATAGGCACCGTAGTTATAGTTTGGGTTGCCGGCGGGCAGATAGCCACCCTTCTGCAAGTTGGAAATATTCAAATCATATTGATTCTGTGGTGGTCCAGCTTGAGCTTGTGAATTTAAATAGTTCTGCATAGCGATGGCATTCAGAGCTTTCTGTTGGTCATTGTTTTTAGACTCTGCAGGAGCAGAGAATGCAATACCTGCGACAACTAGAGTCGCCACTAAGGTACTCGATATTTTTAGAAATTTGCTTCTCATCTTACTCTTCCTTTGTCCGTCTTTGTCCGTGTCAAATGTCAGACGGGGCGAGCTAGTGATAGTTCCATATTATTTTCCATAGGTTAAGCAAAAGCCTGATATAAAGACAGGGCTCTGATATCAGGCTTTTTGAAATGACTGAGATTGGACCGACCAGAACTACTGGACTTTGAGCTTCCCGACATTCACTGCTGTTTCTGGGCTAGGAGTTTCTGTCGATATGGCATTGAGTATTTGCAGCTTGCGTTTAGTGTCAGGTTCAATCACAGACAAATAAGCCGTGTATTCGCCTGGCTTGATCGACTTAGTCGCTAATTCAGATTCCCAGGTAATTGGCTGACCAGATTTCCATTTATTGGTAGGCATGCCCGGTGTGTGTCTTAGCAAAGCAATAGCCTTGCCGTTAGCATCACGCAATTCGATTTGCACAATATATGAAGATGGCACGTCGCGATCTAAGTTGCGTACTGGTCGAAGTGCGCCAGCTGCGCCTAGATTGCTGAAAGTAAATGATGCTTTGAGTTTCTCTCCGGCTTTGACTTCAGCGGGAATTGTCACCTTCTGGGATACCAGCTGGTAACCCAAGTGCGAGCGAATGTCTTCAAGGGCTTTCTTGACTGGTTCTTGATCGGAATTGAGCAAGGCTGGCGGTACTTCAACAAAGCTGACACCATCGTCTAAAGCATTCTTAGCCAATTTGGTCATTTCTTCAGGGGTTACTGTCGGCAGCAATTGGTAGCCAGTCAAAGTGTCGGCATGGAACTTGAGCAAGACGCGATATTGATCGAAGCCATGTTTGGCATCGCCAATATTTTGTCTGGTTAGATAAATGCGTTGGCCGTAGCGGTAAACCAGATAGTCTGAGATTTCGTCCAAACTGTCTTGCCCGGCTCTGTTAGGCGTGGTTGGGTCGATGTCGAAATTCAAACGAGCGGTCGGGAAAGCTTTGGGGAAAATGTCAGCAACATACTTCCAGTGCTCAACCAATTGCCTTTGACTCATATTATGTTCTTTGGTCAATTTGTCTTCGAGAGCTTTGTAGGCTTCTTTGTTCAGTGGCTGGCTCATTTCAGGCACCACTGGTGTGCCTCCGAGAACGCCACCGCCAGTGATGCCGACGCTATGGAGAGATTCGTTCTTGTCGAACTTGGCGCCAAGGTCGGCGACGAAGTTGCCCCATTTAGCCAAATAGGTCGAATCCCAGAAGATTGGCATCTTATGGTCTTTGCCGTCAGTGCCTTTATAAGTGATGGACTTCACACCGGCTTCGTAAATCCAGTTTGGCGTGTCTGATTCTGCGCTATTGTCGCTGCCGCAGGTTGAGACTCTAAGAATAAGTGTTTTATTTTTCTGCTTACAAATTGCTAGTAGTTTTTCGATTTTAGACCAATCGTATTTTTCTTCTTCTGGTGCTAAGTCGCGCCAGGGAATAGTTACTGAAATGCCGTTGACTTCTGGTTTGTCAAGCAGCTTCTCGATCATGCCGGTGCTGTTTTTCAGTTCACTATTTACGGTGGCAGTATCGAGCAGGGCAAAAAAGCCTAATTCGCGATTGGCAACTGGTTTTGCTCCAGCGATCGCTACGCTTTTGAAACCTTTCTTCTTAATTGCTCTATCTTGACTTTCGTTTAAGCTGTAGTTCTTGCGCGGCATTGGGTTTAAATATTTGACCCACTCCTTGGGCTGAGGGGCCGCTTCGGCCGCACTTGTCTTACAACCGTAAGTTGCGGATACAATTGGCGTGAGAGCTAGGAGGCCTGAAAGAAAAATTAGCGGTCTTCTCATTGTCATAGAACCTGAAAGGGTGTGGATAATTGATAGGCTCTGATTGTACTAAGAGGAGTCCTCTGGAGAAGTGCTTTGAATCTAACCTTTCTAGGACATAGCGCCGTCAAGTTTGAAATTGGCAACCTTTGTATCTATACCGATCCCTATTTACAAGCGCCAGTAGATCTAGCCAAATTACCGCAGGCTGATCTAGTGCTCTTTTCCCATGGGCACTTCGATCACGGTGCATTGATGGCGCGCAAACTTTATGACATTTGGGGCTGTCATTTTGCTGGCCCGGCCAAGCTTATGCACTGGTTGCACAAGCGTCGCAAAATTCCGCTAGATAAACTTATTGCCATTGACCACGGAGAGACTATTGTTTTCAAGGGATTGGAAATTTTAGCCATTCCAGCGCATCATCCTCTTAACCGTCTTGGCAAAACCATTATGGCTTTGTTTGCGCGCAGCCGCGCCCCGGGTAAACCAGTGAACGGCTACTACTTTGGTGGCTACTATCATGCTGGTGCCACGATTTATACGCCACTGATTGCTGAGTCATTGGCCGGCAAAGTTGTTCATACCGCGGTTTTGCCAATCGGTGGTAAGTACGCCACAGCCAAGCCAGCAGAGGCGTTGCGAATTGCTGAGGAAATCAAGGCAACGAGACTGGTGCCTATGCACTGGCAGCCACTTAAAGACCAAGTTTTCTTTCGTTATCAGTCATCTGATTTGCTCAACCTCGCTAGAGATACCGGTTCAGTGGTCGATGTCAGGGCATTGGCTATCGGCGAAGTTTTGCCTGCTGTCTGATTTTCAGGGAAAAGCGGGTAAAAGGTAGATAGGCTTAAGCTTCCTGTTGTTAGAATTTTGACAACAGTAATCGCATAAGTTGGTGTTGGAAACAGAAACAGAAACTACTTTGGTACTGGATAAACAGAGCGTGCTCGGAAAGAAGCCCGAAGAGCGGAGCATAACCAATCTGCCTAAACAGATTAGTTTGCCTGCACTGAGACAATTGCAAAACATGTTGGCTGAAAGCCTCAAGGAACCGGGTCATACCACCCAGCTACCTTTTGGCGATGCGCCAGATGAATTGACATTGGCTGTTTTCAAAGATCGGGGCAAGGGCGACTATCATTGGACCCTTTATCGCGGCGACCAGGGCAACAGAATGCTCGTCTGGGAGCAAGTTTCCGCCGATCCGGCTTTTATTCATCAGTTAATTACAGCTCAATTTCCTTCATTTGATGCCGTTTCTAAGAGCGATCAAGCCGTTACTCAGAGCTTCGAAAGTCAGTCTACTAGCGGTCGCGTTCGTGGCAAAGCTACCTTAGAAGGTAACTTAGAGAACATGCAAATGCCCAATGTCCTGCAATCTGTGGGCATGAGCAAAGGCACCGGTAGGCTTGAGGTTGAGACTACAAGCGAAAACGCTACAGTTTATTTTGACGACGGTAATCCAATTCACTGCGTTCTTGGCAGTTTAGAAGGCTCGCCTGCTTTGATTGAGCTAGTGGGCTGGGAAGAAGGTCAGTTTCGCTTCTATCCAGAAGCTAAGTTTGAAACGGTCACTATCAAAAAGCGCCTCGACATGATGTTGATGGAAGGCGCGGCCCTTGACGACCAGCGCCAATTGCTCAAGCAAAAAAATATTCGCGACGAGAGTTATTTACTGCGCAACCATCCATCTATAACGGAGCAACTTTTCGAGCAATTGCTAGAAAAAGGCACCGGAGCTGACATGACCTTGCAAAAGCGTATGTATCAGCTCATTGATAATAAAAGTAGGCTGATCGACATCTTGCGCAAGTGCAATGTCAATAAGCAGAAATGGGTGCCGATAATTTTCAATTTTGCCACTTGCAATCTGGTAACTTTTGTCGATGAGCTGCCTGATTCATCAGAAAAGCCCATGCAAGAGGCCGATATTGACTGGAAGCAGGCTCGGGAAGCGGAGCGCTCATTAATGAGTGCCGAGACCGGTATTTTGTCTCAGCAAGCCTTCCTATACTTGCTTGAGCGAGAATTTCATCGCTTTGAACGTTTTGGCCGTCCAGTTTCGGTCATCTTGCTTGAACTTTGCGTTCGTTCTGCCGACCCAAATGGTGCGCCCCAACCGCTTCCACTCGGTGCTATTCGAGAAGTGGCTGAGCGAGTTAATAAAATGAAGCGCAAGACCGATTCTTTTGCCCACTACGACTCTTCTGGCTTTGCCTTGCTCTTGCCAGAAACTGAAAGTACTTCAGCGCGCAATTTTGCTGGCCGGATGGCTGAAATGCTCATGACTACTCCGCTTAGTGCCAAGTTTGGTGGCAGTCCGGTATTGGCATCTGTGGGTGTGGGTTCAGTTCCGGACGATTGCGTTAGCTTAGGGGCGATGTTGGCAATTGCTAAGCCAGCTAGACCGCAGTAAAAACTCGGCAAAAGCTGCCCTTTGCAACTGTACTTGCAAATCAAATGATTATTTCGGCAAAATAGGCGTTTGAAATTTGTCGAATTAGCGAATATGAATCTTTGTATAAGTTTCAGTTCACAGCCCCGCCGAATTGGCATCATGGGACTATTACCAGAGTTACGTTGGGTAAATCGCCATTTTTTTGGTTGTTAAGAATTCAACGTGCGGAAAACTGTAGTTTTGGTACTCAGTTCAAGAGGCTATCCCAAGTATAATTTCTTGGGGTCTCCAGCCTGAGCTTTCAAGTAGGTCCGAAGGGAGTTTCAAAGTATATGGGTAAGTCAGTAGGCATTGATTTGGGCACAACCAACTCAGTGGTCGCGGTTATGGAAGGTGGTCAGCCGACCGTAGTTTCCAACGCCGAGGGTGGTCGAACCACTCCATCGGTTGTCGCCTTCACCAAATCTGGTGAGCGTCTAGTTGGACAGCTTGCTCGTCGTCAGGCGGTGCTCAATCCTGAAAACACCGTTTATTCAATTAAACGCTTCGTCGGACGTCGCTTCTCTGAAGTTGAATCAGAGAAGAAGATTGTTTCCTACAAAGTTAAGGAAGGCGCTGACGGCGGATGTAAGGTTTCCATTCAAGGCAAGGAATATTCGCCAGAAGAAATTTCAGCGATGATTTTGCGCAAGTTGAAAGAAGATGCTGAAAAGTATCTGGGTGAAAAAGTAACGTCAGCAGTAATCACGGTTCCTGCTTACTTCAATGACTCTCAACGGCAATCAACAAAGAACGCTGGCACAATTGCTGGCTTAGAAGTTCTCCGTATTATCAACGAGCCTACGGCAGCAGCACTTGCCTACGGTTTAGATAAAAAAGACAACGAAACTATTCTCGTATTTGACTTGGGCGGCGGTACTTTCGACGTTTCTATTCTAGAAGTGGGCGATGGCGTCTTCGAAGTTAAGTCAACATCAGGCGACACTCACTTAGGCGGAGATGACTTCGACCATTGTGTAGTGACCTGGGTGGCCGATGAGTTCATGAACTTAGAAGGCATTGACCTGCGCAAAGACAGACAAGCTTTACAACGTCTGACTGAAGCCGCTGAGAAAGCCAAAATCGAATGCTCTTCAGTTACTGAAACCAATATTTCTCTACCATTCATCACCGCTGATGCTTCTGGTCCTAAGCACCTTGAGATGAAGCTCTCGCGCTCACGCTTCAACGAGCTAACCAGACATCTGGTAGAGCGTTGCCGCATGCCGATGGAACAATCTCTTAAAGATGCCAAACTGACTTATGACAACCTCGATGAAGTTGTATTGGTTGGAGGTTCTACTCGTATTCCAGCCGTGCAAGAGCTTGTTAAGCAAGTAACTGGCGGTAAAGAGCCTAACCAGAGCGTTAACCCTGACGAAGTGGTTGCCGTTGGTGCTGCTATTCAAGCCGGTGTATTGGGCGGTGAAGTTAAGGGCGTTGTGCTCCTCGACGTTACCCCTCTATCGCTTGGTATTGAGACCATGGGTGGTGTCATGACCAAACTGGTCGATCGCAACACTACAATTCCAACTCGCAAAACAGAAGTGTTCTCAACTGCTGATGATAACCAGACTGCAGTTGACATTTACGTCTTCCAGGGCGAGCGCCCGATGGCTCGCGACAACAAACTACTAGGCAACTTCCGTCTCGATGGTATTCCACCATCTCAGCGTGGCGTTCCCAAAGTAGAAGTTACTTTCGATATTGACGCCAACGGTATTATGAACGTCACAGCTCGTGACCAATCTACCGGAAAAGAGCAACGCATCACTATTACCGCTTCTACCAACCTGGGCAAAGAAGACATCGAGCGCGCTATTCGCGAAGCCGAGTCTTATGCTCAAGACGACAGAAAGCGCAAAGAAGAAGCCGACGTCAGAAACGAAGCAGACAGCATCTGTTATGCCGTTGAAAGACAAGTCAAAGAGCTTGGCGATCGCGTAACCCCAGGTGAAAAGTCTCGCTGCGAAATGCTCGTTGGCGATCTGCGCGACAAGCTCAAAGAAGAAGCCGATCTGGAAACTATCAAGAGCATCATGAACGAACTCAGAGGAGCTCTCGTTCT
>JAUPUU010000441.1 GCA_030917395.1 Cyanobacteriota bacterium erpe_2018_sw_21hr_WHONDRS-SW48-000092_B_bin.40
AACGGGACACCGATAACTGCGCCGAGTTTCGTCAGAACCGCGCCAAAACTCCAAAATTGACCTTCTCTATTACCATAGGTGCCATCATTTCATTGGCATTGCCACTGCCTCTCGGCGCTAGTCCAGAACCCCTTGTTGCTAGTCCAGAACCCCTTGTTGCTAGTCCAGAACCCCTTGTTGCTAGTCCAGAACTTCTTGCTGCCAGTCCAGAACCCCTTGTTGCTAGTCCAGAGCTTCTTGCTGCTAGTCCAGAACTTCTTGCTGCTAGTCCAAAATCCGTCGCAACGAAGCGCGCTGTTGGCGGCTCTGCTGGTGGTCGTTCTGCCTGGTGCCATGCTGTTGTCTCTCAACCGCTACCCGGGGGTGCGGTAGTGGGAAATATTGATGGCCGGCCGTTTAAGCCCGAATTTATTCAGTGGAATAGTTACAGTATTACGCTAAAGCAAAATCGCAAGCGCTACTGCAAGGTAGTAATCAACATGATGAAAAGTCAGAAACCGTTGTGTAATCTGGCTTTTACTTCTGATTCGAATAGTCGACCACATATTTATGTCTACACTCGCTCTACTAATTCAGAGCCGACTAAAGAGCAGCACTATACCAGCAAAGATGGCTATGGTCTTAAGCTTGCACTGCTTTCGCCTTTGGTTGATAGCTGGGTTCCGGGTTCGTTATCGCTGCGTTTGCCCGATGGCAGTTTTGTTGCTGGCAGTTTTAAGGCCGAGAAAGCACCACGAATTATCTGGGATGACGAGAGTGTGAATCCTTAGACTCTTTTGATGGTTGCGCCTTTGTCTTTGAAGGCGTTGACTGTTTCATCGCTGACGCTGGTGTCGCTCCAGATGGTCTTCACTTGGTGGCAGTGGCAAATTTGATAAGGTGAGGCTGTGTTGATTTTGTCCGCTGAGGCCAAGACTATGGTTTCGCTAGCTGCGGCTTGCAGTGCTCTTTTGATATACGATTCTTCCAGATCGCCCGTGCTCAGTCCGGCTTCAGGATGAACTCCTGCAACTCCCATAAAGTAAGTGTCGGCGCGCATGCGACTAATGGCTTCAAGGGCTACAGCGCCAACTGTCACGGCGGAATGCTTGAATAACTTTCCGCCGATTATGATTACCTCTAGCTCTTCGTGCTCAAGCAGGGCTGCTGCAATAGTTGGGCTGTGAGTTATGACTGTTGCTTTGAGTGTAAGTGGTAGATTTTGCACTAGTTGAGCGTTGGTTGTGCCGCCATCAATAAAGACTATTTGACCGGGTTTAATTAGTTTGGCTGCAGCTTGGCCAAGCTTACTCTTCGCTTGTGGAGCCAGTTTTTGTCTGCCTTTTAGATTGACTACTGCTGGTGAGCTAGCCAGAGGGGCTAAGCTGGCGGCTGGTAGCGCCCCGCCGTGAACCCTTTGTAGCAAGCCTTCGTGGGCCAACTCGCGCAGATCTCGTCTGATCGTATCTTCAGAAACTTGCCATTGTAGGCTGAGTTCTTTAGCGATAATCTGACCGTTATCTCTCAAGCTTTCTAAAATTAGTTGTTTGCGCTGGCTTGTTAACATATGTGCACGATTTGTCATGAGTTTGCGTGTTAATGCTTGATTTTGCACGAAGTTGCACGGTAGAGTATACACGGTTCTGGAGGAAGTAAACAGTGGAGCGAGTTCGAGTAAAGAGCAGCACCTTGCTGTCTGACGATTGGTTCATTCTAAAAAAGCATCATTTCGAGTATTTGCGCTCGGATGGTAGCTGGCAAGAGCAAACTCGCGAGACTTATGACCGTGGCAATGGCGCCACCATCCTTCCTTACAACCTTCAGCATCACACGGTCGTTCTGGTAAAACAGTTTCGCTTGGCGGCTTATGTAAACGGTCACAATGGTTTTTTGATTGAGGCCTGTGCCGGTCTACTTGATAGTGATGATCCCGATACTGCAATTAAGCGCGAACTGGCTGAGGAAGCTGGTCTTGAAGTTAAGAGTATCGAGAAAATTTACGACTGTTTTATGAGTCCAGGCTCTGTTACTGAAAGACTGCATTTTTACATTGGTGAATACGAAAAGCGCGAGATTGCTGAACGCGGCGGTGTTGATGGTGAGGACATTGAAATTCTGGAAATACCATTTGCACAGGCGCTAGCAATGGTCAAAAGTGGTGAAATTATGGATGCAAAGACAATTATGCTTTTGCAGTATTTGCAACTGCATGTTTTTCGGCAAGACTAGAGCAATCTTGAGCCAATTTTTTGGATCTTGACTGAATCATCCAGAATTTTGTTGGCCTGTTCGCTGCCATGGGCTGGGAGGTGAAGGCTGACTGGTGAATCATCGTCATGGAGTATGTCAATTTGCATGATTACGCTTGCTTGGTCCCAGTAAACATTGAGCCGTGATAGTTTGTCTAGACGAAATGTTGCTAGCATCACCAGCGGTATCGTTACTTTTTTCTGAGTAGGAGCTACACCGGGAAGGATAAATTCCATCGGTCGGTCGTGGGTGAAAGAAAGGACTAGTTCATCGACCACTCTGTTGGCGTTGACGGTGCGTGAGATTGTCGTTAGTTGAGCGTCTCCTGATAAAGCTTTGAAGAAATCTTTGTAGAAGCGCTTCAGTTCATTGACTCCGTGACCACCGGTAAGCGTGGGTACAAAAGTTACAACGGCATCTTCACAGAGTGTCTCCATGGTTTCGTCCAAATCTTTTTGATTTAGGGCGGTAAAGAGATGGTGGTCAAATAGTTCTTCGGCGTTGACAGAGGGGCCGATACAAGCGCGTAGAAATTCGATGGTGCGGGCTTGCGAAAGCAGCGCGGCGCGCTGATTGTAGCTAGCTCTTGCTTCGCAGTTGAAGCCATGTCCAGTGTTCTCATAGACAAACACTCTGGCGTTATGGTGGTTCAGCATTTCTAGCATCAGTTTTTCCATAGATGACGGCGGTATTAGTGTGTCATCGGCACCCAAGTGGAAGATAATTGGAGATGTGATTTTGTCGGCTTCTTCTAAGTGTTTATCAATGTCGGCACCATAATAACTAACGGCAGCTTCCAGCTTGGTGTGCGCACTGAGGCGATAAGCCATTCTTCCGCCCAGGCAATAGCCCATAGCGGCAACTCCGCCTGTGACCTGGGGCAAAGTTCGCAAATACTCTACGGCACTGACTAAATCGCTGATGCCCTGTTCTTCATCGAATTTATTTTTGTACGACATCGCCGTTTCCATGTCGCTACCACTGTAGCCAAGCTCTACATTCGGCCACATGCGGAAGAACAGATCTGGTGCTAGAACAACATATCCTTCTTGGGCATAGTAGTCGGCGACCTTGCGAATGTGCGGGTTCACACCAAAGATTTCTTGAATTAGAAGAATTGCCGGTCCCATGCCCGATTCAGGCAGAGCCAAGTAGGCCGAGAAAGATTCTCCGTCTGCTGCTTTGATTGAGACTTTTTGATGCGACATTCTTTCCTCGGTTTTATTTGATTTAGTGCTTTAATCGAACCAGTTTAGTAGTTCAACGGGAAGGTATTCTCCTTCAGGAAGGAATTCTAGTTCTTGAGCAAAGTGCATGAGGCAATCGGCTTTTGCTAGACCTGTGAGCATATGCGATTCTTGACCGAGGGTCGGCATTACGGTTATATCGATTGCTTGCTTCGTGCCACGACTTTCGTTGGGGCTTTTGCTGCCATTGGTTTGGCCATGATTGCTCTCGCCTGAATTGAAAAGGCTAAGTTGGCCTCGCACAAAATCGAGACGGCCAGCTTTTTTCTTTAGATTGCGTGCTGCTTTTGCCTGGAAGAGTCGTTTTGTGTTGACTGCTCCCTGCAGACGGGCAATTACAGGTTTGACAAATAAATTGAATGTCACCAAAGCTGATACCGGATTGCCTGGTAAGCCGAAGACTAACTGTCCTGCTTTAGACTTGCGATTGACTCCAAAATAGACCGGTTTACCTGGTTTGATGGCAATACGCCAAAATATAGTTTCAACTCCCTGCTCTTCGCAAACATCTTTGATAAAGTCGTATTCGCCGACCGAAACACCCCCGGCCGAGATGACAATGTCGGCAAATGCTAGAGCTTCTTGCATTATTCTAGTGGTCTCTTCACGATTGTCTTTAGCGTGAAAACGCTTTACCTCAGTTACGCCCAAGGCATTGAGAGCGGCCACAAGAGCATAAGTGTTTGAATTATAGATTTGACCTTCCGCCAGTGGTTGTCCCGGTTCTATTAGTTCGTCGCCGGTGGCGATGACGGCAACTCGCGGACTGCGATGCACCGAAAATTCTGTAATTCCCAGGGTGGCTATCAGGCCGAGTACTGGTGGCGTAACTACTGTGCCCGGCTGGAGGACTGTTGCGCCAGCTTCAATTTCTTCGCCCTGCAATCTTATGTTTTCGCCAATTCTTGCCGAGGCGCAGACGTCAATTGTTTCTGGCGGGCCGTCTTCTTCTCTTTTCTCGCTTTCTGGCCCGGTTTCGCTTTCTAGCTCGTTTCCTCTCGCTTGCGCTTTTTCTTCTCTTTTTTCTTTGCAGACTTCTTTCATCACCACTGCTTCTACCGTTCCTGGTACCGGCGCTCCGGTGAGGATGCGGATGCACTGGCCTGGATTGATTCGTGTATTGGCAATGTTGGCCGATGGATCGGCCCCGGCGGTCATCTCACCGATGACAACCAGGCTCTTAGGATTTTCAGGCGAGGCCTTTACCAGGTCTTCAACGAGCACTCCAAAGCCGTCTACGGCAGAGTTGTTGAACTGGGGCAGGTCAAAGTTAGCTTTGATGGGCGCGGCTAGAACTCGTCGCAGCGAGTTGCCTAAAGAAATTGTCTCGCTGGCGAGGGGCTGGCAGTTATCCAGAATGGCTTTGAGTGCTTGTTGGTAGGTGAGCATTGTCAATCCAATTTGGTCTTGTCGGTATGAGTGTGTAGCTCCAATTCTCTGTGCTCAGTTGAGCTAGCGCCATTCTTGCCGTGGTCTCCGCCTGCAATCATCTTGAAGGCGTGATTAATGGCAGGGAAGAGCACTGCTATTCCGTCTTGAGCCGCTCCTAAAGAACCAGGCAGGCTGACTATAATTGTTTGCTTGCGCACGCCAGCGACGCCACGAGAGAGCATTGAGTACGAATTGCGATCTTGTCCATAGCTTCTAATGGCTTCAGCTATTCCCGGTAATTCCCGCTCGATCAAACGATTAAGGGCTTCCGGTGTGTTGTCTCGCGGGCTTAAGCCGGTACCGCCGGTGGTGATGAGTAGGTCGATCTTGAGATCGTCGCAGATTCTTCTAACTGCCGGCACAATAGCTGATTCGTCATCCGTTAAAACAGATAATTCAGCAATTTCAAAGCCTCTATTTTGCAATTGCTCAGCGATATATTGTCCTGACCGATCTTTTGCTTTTCCTGCTGAGACAGAATCGGACAGCACTAAAACTGCTGCTCTTCGGCTAATTTCCTGATTGGTTGCTGTGGAATAGTCGCTTTTTCCGCCAGTTTTACTCACTAGCGTGACTGATTCTATTTGCATCAAATCATCAACCATTTTCGCCATGTCGTAGATGGTTAAGGCCGCTACTGACGCCGCTGTCAGAGCCTCCATTTCTACTCCGGTTTTGTAGACGGCTTTGACTGTGACTGCGATCTCGATAAAGTCTTCGTCAAGCTGAAACTCTACACCGACGAATTCAACTGGCATGGGGTGGCAGTAGGGAATAATTTGACTGGTGTTCTTGGCTGCTTGAATGGCAGCTACTTTCGCTACATCCAGGGGGTTTCCCTTGGGCAAAGTATTATTTTTGATTTGCTGGATAGTGCTTGGACTAACTCGCAAAATCGCTTTTGCTACTGCCGTTCTCAGCGTACTTACTTTATGCGAGACATCGCGCATGACTGTCTATCCTCCAATTTCGATCATTGCTCGGTTCTCCATCGCTGCTATCTCTTCAGCTGGAGGGTGAGCTTCTGGCTTTTGAGCCAATGAATATAGAATCATACCTTGTAGCTCTTGATCGCTCGCTCCCTGCCGCATACCATCGCGAAGGTTTATCTCCGCTGGGTGGAACAGGCATGATTTGATGGAGCCGTCGGCCGTTAAACGCAGGCGGTTGCAAGTCGAGCAAAAGCTCTCTGACATAGAGGTGATGAAGCTGACTGAACCGCCGCCGGTGATGGCGTAGTCTTTGGCTACCGCTGAGAGATCGCCCTCGACTCGCGTTAGCTCATAGCGGCTTTCTATCTGGCTTAGCATATCTTTGTAGGTTACAACTTTGTCGCTTGCCCAGGAATTATCTTTGAAAGGCATGTACTCAATGAAGCGCACGTTGATTTTGTGTCTAGCGGCAAAGTCGGCAAAGTCCATTATTTCATCGTCGTTGATACCGGACATCACTACCATGTTTAATTTCAAGCTATCAAATTGGCAGTCGATAGCCGTATGAATACCTTGCAGCACCTGGTCAAAAAGGTCGAGGCGCGTGATTGCCTGGAAGCGCTCTTTCGAAAATGTATCAAGGCTGATGTTGAGGGCGTTTAGACCCAATGTCTTTAAGTCGTGGGCGTGGGTTGCAAGCAGTGTGGCATTGGTGGTCATGGCTAGGGTTTCTAGCTTAGGAATTCTTCCCAGCTCTTTGATGAGAGTTGGCAAGCCGTTTCTGACCATAGGTTCTCCGCCGGTCAATCTTATTTTACGAATGCCCATGTCTGTGAAAATGGTGGCCAGGCGCGTTATTTCTTCATAGGTTAAGAGTTGGTCGCGTTTCTTCCACTCCATGCCTTCGTGGGGCATGCAGTAGAGGCAACGCAGGTTGCAGCGGTCTGTGACTGAAATACGCAAATAAGTGTGTGCGCGACCAAAGCTATCAATTAGTTGATTCGGCGCAGCCGCTGGCTTATCTTCCATGATGTCGTGGAGACTGCTCACTGTGTATCTCCTGCCGATGAATTTTTATGCGACTCGGCTTGTGCGTTGCTGTGCGATTCTTGTGCTTTGTTGCGTGATTGGGGCTGCGATTTATTGTGCGATTTATTTTGCGATTCTGTGTGGGTATGCTGACAGTTGACCCAATCTGCTGATCCGTCTTGGTAGGTTTCCTTTTTCCAGATGGGCAAGCGCGTCTTTATTTCGTCAATGATAAAGCGACAGGCCTGGAAGCTGGCGTCGCGATGGGCTGATGTGACGCCAACAAATACAGCGGCTTCACCGATATCGAGAAGCCCCGTGCGATGCACGCAAACAGCTGAAATAATGGAAAAGTTTTGCTGTGCTTCGTTTAGTATTTTCGCTGCTTCATTCTCCGCTAACGATTCGTAGGCCTCGTATTCTAGGCTGAGTACGGCTTTGCCTTCATTGTGATTGCGCACTATTCCCTCGAAGCAGACTATTGCCCCGGCTTGTGGGTTTTCTAGGGTAGCCTTGAGTTGCTCGACTTCGATTCTTGTTGGCGAAAGTCGAAAGTTTGCACTCCCTAGCTGCTTATCGCTCTTCTCCAAATTGTTTTTGAGCATGGTTCTTAACCGCCAGCTACTGGTGGAATGAAGACGACTTGGTTCCCTTCGCAGACTGGGTCTTGCCAATCGACAAAGCAGTCATTGACAGCAACGCGCAATTGTTCTTTGACTAGAGAGAAGTGATGTTTGGCCGAAAGTTCGGCAAATAGACCTGCCAGATCGGTTGCGCTGGTGCGAATCTGCTCACTCGCCTGGCCGCGCTCTTCTTTAAGTATGGCAAAGTAGCGAACCGTGACGTTAACTGGCACAGATACCGATTGACCTCATAACCTGCCAGCAATTATATACTGTGCACTTGCTGGCGCTGCTTCGTTTGTACTTTTCTCTGTGTTTGTAACTATTAAGTTTGGAGAGTTTATGCCTGAAGTAAAGATTGAAGCGGTTGCTAATAGCCCTTGTGGCGCTTGGCCTTCGCCTATTGCGGCAGAGATGGTTGCTCGGGGAGCTCTGCGCCTTAGTCAAACCACCTATGATTCTGATGGAACGACTCTCTTCTGGTTGGAAGGTCGCCCCAGCGAAGGTGGGCGGTCAGTACTTGTGAAGTGCTCTCGAGATAGTCAAGATAAAGCAGCTTTTGCTGATGTTAATCCGTCGCCGGTCAGCATTCGTTCATTGGTGCATGAGTACGGTGGTGGTAGCTTTTTTACCGATATCGGTGAAATTTTTTACGTAAGCTTCGAAGATCAACGAATTTACTACTGCAAGTCGGAGAATGATTCATTTTCTCAACCGGTGGCTTTGACTCCTGCCTACGATGCCGAGCACTCCCATCGATTTACCGATTTCTGCATTGATCGCAAACGCAATCGGCTTTTCTGCGTCATGGAGGAGCATAGCCCTGATCACCAAGAGCCTGTAAACACTATTGTGGCAATTCCAATACGATCTGCCAGCGAAGATGGTCGTATTGCTGATCCGCTGGTAGTGGCCTCTGGCTTTGATTTCTATTCATCTCCTCGTCTCAGTCCCGACGGTGAGACCTTAGCCTACCTCTGCTGGCGGCACCCCAATATGCCTTGGGATGGTTGTGAACTGTATGTGATGGGCGCTGATACTGTTGAGCCTTCTGGCTTGCAGCAAAAGTGTCGATTAGTAGCCGGTGGCCTTGACTGTTCGGTGTTTCAGCCGCAATGGTCTCCCGATGGTAAGCTCTTCTACATTTCTGACCATTCCGGATTCTGGCAACCCCAGGTAGTTGTTGACTTATTTAGTCTTGATTCCCGGCCTTTGCTGTCAGAAGCAGCCTATGCTCAGTGTGAATTCGGATTACCTATGTGGGTGTTCGGGCAGTCAACGTATGCGGTTGTGTCAGAAAAATTGGTGGTCTTTGCTTTTAACCGCCGTGGCATCTGGAGTTTAGGCAAGCTGGAACTCGATTTCGCCAGTTCCACTGGTCATAAATTTGTTGAAATTGAAAGCTCTTTTACTGAATTTTCTTACCTGACTGCCGGAGATAATAGGGTCGCTATGTTGGCGGCCTCCGCTGATAAACCTCAATCGGTTGTCGAGTTTGATCTTGATACCTGTCAATTCAAGAGTTTAAAAGCATCGGCTTCGACTCTTCCTCCGTCGGCGTATTTCTCCAAACCGGAGGTAATCGAGTTCCCCACGGATGGCGGTTTAACTGCGTTTGCGTTTTACTATCCGCCAACCAATCCCGACTTTGTTCCGTTGCCAGCGGAAGCTCCACCACTGATTGTTAAGTGTCATGGTGGGCCGACAGGGGCTGCATCAAGCTCTTTGTCTCTGGGAATTCAATATTGGACGTCGCGTGGTTTTGCTATCGTCGATGTTAATTATGGTGGAAGCACTGGATATGGCCGTGAATATCGCCAGCGACTGAATCAGAATTGGGGGCTTGTGGATGTTGCCGATTGTCGCAGTTGCGTCCAGTATCTTGTCGGCAAAAAGTTGGCCGATCCTCGCCGAGTTGCGATTTCAGGAGGCAGTGCTGGCGGTTACACCGTTCTTTGTGCCCTTACTTTTACAGATGTCTTCACCGCCGGCGCCAGTCACTATGGTATTGGCGATTTAGAAGCTCTGGCTCGTGATACCCATAAGTTTGAGTCGCGCTACACCGATAATTTGGTGGCGCCGTATCCCTCTGGGCGTGAGCTCTATCTGTCGCGCTCTCCAATCAACCACGTTGAGAAGCTAAATTGTCCTGTGATTTTCTTCCAGGGGCTTGACGATAAGGTGGTACCTCCCAATCAAGCGGAGGATATGGTTGGTGCTCTGAGAAAGAAAGGTATTCCGGTGGCCTATATCGCTTACGAAGGTGAATCTCACGGCTTTCGTAAGGCGGAAAATATCATAAGGACCTTACAGTCGGAGCAATATTTCTTCACTCGTATATTCGGGATAAGTCTTGAGGCTTGTCCCGTGAATGTTGAGATTGAGAATTTGCCGCTGCCATAAGTGAAGATGAAGGATTCTCGAGAAGGCTTACAGAGAATTTAATTGTCAACAGCTTTAGAACTTGGTCTGTAGACTAATTATTGGCACTAGAATACCCGTCAGGTATCCACTTCGAGCGCTGGGGACATTTTATGGCAAGCACCTGTACCAAGCTGCTCGTTTGCACAAAGGGAAAGCATTGTGCTGCACGAGATTCTCAAGATGTCTTGACCTTCTTGCGCAAAACTGTTGAGAAAGCTCAGTTAGACTATGTCTTCAAGGTGAAGAAGTCTGACTGTTTGGGTCTTTGTAAGCATGGTCCGGTGGTTGTGGTCGACCCCTTGGGATTGAGTTATGGCGGAGTTACTAATGTCGACTGCATCGATATTCTTGAGAGACACGTCGCTAAGAAGAAACCAATTAAGAGATTATTGATTAAGCGTGGCAAACATAAATAGCCTTTCTACTGTAAATTAGCAGTAGAAATTGACCTCCGGAACATAGTTAAGGTTTGCCATGTCCAATCAGCCCATCAATTCAGCTAGTAAAAGTGGCGGAGAGCCTCTTTTTACACGAGTCTTAAATGACTTGAGGCAGCACCGACCCCAGCTCGCTGAAAGGATCGCTGCAAATTCTTCGGTTTTGGAGCGTGTTCGGGATTATGAAAAGCAAACCGCTTTGGTGACTAAGCAAGTTACTCTGTCGGCTGCCAAAGGTGAGGACATTGAGCGTCTTGCTTTGCTCGATCCTATTACTGAACTCTACAATCATCGTGCTTTTGTAAAAGAACTGAAGGCCGAGCTGGCTCGAGCTAAGCGGTACAAGCACCCAGCATCTTTGGTTCTCCTGAGTGTTGATGGCTATGATGAATTGGCTGGACAGTATGGTCCGTTAACTGCTGAAGCAATTCAGAAAATAGTTTCGCACGCCGTGCGTAGCGCCCTGCGAGAAGTTGACGTAGCTGCCAAATACAATCAGTGGCAGTATGCCGTAATTCTTCCGCAGACCAATGCTGCTGGTGCTTCATTGGTTGGTGAGCGCATTCGACTGCGAGTTAATAGCCAGGCGATTAACCACAATGGCCAAAATTTCTCTGTTACTGCCAGTATCGGTGTGGCTACATTCCCGGATCACGCTAACGAGTACGATGTACTGATAGCATGCGCCATAGAAGCACTGGAAACTGCTCTCCTGCGTGGTGGCGACAGGGTTGTTTCTGTTTAGCAGCTTGGATTTTTGGCAGTTGCAATTTGCGGATTGCAAGTATTGAGATTAGTAGTATTGGGTTAGAGGCATCCTGACTAGGGTTCTTAATTCTGGCTTTTGGTTAACTTTGGTGCCGCCAATGGCATGATTGATACTGTTAGTGGTGACACATAGCTGAGTACCTCTTGAAACTGAATTGACTTTCCTCTCAAGAGTATTTTCAGTAGCGAATCTTGCTGCCATCTAACACTGTCGAAATGGCACCAGAATGCTGCTAGGTAGAGCTGTAGATATTTTCGACTTACGCCGCCGTATATTTCGCGGATGGTGAGGTAAGCTCTAAAGCCAATTGCTGTTAGCGAATCTTTTTGGGCGCCTGATGAGCTAGGGGTCTCGCGCTGCTTGCATCGGATAAACAAGTTTCCTGGTAGTGCTTCTATTAGACCTGATACTTCTAGCATTACTAGAGCTGAGGATACCTGCGCTGCATTCATGGCTGTGGCAATACAAAGGGAGTCCTGGGAAATTGGCATCTGTTGAATCGCATCAAAGACAATCATGTCGGTCTCTGTTAAGTCAATGTCAATGTTGTCAGCTGCGCAATCTCTAGACGACTCAGAAGAACTGGAGAAACTCTGTGACTCTTGCTCCTTCTGTGTTTGAAAATTATTTCTGTTGCTTTCGTCCGGCGGTTCGGATGGATGTTTGTAGGAAACCGAAATTAGACTGCGTCGGAATAGTATTTTTATAAATGAGTTTAGTGGTGCGGAATATACATCAGTGCTTGGTTTTAGCTCAAGTTCTTTTTGCAGGTGACAGGCCAGGGTGGTGACGATGTTGTGTGCCGTAGCGAAGGCGATGTTGCAGAGCCTAGTTAGTCGGTAGCTGGTAATCAGCACTCTTCTTTCCTTTAAGTAGATTGCTCCCAGCCAGGCTTTTAGTTGTTTTACATAGCGAAAGCAGGTTCGCGCAAGGAATCGTATTTCTCGAGAACATTGTCTACAGGCAAGGATGCGCAGGCTAATTCTTGCGAAATTTTCTGCTTCCTGATTGCCACAGTGGCAGCGGATCATTTCGTATTCGAAGAGCTTTTGCAGTACGTGCTCTACAGCAGATTCGTTGTCGGGTATCAAAGACTCGAATTCTGGCCATAGCTCAGCGACAGCGTCTTGATTGGCATCGTGACCTGCTCCCCGAAAATTGACCCGTTGCAAAGGTGACAACTGCATTTAAAATTGAACCTAGAAAGGGGAGAAGTAAATGCGCAAGAGCAAACACACAGAAGAACAGATCGTGGCAATCC
>JAUPUU010000442.1 GCA_030917395.1 Cyanobacteriota bacterium erpe_2018_sw_21hr_WHONDRS-SW48-000092_B_bin.40
ACGACGATGGCGGCCCCTATATTTACGATGAAGCTGGGGAAAAGATACTAAAACGCAAATAAGAGCAATAGCACTTTTACAAAAAGGCCTTGGGTAAAGACACGAATCTGCAGGTGTAATTGATGACCGAGAATAAAGATAGGCAACCCCAGGTCAAAGTTAGTCGCAGAATATTCTTGGCTGGCGGCCTGGGTGTGGCTAGTTCTATCTTTGTTGGCAGCATTAATCCCGAAAAAGTCTTGGCCGCAACAAAAAAAGCCAGCTTTGACGTTGAGGCCTTGCGCAAAGCTATCACCTGCGACATTTCGCTACCCAGCGATAAAGATTTCAAAGACAAAGTATATGGCGGCCTGTGGAACAGATACTATGCCAACCGCGCACCGCAAGTAGCCGTGCAAGTAAAAACTGACGCCGATGTTATTGCCGCGGTCAAATTTGCCAAAGCTAACAACATGAAAGTAGTTGTACGCGGTGGCGGTCACAACTGGTGCGCTCCATCACTGCGCAATGGCGGCATGATGATCGACCTCACTAACATGAACAAAGTGATATCGATTGATCCGGTAAAGAAAATAGCAGTGTGTGAGCCGATCATTAGCAACCGCGAAATTCAACAGAAACTCAAAGCACATAATCTGGCCTTCCCTTCTGGTCACTGCCCCCAGGTGAAACTGAGTGGCTATCTGCTTAGCGGCGGCATGTCGTGGAATCAAGGAGTCTGGGGACACGGAGTTGAGAGCGTCGAAAAAATCGAAATGGTCACCGCCGATGGTGAGTTAATCGTGGCCGACAAAGATCACAATCAAGACTACTACTGGGCAGCCCGCGGGGCTGGCCCAGGCCTTTTCGCCGTATGTTTGCGCTACCATCTCAAGCTCTATGACATTCCCAAAGCTTTTACATGCAGTGTCTATCACTACTCACTAGAGCAATACAAAGAGGTCGCTCAGTGGATCAATGAGACAGCACCGAAATTAGACCCTTGCGTAGAACTGTCACTATGGATGGTGACAGCCCCAGCGGAACTAGCAGAAAAGACTAAAGACCAGGGCGGCAAAGTCTGCATGGTGACTGGCACTGCTTTCACCGATAGCCAAGACAAAGGCAAAGCGGCCATGGCCATCCTCGACACCTGCCCGGTAATCAGTAAATGTCTATCAAAATCAGTCAACCAGCCCTCTGACTTTGAAAGTCTATTTGACGCCTCTGGCGCTCTCTGGCCAGAAAATATGCGCAACCAGGTCGAAGCAATGTTCTCAAACACCAATCCGGCTGAAATATTTACGGCAACTGTTGAACATTTCAAGAAATGCCCATCACCAGCCACTGTATTTATGTACGCCGTCTTCACCGGCCCCAACGTGCCAACACCCCCACCAAAAGACACCGCTTTCTCCATGACTGGCAAACTCTACGGCGGCCCCTGGACAATGTGGAAAGACCAGGTCGATGACGCGGCCAATCTAAAATGGCACAAAGAGATGCTTACTCTGCTAAAACCGTTCACTGTAGGTCACTATGTGGCCGAATCTGACACAGTGACCTACCCAGAACATGCCGTTCATGCCTATTCAAAAGCTAACTGGAACAAACTGGCAGAACTGCGCAAGAAGTACGACCCCACTGGTGTCTTCTTTAATTTCACTGACGGCTTAGCCTAGGGATTAGCTTAAGAAGACACTAATTGGTTGCTCTCATCAATTCAAGCAATTCAGCGTCGAGTTGCTCGATTGTCCATTGCACGTCATAGAGCATGCGAATACGATCACCCAAAAGCTTGATGTCTTCACGATACTTAGTGCCTGGTGGTGTCACCACAGCAAGCTTATTCAAATGCTCTTCACTATGATTTTTCAAATACTGCCCTTTCTTCCAAGCCTCAATCAGAGCTTCTTTGCGAGTTTTATGCTCGAGAGAGTTGGGTGGCACAGAATTCAAAAATTTCATAACCACAATCGGGTCGTGCTCGCCCGGACTAGACAGTGGCGTCCCAGGCTGATTGAGGCTATAAACATCGGCTAAAACAGTTTGCTCGCCATCCATTTTCTTTGTACCGCTGCGGCTCGCTACCAGAGATAAAGACGAAAGCAAAAGACCTACACTACTCGCAACCAGCAATAATTCGCCACCAGTATTAGGATGATTGGTGAGAAACTGCGGACCGGACAAGACACCGAGTATGCCACCTTGCATAAAGTTAGCAGTAAACAAATAGTTGAGCCGCTTCTGCCGGCGCGCTTCGAGCATGCCCTTGCCAGTGTAAGTCCAGGCTAATTCGCGGTCAATGCGATCGGCCACAACTCTAACTTCTAAAGACTGCTCTAAAATTTTGTCTAAGAGCTGCACACGCAAAGCCAGCTGTTCATCACTCATCACACCTGGCTCACTATTGCCTGTGGCCTTAAGCTCATAGAGCCTCTGCACATAGGGCATTAGACCAAGCAATTGAGCCGCTTCTTTCGCCCCAGGAGAAAGCGAAATGGCGCTTCCCAATTGACTAGAGCCAGAAGATTGTATGCGCTCAAGAGCACAAGCTGGTTGTGCAAGAAAAATACTCAAGGCACAAACGACAGCAGTAATGTTTTTTATCAAGGGTAAGAACATAAATTTCTCAGTTGGACCGTATTGCTTTGTGTAATTCGTAAAGGGCACCATCGACTTCTTCAACGTGTGTCTTTAAGTCGTGCAGCAATTCAATACGCAACGACAAAACATTGATATTCTCAGCCATGTCTTCATTGGGCTCAGGGCTAGCAGAGAGCTTGCGCATAAGCTTGTGGTCTTCTGGATTTAAGTGCTTAAACGCTTGCCAATGCTTCAAAAGAATCTCACGCCGGGTCAAGTGATTAGTCGAACCAGGAATCTCACTAGTGAAGAATTTGAACAGATAACTATGATCAGCGTCTGGTGGACGATAACTAGTATTGATAAAGTGCGAAAGAATATTTTGCGATTGAGTAATTTTGCTCTTCCACACGGCCGGTAGCAGCAAGTTTGTCAGTGACAAACCAGTACTCAAGCTCGCACTAATCATGATTGGCATCTGCGAGCTATTGAAAAAATGACTCAAAAGAAGGGACTGTTTGGTAATACCAAGAACTCCACCCTGAGCGAAGTTGACGGTATTGAGCATGTTGCTAGTAGCATCACGCTTTCCAGTCAAATCAGCCAAAACCACATTTGACGAGGCCAGGTCACAGTCGATGGCGGCACTATAGCGTCGCACTTCTTCAGTGAGAACAAGTATGCGCCAGAGACATAAGACCTTTGCATTGAGAAGTGGCTTAGGCAGCTCACTCGTTGAAGAAGGGCTATTTTTCTTCTGCTCGCGCAAACGCTCAACGTAAGGCATAATTTCTAACAAATCAGCGATTTCAGCAGCATCAGCCCGCAATTGACCAGCGGCCGCAGCCCCATGATCGATATCAGGAGTCATCTTAATATCATAGAAAGAGCCGGCACCGTGCCCAGAAACAGTTCCACCGTCGGGACTATTGTTAGAGCTACTAGTAGAGTTACTAGTGGCCGAGTTAGCCGCCTGTAGTGCTACCGATGGTGGCACAGCCAGAGCAATTACCGAGAGAAGACCCAGCACTATACATATAGGTTTAGATTCGCGAACAACTCTCACATGAAACCCTGTTATAACGCTGCAATCATAGCTCAAATTGCGCAAGAGTAGGCGCGCGCAGGCTTTTCAAGCGATAGCGTTTTTGCCATCAGCTCGCCGTTTCTGAGCTGCGATTAATCTGCCAAAACTTCGCGCAAAGGTGTCAAAAAATTTCTTTTTGATGCCAGGTAAGGGTTTCAGCCTTTCATTAGTATTTTTACCAGTGACGATGTAAAGAGATGCAACTACTATCGATTTGTACCTGGGGCGCAGGCAAGAAATCAAAAAGGAGATTGCTCTTGAAAGACAAATCCTCGAGCACAAATGTGCCAGAAGCAAAACTCCGTCAACTAACGGAAGCTGCCGAAAATGGGCAGTATGGTGTCTTAACTAAATTCCTCAATAGCTTACCTAATGCAGTTGATCGCGTCGAAGTACTGCAATCAATCGAAAGATTGAATCGCGAAAACCGCTACAAAACAGGAAAACTACCGAGACTGGCATTCGTCAGCAACACATATAGTGATAGCGACTTCGTCGATATTGCCCTAACCAAGAAAAGCTCTGACTGGCTGTTCCAAGATGATGTTCTCTACCGCGAATCAATCATCTGGGACATCTGCGCTGTAGCAGAAATCACAACCCAGACAGATCGACAGATCAACCATGCTGTCACCCATACATTCCAACAACAAATAGCTCGCTCGGCATAAATTTCTGGCTGGCATCACACTACACAACAACACAAAAACAAACACGAAAACTCCCTAGGTCATTTCCCTTCAACACTTCCCTTCAACACTTCCTTGCGTCACCACCCACGCCACTACACCCACGTAATTAGCTATAATTGTCCTCATTAAGCCTCCCTGATTCAGGCAGCTTAGTGAGGACATCATGTTAAGGCCATCACGCTAGGAACGATAATTTCAAGGAGTGCAATGAAGAAACACTATTTACTGGCTCTGTGCACTTCAATCTACTTTTTAGCAACAAGCAACTCTGTATCAGCGGCACCACCAGCGAAAACAGTTAAAAAGCCACCACCCCCAGATTATTTTCCCGCCCGCTGGAAATACTCATGGAAATATCAGACCACAACTGCAGACGGCAAGCAGAGCGCCTTTTCAATGAAAGATATTCACGATGACAAACAAAGCGATGGCAGCATTTGGCATCAAATACAGGTTGAGACTTCACCCACACAAAAATTCAGCGACTGGTACAGCAAAGGCAATGGCCTGGTACTAGACCACCACCTCGAATACGAAGCCAATGGTATGAAAGCCGACTATTTGCCGCCCAAACAAGTACTAAAACACCCACTAGAAAATGGCGATAGCTGGCAGTGGGCCGGAACAGGCATGATGAACACAGCTTCAACCGAAAGCTATACAGTAAGCGGTCCAGAAGAAACAATTGTTCCAGCCGGAAAATTCAACGCCATGAAAGTGGTGAGCGCAGTCAACACTGGCGGCAATAAAGCGACCAAGACCTATTGGTATGGCCCCAATGTCGGCCTAGTAAAATCTATCACCGAGAGCGGCCCAGTAAAATCGACAACAGAACTAGTCTCTTACGATTTTCCCAAGCTGCTGCCCGGCGAATTAGAAGCGGAAATAAACAGGGCTAGATAGCCCGAACCCAAATAGCGCTAACTAATTAGGCGATGTGGTCTTCTTCACTTTCACTGTGGATTTCTTAGTCGAAGCTTTGGTGACGGTTTTGACAACCGGAGCTGCAGCTTTCGAACCCGAAGATGTTGAAGCTGTGGAAAGAGAAGCATTGAGCTTGGTCACGGCTTTCTCTAAATGATCAACTCGGCTTTCTGGCCAGCCCGCAGCTTCAGCGGATGAAGTCTCACGCACTAGAGCGTCGGCTTCACTTCTGAAACCAGCAGCCTGGGAGCCATTAATCCAGCCTTTGGCAACGGCTGTATCAATCTGGTTGTGCAAATCATGCAGCCGCTCACGAAATTTGAACTTTACTCCTTTTTTAACATCGATTGTCTCGCTGCTGCTCGACGAACTTGAAGTATGCTCGATGCTATCAGCGAAAGCTGGCAAAGAAATAAACATTGGTGTTGCCACCGCGCATGCCACCAATAGACTGACTAAATTTTTCATTTGTACCTTCGCTTATCTGGGCGCTTATTTGAGCGCTAATTTGTGACTTGGTTGAACTTAGTGCTAGTTTTAGCGTTGATACCCTAGTAATACTTATATTCTCTTTGCAAGTCTTTGGCTTAAAAAAGGCGATAATTGGCAGAAAAGGGCCGGTCCTTACATCGCAAGCTAATACAATTCACACCTAGTAATCACAACTCAAACAGGCTCACGAAGACTAAAGAATAGGCCCCACTGAAAGCGAACAATGGCCGCCACACCAACACCAGTAACGAGAATGTAAGCAGGGAAAGCATAATTGGCAAAAGTCCAATCACTGATAGTCAACAGAGTGATACCAGCACTGATGGCACTAGTCAGATAAGGCGCATAGTGCTCAGACTGAGGCTCCTTCCAGGCTTTGATCAAAGTAGGCAACCCGGCCAGACCATCAGCAATCAAAGCGAAAGCAATAGCCACATCCCCATGCCCCGAAACCTTCCAGGCCAAAAGAGCGACAACAGAGAGTATGCCACAAGCCCAATCTAGCTTTGATATTTGCCAATAAGACTGCTTGTTGAGAAATGAAGCAACAAAGACCAGCAGCGGTCCAAAGCCAATCATAAAAGTCATCAAAGACTGCAAGCCCACGCCTTCCTGCAATTCGGCAAAGAAGGCAATCATTGGGATAATCATCCACAAGAGCCAGGTGACACGATTAGGCTTGGTCTCACCCTTGAAGGTTTTACGGGCGTACACAGCCGAACCAACAAGGTTAAAGAGCGAAGCAAAAATGACAAAACGGGGGTCGAGCACGGGTTTCGCCTAGCTCTTCTTCTCTTCGTGATATTCCATCTCGGTATTCACATCCCAAATATTAGTTTTGGTTTTGATACCATCCACGATATTATCCACAGCCACCATTGCAGTCAGCATTGAGTGGTCTTGGTTGTTGTATTTGTGCATGCCGTTGCGGCCTACCAAGAAGAGATTCTCGAAAGTATCAATATACTTAGTCAAATCATCAAAGCGGTCGTATGAGCCAAAATAGCCAGGGTAGGTCTTCGGCATACGAATTACCATCGAATCAACCACATCGGCTTTGTCGATGATGCCAATCTTGTCTAACTCATCGGCGCCAAGCTGCTTGAGCTTGTCGTCTGGCCATGTCCAAATTTCATCACTCTCATTACAGAAGTATTCCAGGCCAAGCCAGACTTTGGTGGGGTCTGCCACCATGTAGTTGCCCCAGTTGTTATAAATCTGCAAGCGACCAATCAAGACGTCGTTTTCTTGCACATAAATCCAGTTGTCGGCAATGAGCTTTTTGCCAGTGGGCGAATCTTCATATACTTTGAGCTTATTGACGAGCATCCCGACTTCAATAAAGTCGCGGTAGATAAGCCCTTCGGCAATTTCCTTAGCATCTTTTGGCACTGGGGCATCGAGCTTAGCGACTAGCTCTTTTACTGGAATAGTAGAGAAGAAATAATCACCTTTTACTATCTCGGTTGCACCAGTAACACTGTTTTTGATTTCAACAGCGGTGATTTGATTGCCTTCGGTAATGAAGCGCACCACTTCTGAATCTTTGCGAATTTCTCCGCCTTTAGCAAGAACACGATCAGCTACTTCTTGCCACATTGAGCCAGTGCCCTTCTTCGGGTACATGAACTGTTCTACCAATGAAGTTTCAGTTTGTTTCTGACGCAAGTCAGTAACTGAGCCGAGCATTTTCTTAGCAGCATGGGTGACAACTTTGACGATCGAAAGGCCCTTAACCCGCTGAGCACCCCAGTCGGCACTAATTTTTGAGCAAGCGATACCCCAAACTTTTTCAGTGTAATCTTTGAAGAATGTCAGATATAGTTCGCGACCAAAGCGGTTAGTGAAAAACTCTTCTAAGTTTGATTCAGGTTTAATTGGCAGCGCCATAGCCTTCATGTAGCTCAAGCCGATGCGAATGGTGCGAGCCAAACCAAGATTAGTGAAAGTAACTAGCTTGAGACTAATTGGATAATCAAAGAATTTGCGCAAATAATAAATGCGCGTCTGTCTTTGCAGAGTAATCAAAACGTTTTCTACATCATCTGGAGCGGGGCCATCTGGGCTCACCGGAATAGTGCGTTTTTGATTGTGATAGCTGATTTCAACTTCTTGCCCAGGCAGACCCTGCACAGGCATCATGGTCATCCACCAATCCATCACCCGGTCTGACTTCGAGAAGAAGCGGTGGGGGCCGATATCTAGGCGATTACCCTTGTATTCGATTGTGCGGGAGAGACCGCCAATCACATCACACTTTTCGATGATGATTGGTTTAACATCGCTCCGTTGTAAAAGCTCATAGGCAGCAGTCAAACCAGCGGGACCAGCACCAACTATGATGGCAACTCGGGACATTGCGATGGAATCCTTTCAATCAGTATCGAGTACAGAAGTAATAATTCTTGGCCATTTGCACAACCACTTTTCAAGCCAGAAACGGTCGCCAATCGACCATGCTAACCAATATCGTAGTGGTTAGATGAAGATTACTACATTAAATGGCGAAATATCTCTTGAAAGCTTTACTGAAGCATCTTATCTTCATCTATTCGGTTAGTTTCCAATAGCGCAAAGAATAATCGTTGCTGCCAGTCAGGGCGTTTTCGCCGCTAGGAGTGAGGGCCAATCCGAACATGCCGTAGGCGTTGAGGGTGAAAGAGCAGGTTTCAGTACCTTGTTCAGCGTCCCAAATGCGGAAGGTCTTATCTAGGCTGCCGCTTGCCACTTTGCTATCTGACTTAATAAAGCGGGCATTGCAGACCCAATCACCGTGGCCAATGAACTGCTTCAGTTCACTACCGCTACCAACGTCCCAGGTTCTGATGGTGAGGTCACGGCTAGCAGTCAAAAGCTTGCTGCCATCGGCCGAGAAGCCGACGGTAGTGACGTCACCCTTGTGACCAGTGAAGCGGCGAATAACCGAACCATCCCGCACCCGCCAGAGTGTGACCGCTTTGTCGCTGCCGCCGCTGGCAACCTGCTCACCGTCAGGGCTGAAAGCGACGCAGCGCACAGTACCCTGCCCCTGACAGACTTGCAACTGGGTGCCGTTGAGAACATCCCAGATACGCACCGTACCGTCATAACCGCAAGAAGCAGCTTTGTTACCAGAAGGAGAATAGGCGCAAGCCAAAACAATATTGCCGTGACCCACTAGTTTTTTCAGTTGTGCGCCAGAATCAAGGTCCCAGATGCGCACTGATGAATCGCCACTGGCCGACATACCAGTATTGCTGCTAGGGGAGAAAGCAACAGAGTTGACGTTATCTTCATGACCATCAAATCGTTTGATTTCTTTGGCTGTGGTCAAATCCCACAAGCGCACAGAGTCATCGTCACTGCCTGACAATGCCCGATTGCCATCGGCCGATATTGCCAGACCCTTCGTCCAGCTGATGTGGCCAGTCATCTTGAATAGCTCTTCGGCTTTCTTTACTATTCCGCCAGACTTTAGCTCGCCAGCAATGCCGCGCACTGAGGCAATTTGAGTCTCGGAACCGGAGCTAGCAGTTGAACTAGAATTGGAACTAGAAGTAGAAGCAGAGCTAACACTAGAACTAGAACTAGAACTAGAAGCAGAGCCAACACCAGAAGGAGACTTTGCCTCCGTTGCTACTTCCACTTTTGCTACTGCGGCCGAAGTACCAGTGCGGGAAAGTGATTTTGCCTCTTCAGACCCACCCGCTTGAGCCTTGCTTGTTGGCTCAGACTTAGCCGGAATCTCGCCAGAGGGAACTTCACCAGAAGGAATCTCGCCCGATGGAGTCTCTGTTCCTTTATCATGATCACTTGATTCCATCGCCTCTAGCCTGGCCCCGATAGCGTCAGCCTTGGCGTTATTTCCTTGAGCCAGATAAACTTTACGCAAAAGGCCTAAGCTGGTCTTAAGCTCAGGGCTCTGTGGGTCGATTTTCTCGGCTTCCTTAACAGCATTCAACAAGCTCTGTTCAGCTTTCTCATAATCATGTTCGTCAAAAAACTTGATACCACTCTCATTGAAAGCTCGCCAGATAATTTCTTCGGCCTGAGCTGGCAAGAAAGAATTAAAAGAAAGTGCCATCGCGGCCACGGCCATCAGCTTAAGCGACAGGCGCTTTGTCGCCCGCCGTGCCGAATTCAGTTGGTCTGTCACTTACGATTTGCTCCTTTGTGTCTACCTGAATGAACTGGCGAGTGGGTACGGCCGCTGACCGTTTTACCACCACCAGCGATACTACCCTTGCTCTGAGCCTCGACGGCATCCGGCAGCTCAATTGGCCCCAAGCCAGGAGAAGGCGCAGCCGGCTTTACCCCTAAAATTAGATCACTGCCACGCCACTTGCTGCGCATGACAGGGGTCTGCAACAAGCCACGGTCACGCAACACTTCCCGCTGCACCTCAGCTTCCATATAGTTATAGGCGTCACCTAATTTTGTCAGAGAGCCATTTTTACGGAAGCCATCGATCAAATAGCGAGTAAAGACACTGCCTTCGTAGCGCTGAGATTCCCATGAGCGCTGATCGGGTTTGCTCGATGAAATAACGAGCTGTCCGGTACCTTGCACAATGGGGTCAACATCGATATTTCCCGCTCTAACAATCGACTTACCACTGGCTGGGGCAGTAACGCCGCTATGGCAAGCGTCAAGCACGAGCATGACCCTATCGCTATGCACCCGAGCCTTGATGATGCGAGCCAGGTCTTGCATAGCGATTCCTGTAGCATAAAGATCGGTTGGATCAGTATCATAGGCGACTAAATAATTGACGCCACCTATGTCTAAACTTGATGGGCTGCCGTGGGTAGAAAAATAAATCACAACCAAATCATCTTTCTCGGCCACACGGGGCAACCATTTGCTTCCCAGAAGAGAAAGAATATTGGCTCTGGTAGCAGCCTCATTAGTAAGAAGCTGAACATGATCTGGAGCAAAATTTCTTTCTTTAATCAAAAAGTCGCTGAAATCTTGGGCATCTTTGGCAGCGTAGCGCAAATTGATTTTAGGATCTTTGAATCGGCCAGTGCCAATAATCAGGGCCCACTTATCGCGAATCGGCCGATTGATCTCGATTTGCGAATTATCTACCGCTTCAGAGCTAGCTGCAGAAGCGCCCTCCGAGGCGCTGCCTGAAGCAGCTTTGCGCACAAGATCTTCCTGGCGATCATACTTGCGTTTTTGCTTGTAAGCCTCAACTGCCTGCTCTGCCCGCTTAGATATCTCTGCGGGCATGGCGTGTTCAGTCCAGCCATGGGCGGCTCGCAGCATGCGCGTATCAGAGAAGATTGAACCTGCTTCTTCAAGCTTAGAGCCCATCATAAACTGCTTAGCGCATTGCTCAAGAGAAAACACCGCGTACTTCTGATTTCCATCCCCTGATTGAGAAAGCTTGTTCAAAGCTGTTCTAAATAGGGCTTCAGCTTCAACCAATGAATGTTTCTTCAAATAAATTTGGCCAAGCAGCAAAAGGCTATTGGCACCGCTAGTAGCACCACCCTTTCCCTGGCCAAGCTTAATCGATTGCCGCACCAGTCGCTCTGCCGAGCTAAGATCGCCTACCGCTAAATCAAATAGTGCCAAGCGACTGTAATTAGCTGCCTGGTCAGCGTTGGCGCCTGCTCCAGAGCCAGTCTCAATTTTAGCAGCTAGTTCTTTGCGCTTGCTTTCCATCAGAGCCGGGTTAAGCTTGTTAGCTTCGCTAAGATCATCGGCAGCGCCGCCGACGTCTCCCAAGGCAAGCAGCGTCATAGCGCGAGAGTAAAGCCCTTCAGCGTTACGGGTAATCTGCAGCGCTTTATCAAGATCGGCTTTGCTATCTTCATAGCGGCCCTGGGCAGCTTTGATAGTGGCGCGATCGACTAAGGCTCCCTGCAGACTAGGGTTAATTTTGAGAGCTGCATCAAGATGGCCGAGGGCAGCAGTGCTGTCACCTTTGGCTAACTGTACATGAGCTAATCGTGATTGCGCCATGGCATTTTCTGGCAGCAAACGCACGCCATTTTCTAAATCACTGAGTGCTTTCTCCAATTGAGAAAGCTGGTAATAAGCCATGCCACGATAAACATAGTCTAGGCCTTTCTTCTGCGAGCGAGAGAGGTTCTTTGAATAATAGGCAATCGCTTGATTAAATTGATCGGTGGCGCCCTTGGTATCACCTTTGAGCTTTAATGCTTCACCCCACTCATAGTGCACGTCAAACTCTTTGCTGCCGCCTTTCTTGAGAATATACTCGTAATCGGCAATAGCGTCGTTGTAGGCATTGACCTGCAGCTTGCACTCAGCTCGCTCTCTACGTACAGGAAGCGAACTGGAATTAAATTTGAGATATTGGTCATAGTCTTTTGCTGCGCCAGCAAAATCGCCATTCTCCTTCAGGGCCTGAGCGCGCAATAGCAGGGCTCTAGTATCTTTGGGGTCAAGGCGCAAAACTTCGCCATAATCGCGCACAGCCGCATCTTTCTCGCCAAGACGAGCCAAAAGCTCTCCACGCTGAAGATAAATTTCTACGACATTGGGGTTAGCTTTAAGCGCTTGTTCGTAGTCAGCAAGGGCACCATCGTTGTCTTTCAACTCACTGCGAGCTGCCGCTCGACTGAGGTAAGCCTCGTAGACTCCCGGATGGTCCTTGAGAACTTTAGTGAATGTGGCCACGGCGTTCTCATAGTCTTTTTTCTTCAGACTACGCTCGCCCTTTTCTAGCAACTTGGCATAAGGAGGCTCAGAAGCAAAGGCCGGCGGCAAACCAGCAAGACCAGTACCAGTGGTTGGAATCACTAGAAGGGCTAAGCTAAGAGCAAGACTATGAGCAAAACTTGGAACAATTTTCACTGTCATCTCCATTGCCTGCATGCCGCATCGCATTTCGCGAAACACTACTTTAACATCTATAGATTTACTAATTAGGAGGGCTAATAAATTTGGACATACCCTTGGCTAGCCAGATTAACTCTCCAAACGGTCAGCTAGCTAATAATCTAGCAAAGCGGGCACATATAGTGCAGGCTTACTAAGGACCAATTTGCTATGAAACCCGCCCGCGACAAGGAAGCAATTCCTCAGCAAGCGAAGCTTGTGGTGGACGAGCATTCTTTAGATTCAGAGACGACGGAAGCAGCCCCTAACGCTTCTCCCTCAGCAACTTCCAGCGCCCCTCTAGCGACAGACCCTGATGCGTTAAGCAATAACGCAGCCGACGGTGCCAATGGGCGCATCATTGCCCAGCATTATGAGTTGCTTGAGCGCATTGGCGAGGGCGGCATGAGTACTGTTTACCGTGCCAAACACCTGGAGCTAAACAAAGAAGTAGCGGTAAAACTGCTAGACCAGCCGCGCACAAAAGACGCCAATATTTTGAAGCGGTTTAAGCAAGAAGCAGTTGCCATCAGCAAGTTAGACCATAGCAATATTGTTAGACTGCGCGACTACGGCGTCGACAGCGAGGGTGAACCCTACCTCGTCATGGATTTGGTCGCCGGACAATCACTGGCCCAACTACTTGAGGCCAAACACAAATTTTCACTGCAAGACTCATTGAGCATCGTCAGTCAAACCCTGTCGGCTCTCGCTCATGCCCACTCGCAAGAAATAGTGCATCGCGATATCAAGCCCAGCAACATCATGATTTGCTTTGACAACAATAGCAAACCAGTGGTGCAGGTCGTAGACTTCGGCATCGCCAAGCTCAATATCGTCAACGACACTAGTGTCTTAACTCGTACAGGCGACATGTTCGGCAGCCCGCACTTCATGAGCCCCGAACAATGCCTGGGTGACCCGGTTGACAGTCGCAGTGACATCTATTCACTCGGTTGCCTCTTCTACGAACTACTAGAAGGTCATCCCCCCTATCAGGCAGACAATCTACTGCGCGTCTTGCACATGCATATTTCAGAAAAGCCACCCAAAGTAAGCGAAAACCCCTCGGGCAAAGTACCAGCCAGCGTACTGGACGGCTTTATCGCTAAAGCAATGGCAAGGGAACCAAGAGATCGCTACCCCAGCGCCGAAGCAATGCAGAGCGACATAAATTTCATGTTGCAGGGCAATATCGGCGATTTATCTTTCATGCAAAAAAACGCCGTAGGCAAGAAAAAGCAGAAAGCGGATGCGCCAGTACCAGTGCGACTTGCCACTTATGCTGCGGTCGGACTGCTATCGGTGGTGACCTGCTCACTGATGATGTTCAACTTCCTCAATTCAGGACAAAAGCCAACTCAAGAGCAGATGGAATCGATGGGGCATATAGCAGGCGTGCCGTTTGGTCTTGAGGGCAAGCCCATAAGAGTAGACAATGTCTGGAATAGCGATAAAGCAAAAAATCAGAACACCCAAACAACTCTGTTTCATGACGGTCGCGTCCTTCCATCACTGGTACGACACTTATACCAAACTGAGAAAAGAGGCGCCCGCTTATTCGCCAGCATTGATAGCGACGAATTCTTGTGGAGCGCAATGCCAGCAATCGCGCCATCTTACGACGAGAGGTTGCGTTTTCTCGACCTGGCGGTGAAAGATATTGAAGGCAAGCCCCTTGCTTCTGTGCCCCCAAAACAAATCATCTACTACGCCCGCCATCTGCAACAGAGTGGCGATATCAATCGAGCCCTCAACCTTTACGACCAGGTATTAGAGCACCCAAACCTCGACGCCACAAAACGTGCAGAAGTTAACAACTGGCGCGGCGACTGCCTGATGGATTCAGGCCTACTCGCCCAAGCTGCTGAAAGCTATCGTCTTGCCGCTCCAGTTCTGAGCGCTTCTAAAGAGCATAGAGCCGACAGCGCCATACTAAAACTCAAGCTGGCCTACTGCCTGGCCGGCCCTCATAATGGCTTGGTGCTGCAGCTTCAAAGCGGCCTCAGCAATTCCACGTTCGCTTACCCTCAAGGCGGTACAGGTAGCATGGCCGAGGCGACCAAGCTCAGAGCTGAAGCTATCGCGCAGTTGAGAGAGCTATATAAGGAAGCCAATACTATTACCGCTAGCCCACTACCAGCGCAGGTAGCGACGAAAATACAAGCGGCGTTTGGATCAGCCCTACTAGCTGCCGGAGAGTACAAAGAGGCCGCTACTGTTCTGGAAAAAGCTAACAGCAATTTCACTCAAATAGCGGGAAAGACACGTAATGCCTTAGCGCTAGACCAGTTCATATTGCGCGCTAATTTGGCCATGGCTCTGGCCAAGTCGGGGCAAGTGGACAAAGCCATCAGCGAAACGGATAGCCTAGTAAGAGCACTGACTACTCAATCGGATAACCAAACAGCAGCAGCTGTAGAAGACGTCGCCCCATCAATTCGTGCCGAACTCCTGCCCAGGCTGCATTATTCGCTGGCCTTGTTCTACGAACTAAAACTTAAGGCCGCCGAGAAATCGCCCAAAAGTTCAGACAGTGCAACTACTAGTGCGCTCAAACAGCGAATAATGTCCAACCTCAGCTCGGCCCTGGCAATGGCTGACCCGACCTATCACGACACTCAATTTAAGGGAGTAATCTGGGAAAAAATTGCGCAATTCAACAAAGAATTCGATCCCACCAACACCCTCGCAATAAAACAAGCTCAGCGCGAAAGCCTGAGAATATTTGCAGACCGCCTGTCACTAAAATCAATTAGACCAACGGTCGTATGCGAAGATGAGGAAGGATTTTAGAAGACGAGGAAGGATTCTAGAAGATGAGGAAGGATTCTAGCGGATGAATAGATCTACTTATTCTCTGCGCTCACGATGGTCGTGTGTATCATTAGTTCTGCCTATACTGCTCTCTTTCTGCCCTTTAGAAAGCCACAGCAGCAACGAGAAACCCTCTTTGCTGTTGAAAGCACTAAAATCGCAAACGACAGAAAATCTAAAACAAGCCCTTGCTGAACAAGACGCAAAAATTAAAGCCCATCCAAACGAAAGTAGACCGTATGCAGCCCGAGTCTTCCTCACCGATAAACTAGGGCAAAAAGGGCGATCTAAACAACTGATTGCCGAAATGCTCAAAAAATTTGACGAAGCCACGTGCTACGTCCAAATCGCTGAAGTGTTTGAAAAAGCAGGCGACTATAAAGCCCAACTAGCTTATGACGATCTCTCGCTAGCGAAACGTCCACACCCGCACGTTTTCGCCAACCGCGCCAATAGCCTTCGGCTAGCAGGCCGCTTCAAAGAGAGCATTGAAAGCGCGAATAGAGCTTTGGCACTCGGCTACGAAGATAAAGCCGTCGTCTACGAGATTAAGGCAGATACCTACGCCGCATGGAAGAAGCCCAAGGAAGCAATAGAAGAATTCGGACGCGCTATCAGCGCGGATAGCAATAATGCTTATAGATATTGGCGTCGTGGTGAATATTTACATAGTGTTGGCAAAAACAATTTAGCGCGACAAGACCTTACCAAGGCCATCAAGCTAAACGGAAAGGATCCAAGGTTTTATAAAACTCTATTTTACACGGACAGTGATCTGAACTACATAGATGGCATGCATTCAGCTGCAAGCAAGGCCTATAATCTGTCAGGCAAAGACTCAGAATCGCGCGCAATACTGGACCACTACATAGCTCGAGAGTTCCAAAAATTTACTCACTGCGCAGACAAGCACTGCATCGAGCGCTGCGACAAGTTAGTAGCACAGTACAGCAGAGACTACTGGCCCTATACTCTACGGGCCAAGCTAAATGCTTTTCTCACCTATAACAAACCAGCCCTGCAAGATTATACGAAAGCAATTGTACTAGGGGACAGAACCGCCACCACATATGAAGGCAGAGCAAACATGCTCATGCTCGACAACAAAGTCAGCGAAGCAATTGAAGACTATACAAAAGCTATTGCAATAGACCAAAATACTGACAGATTTTACATTGAGAGAGCAGAGGCCTATCGCAGAATTAGGTTATCAGAAAAGGCTATTAGTGATTATTCAAGAATAGCCAGCAAGAGCCCCAAACAGCTTCATGTCTATCGCAACTTAGGCAAGGCCTTGGTAGATCAAGGTCGACTAGAAGAAGCAGTGCAAGCCTTTAGCGCGGAGCTGAAGAACTTCCCACTAGACAGTCAGACTTATGCTGATAGAGCCCAAGCCTATCTAGCTCTCAACCAACCCGATAAAGCGCTCTCGGATATGAATGATGCCATTGAACTGAAACCGAAGCAGCCAATTCTCTATCGCAACCGTGCCAAAATTCATGAGAAGATGGGAGACACGAGGGCAGCCGCAAGCGACCAAACCAAGGCCGATTCTTTTGGTAAAGCATTGATAGACTATTAGAGTGAGAATCAACGGCTTCATGAACAGAATTCCTCACCACAAGAGCAATAGACAAAGCTGCAAACACGCAGGTCTAATGCTCCTCATGGTGTCAGCCCTGAGTACCAGCAAAGAGAAAGGTTTTGCCAACAATATAGACAAGCAGCAAAGAAAATACATAAGCGCACCGCAACTAATAGCTCAAATAAGCGCCGAAGAGAAGCTTAGAGAAAGAGCCAAGCAAGAAGTCACTGAAACCACAAAGCAAATCAAAGCCTGTCAAACGAACTGGAAGCTCTACTATCGCAGGGCCTCAGCCTTGACCACTCTAGTGCGCTATGAGGAGGCCCTAGAAGATTCAGCGAAAGCAATAAAGTTAGCACCCAAAGAAGTTGACCCTTACCTGCTTCATGCCAGACTAAGCGAACAGATATTAGATGACGAAACAGCAGCTAAAGATTACACCGCAGCAATTAACTTGGGTACGCCACTAACTTCTACATATATGCTTCTGCGCAGCCACGCCTACGAATCAATGCTGAAACCAGACTTGGCTCTAACGGATGTCCTCGGCTATCTCAAAGGTCATCCCGAGCGCTACAACACGAATACCGCCCGCATAATCGGCACTCTCTATTTAAAGCTAGGCAAAGGCAAAGAAGCAGTGGAGCATTTTTCTTACTGCCTAAAAATCAATCCACAAATGAGCAAGGTAGGCGAAATGCGTGGTGATGCCCACATGCTTTTGAAAAACTACAATGCCGCAGCCGCTGACTACACTCGAGAGATAGAACGCATACCGAACATAGTGACTAAATTGTATGCAAAGCGCGCCAACGCCTACCGCAAAGGTGGCCAGCTGCATAAAGCAGCGCAAGACGATATTAAGGTCAAATCAGTCAGTCACGAAGTATTTGATATAGCACCATTTCGCAATTAGCAAGTAAGAGAGAAAAGAGGTAGTAAAGTTGCCACAAATGACAGAATGCAAGATACGCCCGATGACACGCTCCGAGTTTGATATCGTAATTAGCTGGGCGGCCGCAGAAGGCTGGAATCCCGGTCTTCCTGACCCTGATGTCTTCTGGCAAACTGACCCTGATGGTTACTTTGCCCTAGAGCACAATGGCGAAATGATTGGCTCAGGATCAGCCGTTAGCTATGATGGCCAATTTGGGTTTATGGGATTTTTCATAGTCAAACCAGAGTACCGCGGAAAAGGCATGGGCGGACAATTATGGCTGAACATGCGCGACACTCTTAGAGAACGACTAAATCCAGGCACCGCTATTGGTATCGATGGTGTCTTTAATATGCAACAAACTTACGCCAAAACAGGTTTCGTTTTTAGCCACCGCACCTTGCGCATGGAAGGCGTCGCTGAAAATAACATCGATAGCTGCGACTTCGCAGCAATAAAACCCGTAGCAGACGATGAGATC
Source organism: Cyanobacteriota bacterium erpe_2018_sw_21hr_WHONDRS-SW48-000092_B_bin.40 (assembly GCA_030917395.1). Classification (GTDB taxonomy): domain Bacteria; phylum Cyanobacteriota; class Vampirovibrionia; order Obscuribacterales; family Obscuribacteraceae. The sequence continues at coordinate 18,415 of JAUPUU010000442.1, forward strand.
GAAGCACTAATCGAAGCAGACGCACACTGGTTCGGCTTCAAACGCCAGCGCCTTCTCAGTGCCTGGCTAAAAATGAAAGATAGCCATAGCCTGGTCTACAAAGATGCATCCAAGATCTTAGGCTACGGTACAATTCGCCCCTGTCAAAAGGGCTTCAAAATTGGTCCACTCTTTGCCACTAGCGCCGAAATAGCCGACCAACTCTACCGGGCACTGACCGCCAAAGTCAGCGGTCAAGTGGTTTATCTAGACGTACCGGAGATTAACAAAGAGGCCATGGCCTTAGCAGCGAAACACAAGCTCAGCGAATGTTTCGGCTGTGCTCGCATGTATTTAGGGCCGGCTCCAGCACTTGATTACAACCAAATTTACGGCAGTACAACATACGAGCTCGGTTAGAGATTTTTGCCTTTCAGATAGTTGAAATTTAGACATACGAGAGATATGCTTACCTCCTCAAATTACTAACTTGGCCAACCGGTCACAAGTTTGTAATTCACTTAGGCTTTAAACCACAACTTAGCGTTGAAAGACAAAAATCAGGAGAAGAAATGACAAACAAAGTCAAGGCGATCCCAACTGGTATGCACACGGTAACCCCATACATGATTGTCAGCGATGCCACCAAGGCTATCGAATTCTACAAAGCGGCTTTTGGCGCAGAGCAACTTATGGTTTTGCCCATGCCTGATGGTAAGAAAGTAATGCATGCCGAAATCAAAATTGGCGATTCTGTCATTATGATGGGCGAAGAGTGCGCCGAGCGCGGCTGCGTCAGCCCAGAAACAGCCGGCAAAGTAACTGGTTCTTTGATGGTCTATTGCGAAGATGTTGATGCTGCTTTCGCCAAAGCCCAAAAAGCTGGCTGCACAGTAAAAATGCCTCTGATGAACATGTTCTGGGGCGATCGCTACGGCCAACTGTCCGATCCTTTCGGCCACATGTGGTCACTAGCTCAGCACGTTGAAGATGTAGCAGAAGCTGACATGCCTAAAAGAGCTGCTGAAGCCTTCAAGCAAATGGCAGCTGCTGGGAAGTAGTGAAAACCTGGATTCTTGCAGCACGTAAGATCCTAATAATTGCCCTGATGGTATCGGCATGCCCGTTGACTACTCAAGCAGTATTCGGCAGTCAATGGGCACCGTCCGATCCCCGCATCGAGGCATCAAGAGAAAAGCTCGCACCTTGGCTAAGCGCATTCGATAGCAAACTAAAAAGCAAAAAACAAATTGCTGAAATAAACTCCATTTGGCTTACCGACTGTCCCAAGCTTGAACGCGCCTACTGCCGAGTGATAACAAAAGAAACTGGCGAACTCGATTCTGTAAGAATGATACAGACGACCAATTCAGCAAACCTCGATGAACTAATATTGAAAACGGTTCAAGAAGTATTTCCTTTTATTGTCCCGCCAAACAACTGGGTCTGCCTGCAAGGTTTTGCAGTTGTATTTGAATTGAAAGAAAAGAAACTTACTGTCTCTTCCACGGTGCAAGGCCGACTAATAATGGGCCGAATCGGCGAGCCATTCCCCATCATAAAACTTCCACGAGAACCGAAATAGGCTTAAGCCCGCTCCAGCTTCATCTCAATTTGCTTCTGCGCCATTTGCCTGGCTTTAGCATGACATTCGCGAATGCCGATTACATCTGGGTGATTGCGCCCAAGAATCTTTTCGTTGATGGCTAGCGCTTGTTGATAGAGCATGGCCGCTTCAGAGTACTTGCCCTGGCGATCGCAGAGAAGAGCGAGATTATTGGCGGCAAGAGCAACATCAGTGTGCTCTTGCCCCAGCAATGTCTCAGAGATCTGCAAAATTTGCTTGCAGAGCGGCTCGGCTTTATCGAACTTTCCACGCCGCCAATAAACTTCGGCCAATCCCTCTAAAGTGGTACTCAAACGCGGATCATCAAATCTAAAATCACTACTTTCATCAAGGGCGCCTAACCACATGGCCTGCGCTTCCAAAACATTGCCTGCAGACAAGGCCTTAACGCCAGCAACTCTGAACTTCTCCCAATCAGAACCATAATTGGTGCGACTTTCAAGCACCAAAGCATCCATCGCCTTCGCTTCTTCAGCCCGCCCGGTTTTTCTATAAACTTTAGCCAACCACTCGGCCACATCAGCTACATAAGAATGATAGTGCCCAAGTGTTGCTTCACGGATAGAAAGAGCGCGTTTCAAATTAGGCTCAGCCAGGTCATAGCGCTGCTTGAAATAATAGAGACGGCCAAGATTCTTCAAATCAGTAGCTACACTCAAATGGGCGCTACCACAAATACTTTCTCTGATGCGCAAGGCCTCGACTAAAAGCGGCTCCATCTCACTCAATTGCTCTTTGCGACAATAGAGATCAGCCAAGCGCGTCAGGGCATCGGCCACCGCAACAGTATCGCTACCACCGGTCTGTTTAATTTGGCGAATTTGCAGTTGCGCAGCCACAATTGCTTTATCTATTGGCTCAGTTTTATGGTGAGAATGAGCAGCTGCATCAGCATTGGCAGTGGAATTAGTACTAGCATTAGTGCCTACATCTGAGGCCGCACTAGTGGGATGAGAATTGATCACCCCACCACCTGGGGGGAAAGACTGGGTCGGCTCAAACATTGGTGTAAGAGCAGGAATACGATCGGTACTGACCTTGAGGCTCTCCATATCATCTTCTAGGCGAGCGCCAAGCCTCTGATGAATACGGTCAATTTGCTTGCCCACTTCCACAATCAATTTTTGATCCGGTGCCGGGCAGGCCTGCTCGATACCGAGTGCACGCAGCAGACAAGCTTCAGCATCTAGCAAGCGATTTTCTTCCATGAAGGCTATGGCTAGCCTGATTAAGACTTTTGCGACCTGCCTGCTGTCAGGGCCGTGCATATTCTCCTGAAGCTTGAGAAACTGCTCCAGCTTTTCTGTTGATTCACTTTTCATGCAGTGCCCGAGATTCCCAACGCTATTAAAACGACCTATTATTTGGTATATCACAAACACGTTGGTTAGAGCGGCCGAAATATCAATGCACTACAAAAGCTCAAGATTCAAAGTTTGTCTCCTATCCATTTCAGTCATGACAGCGCTCAACGATCCGAGCAACGTCGCATTCGCCAACCCCAAAGCCTGGGCATTACACGACAAAGCCATATTAGAATTCAAAGACCTAAAGACCCAAGAACTGGCTATCAAGCACATAGAGCAGGCCATCTCGATAGCTCCCAAAAACGCATTGCTCTGGCAAGAAAAGGCCGCGTTTTTGCAAGGCATTCAAGAAAGCGAAAAAGCGCTACCCTGCATTAATAAATCAATACAACTAGATAGGAAGCCCGACTATCCGTATGTTATCAAAGCTGAAATACTCAAGAGTCTCAAGCGCTTCAGCGAGGCCCTCAGCGCTGTCGATTGTGCAATAAAGCTCAATCCTCGCCCAGAATATTTCGTGGTCAGATCCAAGATTCTCATGGAACAAGGCAACCTAGATTTAGCAGAAAAAGAGATGGATAAACTAGTAGTTTCCTATCCCACTAACACCCTAATTCACGCTCAACGAGCTCTGGTTGCCAGACGTCTTAAACACTGGCCAAAGGCAATAGAAGATTTCACCTATTTAATTAGCAAAGCGCCAGTAAAAACTACCTCTTACTATGGTGATCTACTCAGCCGAGCACAGGCGTATACCGAAACGAAACAGTACGACAAAGGCATTGCTGATTGCAAAGCCGGACTAAAGGGCCTTCCGGAGGCGAGACAATTTCATGCAGCCTTAATCAAGCTATATGAGCTTTCTGGTAATGAAAACGAAGCTAAGCGCACGAAACAACAACTTAATATTCTCGACGACGAGCTACAGCCGCCTAAATCAGACAGGTTCTAATGTATAAACCCAAAATCGGCGACACCATAGATGCCCTAGACACCCCCTCGATTCTCATCGATTTGTCGGCTATGGAAGCCAACATTGCCAGGTTAATGGAGCGCTTAGCTGCTAGTGGCAAGAAGGTGCGGCCCCACCTCAAAACAGTCAAATCACCACACCTTGCTCAAAAATTACTTGATGCCGGGGCAACTGGTTGTTGTGTGGCCAAAGTCAGTGAAGCAGAAGTGATGGCGCAAGGCGGCATAAGCGATCTGCTCATCACTAGCGAAGTAGCAGGAGGGGTAAAAATTGAACGCTTGCTCAATTTAGCAAGCAGCTACCCTGATGTAAAAGTAGTGGTTGATAGCGAGGCAGGAGCAGTAGCCCTCAACTCTGCAGTCAGCAATATGGGAGAGGTCATTGAGCTAAAAGTGCTCTTAGAGCTGAACGTCGGCCAGAATCGCGCCGGGGTAGCGCCGGGTAACGAAGCGTTGGAACTGGCTAAACATATTACCAGTCTCAAAAATTTGCATTTATATGTCATACAATGCTATTAAGGAAACTTACAGCATCTAGCTAATGAGGAACGGCAGCGCCTCTGCAGCGAGGCCATGAACAAATTATGTGATACGGCCAAGTTAATTAGAAGCGAAGGAATTCCTCTTGAGATAGTCACCACTGGTGGTACTGGCACAGCAGAAATATGCGCCCAGTTTGAGGCCATCACCGAAGTGCAACCGGGTAGCTTTGTTTTTATGGATGTCGCCTATCGCAACGCCATCGGCCAGCTCTATGCCAACGCTCTCACTGTTATCTCTACGGTCATCAGTAGACCAGTACCGGAACGAGCGGTGATTGATGCTGGCCTAAAGTCACTGTCAAACGATATGGGCAACGCTGAAGTCAAAAACGATCCAGCAACCACCTACCGCCCAGGGGGGGATGAACACGGCATCCTCACATGTAGTGCGAGCAATACAGCTCTAGCTATTGGGGCCAGAGTAGAGATGATACCGAGCCATATCGATACCACCGTCAACCTCTTTGACACTTATTACGGCATCCGCAATGGTGTCATTGAAGAAATCTGGCCCATCCTCGCCCGAGGCAAGGTGCAATAGCGATTTAGAGCACTAGGCAGCTAGGCCCTCGCCCCACTGGCCAATTCAGTCAGGGTTTTACTGGCAGCGGCAGCCACGAAAGTGTTATCGTCTTCAGCTAAAGCGCTAAGAATGGCATTCGGCACTTTGTGATTGCCAGCAATGGCCAGACGCACGTCTTCACTATCGTCTTTTGCCAGCCTTTCAAGCAAACTAACCGGCAACTTCGGATTTTCAGAGACGCCTTGACGCACGTCAGCATCGGCATCTTCAGCTAGCTTCAGCAACAAATGCTCTGGTGTCTCTGGATTTTCAGCAACCCTAGCTCGCACCCGAGCGCTCTCATCGGCAGCCAGCTTGGTCAAAATCGAAACAGAAGTATGAGGGTTACCCGCTAGCACCAGGCGCACATGGGTCTCTTCTTGAGCCGGATGACGCTCACCGCCAGCATGCTCAGCCTGCAGTTCACAAATAGCTCGCACCAATACAGAGAGCTTTGTGGACGTAATTGGCTTGGCAAGATAATAATTCATCTTGGTTTTAAGCGCTTCCATGACATCTTCATCACGTTGCGAAACAGTCAGCAACACCACAGGGATGCCCTTTAGATGCGCGTCTGCCTTAATTTCCTCAAGCACTTCATGACCATTTTTACGCGGCATATTCAAGTCGAGCAAAATTAGATCGGGCAATCTCTGGGTTTGCGAACTCTTGGCCGCATTCAAGTAATCCATGGCTTCCACACCATCATTTACCACCGTCAATGCATACTTCAAATCAGAACGCTTCAATGCTTCCTGAGTCAGCCTTACATCTGATGGGGTATCTTCCACCAATAGAATATCGATATTATTGTCCATGGCTGCTCTCCTCGGGGGTCTTCTTGCGGCTGGTAGAGTGAACAGGAAAATACATCCCTGCCCTAATTCTGACTCCACCCATATTCTGCCGCCATGCAATGCCACGATTTTCTTACAAATGGCCAGGCCCATGCCTGTTCCCTTGTACTTCGTCTTGCCATGCAGGCGGGCAAACATATCAAAAATGCGATCGGCATATTTGCTATCTATGCCGATACCGTTGTCTCGCACAGAGAATAGCCATTCATCAACTGTTCTCTCTGCTGTAATAAATATTTGCGGATCAACTTCACCGCGATACTTGATGGCATTGCTGATCAGATTTTGGAATAGCTGGATCAGTTGCGAGCGGTCCACAGCCACTTCAGGCAAATTATCGACTTCAAGAGTGGCATTATTCTCTTTAATTGAAGCATCAAGATTTGCCAACACCTCTTCGATAACACCATCGACATCGGTTGAGGGTGCCGAATGAGGGTCATATTGCTGATTGGTGATACTGGAATGAGCTAAGACCGATTGAATCAGCTGCTGCATGCGCTGAGTGCCATCGAGAATATACTCAATAAACTCCTCACAGTCTTTAGAAAGCTGCCCTTTAGTACTCTCCACTAAGAGATTGACAAAACCCTGCACTGCCCGCAGTGGCTCTTGCAAATCATGGGAAGCAATTTTGGCGAACTGCTTTAGCTCTTCGTTCGAGCGAGTCAATTCAGAGGTGCGCAGTTGAACTCGGCGCTCTAGCTCTTCGTTAAGCTGCCTGCGCTCCGTGATATCGCGACCAAAGGCACAATACATGCAACCATTGTCGACTTTCACTCTAAAAATTCCCATCTCAATGGGAAATTCATGACCATCCTTGTGCAAGCACATCAGTTCGCTGGTCATCCGTGAGAACTCATCTTCTTCATCGGTCTTAAAGAAAGTAGATACTTCGCGGGTGTACTGGCGACGAAGATGCTGCGGAATAATCATTGAGAGCGGCCGCCCTAGAGCTTCATTACGCTTCCAGCCGAATGTTCGCTCAGCCTGGGCATTCCAATCGGTGATCCGCCAGTGAGAATCCATCGAGATAAATGCATCGTAGGTGTTCTCGACAATAATTCGCAAGCGCTTCTCACTGCGAATCAGAGCCAGCTCCACGTTATTGCGCTCAATGGCATAACCAAGGCAGCGATAAACCGAATCATCGCTGGCCTGACCCTTGACCAAATAGTCTTGAGCACCCTTCTTCAGGGCCATCATGGCGACGTCTTGGTCATCGATACCGGTTAAGACCACAGTAGGAATATCCGGTGCCGCTGAGCGCACGCGATAAAACGTATCAACCCCGGCGCTATCTGGCAGCGAAAGGTCGAGCAAAATGACGTCAATCCCAGGCTCTTGCAAAGCCGCCAGGGCTTGATTTAAGGTGGTGACGCAAATCACCGACACCCCTCGCAACTCTAACTTGCTACGGGTGACTTCGGCTTGCACTAAACTATCTTCTACGAGCAGTACGCGCATATCTTCAGACCTTCAGACACTAAGTCTTTCAAAGCTTCTGACCTGATCTCTTCGCACCTGCAAAATCGACAGAGTGCAAAAGAATGATTTTGGGTTGCCTGCGTATCTCTCTATACTTACCCATTAACCTAACCTGATTCCTTTATTAGCGCATAATTCACTTTGCAATCAGCAATGGTCGATATATGCTCTTCACATGGACGTCACGATTTCTTGTTATCCTGCAATAAGACAGGGGCGAGAAAAAACAAGAGCGAACGATAACAATTGAGAATGACAATGACCAAGACTAGAAGATTTGTAATTAGTTCCACTTTGGCCACAGCCGCCCTGGTGCTGCAATCTTTTGATATAGGCTTAGGCAATTTAGTATTAGGCAGCTCAGAGGCGAACGCTAAAGCAGTGTTAAGCGGAGAAGTTTGCTCAGCCAACGTGCACAAACTGACTTCAGAGATGACCTGGTACAAATCGCTAAGCAAGGCCGAAGCAGACGCTGAGCGCGAAGGCAAGTTGGTTGTTTGGGTGCATATGCTGGGCAAAATAGACGGCAGTACCTGAAGTGCTGGCAATAGCTTGAGGGCCGTGTCGCTCTCTTCGGAACCAGTTTTCTCAATGCTCAAGAACGACTTTGTCGTGGGCTATACAAATATCGAAAATAAAAAATACGCTGGAGCTTCAGGCAAACACAAGCCAGACGAAACGGCTGTCGACACCACCAATGGCGCCGGACCGCACAATCTGCAAATATTTGTTTTGACACCCGACGGCACAATTATGACCTGCTTGCCGGGCTACTGGAAAGCCGAAGACCTGGCCAAAGAGCTCACCCTGGCTAAACAACTGAGCAAAGTCTGGCAAGACAAAAGCCTTTCCCTTGAAGAAAAGCAAATGCAGTTCAGCCAGTTACAGCTCGATCACATCAATAGCCACGATCAAGCAATGAGAGGGCGCAGCCACCTGCAAGGTTTTGATTTGCAGTATGAACTGAAAAACCGACCAAATTCAGATTTCTTCTACAGCGCCCGGGCCATTGACCCGGTCACCCTTAAAACCCCACCTAAAAACGTCAAAAGCGTAGATATTGTCATGCATCAGCGCTTAGCCGCTCATCCTTTTGAGCCCTATGAGCGCTTTGATGTCGCCAGTTACGCCGACTATGGCAAGCCCATTTACGACAAACACGAACAGTTTCTCGATGCTAATGGCAAAATTGCCGAGGGCTCAGACCTAGGCAGCGCCCCCATGATTGGCAATACTCCAAAGGCCCACCCAATTCAAACCCAAGCTAAGCGCACCGGCAGCCGGGTGGCCAGAAGTACAGTTAATCATGCATTGCGCTACGGCATCAGGGCCATTCTGCACTAGTCAAAAGAGACCTAAGACAACGGCCTAAGACAAATAACTAAGCAAGTACCTTAGGCAAATTCCGAGAGAAAGTATTGATTTATAAAATGTGACCGACTGGTCGGTTTTAAGCCAGCAGCCACTGGGCACAGTATTACTAGTCAAAATTTCCTGGACTTAGGACTTAGGAGATAGGAGAGAACCTATATGCTGCTAAAAACAGGACGAGCGGACCGCCCCGCCGTCAAATTTCAAACCTACAGACAAGGCGACGTGCTTGTACAAAAAATCGACAAGCTGCCAGCCGAGGCCAGAGAAGTAGAGTGCGAAAAGCGAATCATATTGCAGTATGGCGAAGTCACTGGCCACGCCCATGCCATTAGCACAGATACAGCCTCTTTCTTCACAGCCAAAGGTGAACGCTATGTGGTTACCAAACCGGGTGGCTGCAACTTAGTGCACGAAGAACACGGCACAATTCAGCTGCCAGAGGGCATTTATCGCGTTGTGCAGCAAAGAGAGTATGTACCGGAGGCTCCACCGCGAGATGTCATCGACTGACAGCGCTAACGGCTCCACTGATAACGCTGACAAATCCGCAAATAAGATTCTCTGGCTGCCACCGGCGGACCAGCACCTTCTTGAAGATACTCTGACTAAGTGGAAAGAATACGGATTTTCCACCCAACCCACCGACCGTGCCGAGGCTGAGGCCGCGGCCATTGAGGCCTACAAAGCGGCGGGCCTAGAGCCGCCACGGCTATTTATCTGGTTGCAATCACCCTGGGCGGGTAACACCGCCATGAAGCTCTTCTACAGCGATGTCGACTGGCCCGCCCAACTCAATACGGGTCAAGTAGACGTTTGGGACAAAGTCTGGCAGCAGGGCTTAAAAGCTGTCGGTGAAATGGTTGGGCCCGAAACCTGGCAGGCTGTCCGGCGCAATATTCGCCAGAATGCTACGCAAAAAATCATTGATAAACATGGAGTAGCTATCGAAAAACAAGTCAAAGATTTGTTTGCTGAAAATCTCGGTATCTATGTTTGGAAATACTTGCGCAAGATGGCTGGGGCAGCGGTCTACAAACAAATTCGCGCCACAGCTGAAGACAAAGTAAAAGCAGTGGTCGACAACAAACTTTCAGCAGAAGTAGCCGACCAGGTCTACCACGAATTAGTCAAACCCCTGCATCAACAAGTTTGGAGCTATGTCGCCGAGCCCCTGAGGCAGATGGTGCCATCAATGAGCGGCGTGCTTGCTGGACTACAAAAATGGGACGGTGGCTTTGGTCAACACGATAGCGGCTGGCTTGCCTACTATGATTTTGTCAGCCAGATAGGCGTGGAAGGCACTGAACCTCTCAACGGCCTCACCAAGCTAGCCCGCACAAGCGGCTGGTGGTGGCCCTTTGAAAACATTTGCATACTGACAGATAGACCACTAGAACTACACCGCGATAATCGCAGCCGCCTGCATAACGAAACAGCAATGGCCATGAAGTTTCGCGATGGTTGGGGCATCTATGCCTGGCATGGAGTACTGGTGCCAGCCTATGTGGTGCTCTTGCCCGAGCCTTTGACCTTCGACCTAATCGAGTCTGAGCCAAACGCCGAAGTGCGAAGGGTCTTAATTGAACGCTATGGCCTAGACAACTATCTGCGCGAAGGCCGAGTGATCAAGATCCACCAGGATCATTGCGGCATACTTTACCGCATGAACCTGGCTAGCGATGAGCCTATTCTTGTAGTACGGGTGCAAAATTCCACACCAGAACCAGACGGCACTATTAAAGAATATTTCTTGCGTGTGCCACCGAATATGATGCGGGCCCGCCAGGCAGTAGCCTGGACATTCGGCCTGAGTGAAGAAGAGTACGCGCCGCTGGCAGAAACATGAAGATACTGCCTTCAATCACAGCTGGTCAAGCGATAATAATTTTGATTCTTGTCGGCTTCTCTGTGAGCGCAAATTATTTAATCGAAAATGTTCATGTGCCAGGCGTATCAAAAGATACATTTCAGGTTCTCTTAGTTGTCGGCAGCGCCATTTTTATGGTCACTTTCTTACAACTTTTACCCGTTTCAGTTTCATATTTTTTCAGGCAGCGACATATTAAGTTGGCCGGAATACTTGCCGACCTTAATGCGACAATTGCCGCTACCTTGCACCCTCTTTCAGCTCAAGCAGCCCATGCATTTGCTTCGCAGGCCGAGATCGCCCGCGAGCTATTGCAGTTTTCAAAAGCACGTCAACTTGGGGAGAAGGCCTTGGCTACAGCCAATGACTGGTCGCAGTTCGTAAATACTCCTTTGCCAAAAGACATTTCAGCATTGAACGAAAAACTAATTACCGCAAGCAGAGCGCAGCAGAAAAAGAACTTCGCCGATATTGTCTCTATCTGTCACGAAAGCCTGGCTGAGACTCTCATTGAAATGGGTGAATACGATGGCGCCTACAACCATGCACGAAATGCTATAGCCATCGCAGAGGAGGCCATCTTAAATGCCGAACCCAGCGATGTTGCCACAATAACTAGGTCGGCATTGATTCTAGCTAGCTCTCTTACTTCAAAAGGCAGAGCGGAAATAATTCTAGGCTCACTTGAGGATGCCCGTATCGATCTCGAGCGCGCCGTTAACTTACGAGAAAAACTGAATAGCCAGTTTCCAGAATTTGTCGCCCGTGCTTGCGCATATCTCGCCAGCACATATTCGATACAGGGTGAAAACCAGAAGGCAGCGGAAGCCATAAAGTCAGGCCTTAGCTTGATTAAAGGGTTGACCGGGCCACAGCTTGAACTAACAAGAGCGAAACTTCTACAGCATGAAGGCGAATGCCTGATGAGGGAAGGCAACACAGAAGCTGCTAATGATTTACTGAACAAATGCCTTCAAGTACGCAAGCAATTGCTAGTAAAAGATCACCCCGAAATCCTTGCCGTACAGCTTGCAATTTCCAACTTGACCCAGTGAAGTAAGAAAAAGTATCACTCGACAATTCACTAAGTCAAAGCCCCGAAAAAGCCAATTGCCGCACGGCATAATGCTGGCTAGATAGCAAATTGGCGAGCTTATCGCACACCACTAGTAGCTTCTAGACCATCCCACGACCTCGCAGGTTTGCCGTGGATCAAATCCAACAACCTCATTCATCCAAACCTCAGCCTAGCTGGCTGACAGAAGCCTCTTTAGCTCTATCGGAGCATCCAATCGCGACGGCTTCAGGGGTGGGAATTGCAGCAACTTCTCTAGCCGTAATAGTGGCCATGAGAGGCCGCAGCCTGAGACTACAGGCGGCAGAGAATGCTACTGAATTTCTTATTCCAATACTGAAATTTGGTGAAGCAGCTCAAGTCGACTCGGCCTTGGTAATGAGTAGGTCAGCTCCCCTCGCCAAGCTTTACAGCCGGGGAAGTGAGTCGGTCGGCAAAATTGAGATTGTGCGCGACACAGAGAAGACGGGAAAAGGAACAGCATTTGCTGTTAGACCAGGAATGCTGATAACTAATTACCATGTCATTG
>JAUPUU010000055.1 GCA_030917395.1 Cyanobacteriota bacterium erpe_2018_sw_21hr_WHONDRS-SW48-000092_B_bin.40
AATAAGAAGACTACTTATTGTACCAAAACGGAAATTTATTCTGTCCAGCGCCACCAGATTTCGTCGCCGTTGTGTATTGCTAAATACACCTCGGCTCGATTGTCTTGCTCGTATGATGTTGTTATGTGAGGATTCTAACTCAAATCTGCGGCCTGTTCGCTCATACAAGCGCTGATATAAGACTAGAATAGGCTCGATTTGAGAGGGCCTATTGGCTCGATTTTGAAGTTCAGGTTAACGGTGGCCGCTTGCTCGTGTAAGTGTAGTCGATCTATCACATCAATGAGGTGACAGTCTTATGTCCGATGAGAAGTCCGTTGACAGAATTCAGAGTGCTGATTCTAATGCCATGGAAGCAGCTCAGGCCAAAAGAGTCGGCCAAGATTTTCGCTGGCACTATGGTCGAGTAACTCGCCTGGGTAGTTATGATGTGATTACCGATGCAATAGATCGTCGCTCGGTCACCATTATGTGGGAATCTGGTGGATTGAGCTGCCAGTATGGTGAGATCAGCGATGATCAATGGGAAATTTTAAAATTGGCGTTTATGAGTACCGGCATGGTCAGCATTCTTAGCGACCAGGGCGGGGAAGGCTGGATGTATGATTTGCGCTTCCTTGAGGCTGTGAGATAACACCCAAGCTACAGCTCACTATTTCACGCTAATAGTTAGTGGCAGGTCCTTGCACTTGGCACCATCTGTGGTAGAAACTGTCAGTGCCGTGTTGCCATGCCATGTGAGCTTAACGCCATTTGGATAAAGGGTATCTATTGCCGCTGACTGCTTCGGCAGTATCTTGATTTGTCTTGCTGGTTTATGCCTGTTGATTGGGACGATGACTAGGTATTTGCCTGCTCCTTGTCCCTCCACTTCATCTATTAGGGCGAGGTTGCTATCGTCTTCGCTCCAGGCAAATGTCGGAACGAAACTATGCACCGTTTTTATGCCTTTGCCATACGCTGGCCCGGAGAGCGGATAAATAGTGTCATTATTGACCTGAATGTATTCGCTGTGAGGCCATTCGGTGAAGTGAATCATTTGACCCACATGGGCAACAGCCTTTCTATTGTGGGACCAGGAAAAGTTGTAACCCAGATAGTTGTGCAATTCTTTGCCGTGTATATCGGTTAGCGAAAGGTACTCCATGGAGGGGTTCATGTGGAACTGAATTGCCAGTCTGTTGTTGTCTATCCAATACAGATCGGTTATGCCGGAGTTAGGACCAGCTGAATCTTTGGGAGTGAATTCGGAGATCCGTTTGTTTTGAGGATCTCTGACGCAGACTTTGCCTTTCGAGTAGGAGGCTTTCAGCTTTTTGTCTGGAGAGAAAATATATTGATCATTTACAATAGCTGCCCCTTGGGCAAACATTGGTAGCACTGGAATCAAGGGCAGCGCGAGGGCCAAGAGCAGCGGGAGCCGCATAGTGCTTGCTAATTTGGCTTGGGTTCTTGTACGATTTCGGTAATTTTGATAATTCATGAATTTACCAAAGAGAGCACGGGAAATAGTAACAGGTGTGCGACCGATTCGCTTGACTTGATTTTAGGAGAGAGGTCTCCGTCTATGCAATTTGTAGATTGACTAATTGTGATTGTTGCTCGATAGGGAAGCCATGATTCAACCTGGAAAAATGTCGATTGTGTCACTCGCTCTTGTTTTGAGTTGCTGTAGCTTTTTGCTGCTTTCGGCGTGTGTTCGTCTTCGTCCTATTCCTTCTGCCGAAGAGATTGATAAGCTGATGGCATCGGTGCCGCCTCCGCCGAGTACACCGGTCCATGCTGCTAAGGCATTTACTCCCGGCGCATCTTTGAAAACCAAAGATGGAGTGGTGCAGTTTAGTGAAAAACGTGTGGGGGAACTCTTTTTACCTAGCGGGAAGATCGTAGCGAGTGATGTATTTTTCTCTTCTCTCGCCCCTCCGCCGCTCGATAGAGCTGTAACTCCTGGAAGGTATCCGGTCTCGATTGCCATCGCTCATTATCCCTCGAATGGCGGCCAGAGAATTGCCTTTGCCAAGGTTGCCTTCAGTACGGCTCCTATTGTCTCGTGGCAGCTTGCTTCTGAGGAGGGTGCTCCTGAGCAACGCCGGAAGAATGCTGTCTATGGTTATGGCGTAGATTCAGGTACTGGTTGTTTTACAGATTTTGAGACTGCCAATGAGATGCACCGAATGCCAGATACTAAGGCTCTCTGTGACAGAATTATTGCAGCGCTTGATGGTAGTCTACCGCCTGATTGCAGAAATGCTGATCTTCTGATTTCGCCAGGACACAATCTTGTCGCTTTTTCATCAGGTGTCGGTGACGGCCTCTATGTTTCCTATTGGGGACTCGATGCTAAGGGCAAAGTCTGCGCTCTCGTGACAGATTTTGATTTGTTTCCTTGAGTGAATGTCTGGTTTTGGCTGCTCTTCTGAAGGCCACTTGACTAATTATGGTGGAACCACCATAATCGCGATATGGCAACAGAAAAGATAAAGCCTGTTGAGTGGGTAGGGTCCAGTTATAAGGACTTTTGCTCTTTTCCCGATTTGGTGCAGGACGTAATGGGGTTTGCCCTTTACCAAGCGCAGATTGGAAGACTCCATTCTTGTTGTAAGCCGATGAAAGGATTTGGTGGCGCGAGTGTCGTAGAAATTGTTGATGATCATCAGGGTGATACATATCGCTCTATCTACACCGTAAAATTTGAGAATGCTATCTATGTTTTGCACGCTTTTCAGAAAAAGTCTAAGCAGGGAATTAAGACACCACAGAGCGATATTGAGCTAATTCAAAGACGATTGAAAGCTGCGGAAGAAGACTACAAGTCAGGAAAGGGAACTAAGTTATGAGCAAGGACAGCGAAACAAAAATAAGAAAAGGTAGCGAGAATGTGTTTGCTGATCTTGGTTATTCCGATTCTGGAACTCACTTGCTTAAGGCCCAGCTTGTTAGTCGAATTGATGAAATTATTAGCGAGCAAAAACTCACCCAAACGCAGGCAGCACAACTTATGGGGCTTAGTCAGCCAGATGTTTCTCGGTTGCTAAAAGGTCAGTTTCGTGATATCTCGGTTGACCGTATCATGCGGATGC
The DNA here is from genome assembly GCA_030917395.1 of Cyanobacteriota bacterium erpe_2018_sw_21hr_WHONDRS-SW48-000092_B_bin.40. GTDB lineage: Bacteria > Cyanobacteriota > Vampirovibrionia > Obscuribacterales > Obscuribacteraceae. Next base: position 3,081 of record JAUPUU010000055.1, read on the forward strand.
TTACTCGGCTTGGGTGTAAAGTTGATATCGTCATTAAGCCGCCGGGCCGCAGGCTTTCAGGATCGGTGATTCACTTCGAGACATCGCTGGCATAGATGAGCGCCGACCTAGATCATGCCAATAGTCTTCAGCCACGTCTCAACTAGCTGAGGCCATTTCGATACAGGAAGCTTTGACGGCCGCAATCCAAATGCGTGTCCACCCTGGGCATACAGGTGCATTTCCACGGGCACGCCAGCGGCTCTCAGAGCGCGGTAATAGACAAGTGAGTGTTCAACTGGATCAACCCGGTCGTCTTCATTTTGCAGCAAGAATGTCGGTGGCGTTTTTCTGGTGACATGAATGTCCGAATTTAACTCGAACTTGTTTCGGTCGATCCATAAATGACCAGGATAAATCGGCGCAGCGAAATCAGGTCGACAGCTTATTTTGTCGATGGCGTCGACGGGCTTGTAAGCTCGTTTTTCGTAGGTGTTGCTAATCCATGCGGCTAGATGGCCGCCGGCTGAAAATCCAAGCACGCCTATTTTGTGCGGATTAATATGCCACTCTGCGGCACGTGAGCGCACGAGACTCATGGCTCTTTGTAGATCTTCTAGGGCCTGGATTGAACCGCGGGCGGGGTAGAGTTTTGCACTTGGTACGCGATATTTGAGAAGAACGGCGGTGATGCCTTTAGAGGTGAGCCAGTCGCAAATTTCGGTACCTTCGAGATCCATAGCTAAAACTTTGTAGCCGCCGCCGGGAATTACAACAACTGCAACCCCAGTGTTGTTGTTCTGCGGTGGTGAGTAGACTGTTATAGTCGGCTTGGAGACGTTGTTCAGGAAGTCTGTTTTAGAGTTAAACTCTGGCCCTCTGGCGGGCAGCGCATCTGGCGGTTTGCCCGGCCAGAGTGGTATCTGCACATGTCCTGGTGATGGCTCCCATGCCTTCGCCGCCGTTGATGTGTTTGCGGGCTTGGTTAGCTCACTTTGATCTGCAGCGAGTGTTGAAGTAAATGGAGATATTGCCAGGGCGCAGAGTATGGCTAAGCAGGGTTTTAGTTTATTCATCGAATTTTGACTCAAAACAAGTTTTTATCATTGGCTTTGATACAAGCTCTGGCACCGTCAGTGGTGACTTCTGGAAGCGGGAGAGAATAGTGCCACAATAAAC
>JAUPUU010000443.1 GCA_030917395.1 Cyanobacteriota bacterium erpe_2018_sw_21hr_WHONDRS-SW48-000092_B_bin.40
ATCTATAACCTTGCTTGATCTGGACAACCATATCAGCCTGGGGGCTTAACTCCAGCACGTAGTGAAAGTCGTCATTGATTAATTTGAAGCAGGCGCCTTCCATTTTCTTTTTGATGAAGTCATCTATGTCATCACGCCAAGTCTTCTCTTCCACGATTTATCCTTCAATAGCGCACTCTAAAACTGCGACTTGTCCTCAATACTGGCTTTTCTTAGATCCTCAGCTGCTTCCTTCGGCTTACCAGTCAATTTGTAGAGCGCGGCCCGTTCTTTGTAGAAACGTGCCGTGGGCTCTAGTTTAATCGCCTTGGTGTAGTCGTCGATGGCTTCTTTGTAATGCTTTGCTAGCCCCAGCATGCGGCCTCGTGTCTGGTAGGCTTCTGAGTCCAAAGCATTGACTTTTATCAGGCGCGTAAGCTCTTCTGCGGCCTTGTCGTATTGATGTTGTTGTTCAAAGCAATCGACTATGCGGTAGATAGTCCAATCTTTAAACTGCTTTTTCAGGGCGGCGCGATAAGCGGCAATGGCATCGTCATAGCGATTTAGGTTTACTAATACTGAGCCTTTCAGTTCCAGCATCTCAGCTTCTGGAGCATATTTATCTGAATAAATAGTGATGTCGCTCAGCGCCTCTTTATGCTTGCCCATGGCTTCATAGGCAAGACAACGCTGAAGGTATGCTTTGTGATCTGGATTTTTTACGGATAAAGCTTTGGTGCTAGAGGCTATTGCTTGTGCGGGTTTGTTCTGCAAATTGTATATTTGGGCCTGAAGTTTATAGGCGTTGCCCCATTCTGGAGCGAGTTTGAGTGCGCGTTTTGTCAGTTTCTCGCATTCCACAATGTGACCATCGGTGATGGTACTTTCTTCTGCCAAATAAGTCCAAGTGAGCAGACAGAGGGCTTGAACGGAGGCATTGGGACCATTGCAAAGTTTGACCAGTATCTTTTGTGCCTCAGCAATATGTTTCTGATTAGTCAGTTGTTGCGCTTGCTTGAATAAGAGTTCGTCTTGATTGGCTGCACTCGCCGGTATAAGCGTGGTTGGAGCGGTCAAGGCCAACGCAGTAAGCGAGTAAAGTAGAGTATTTTGGAGCTTTCTTAGTCGACCGTTCATTGCTGTTTTAACTCCATTCTTCATATCGTTTTATTTTGGTGCGCAGAAGGTTTTCTACGAATATTTCTTTTGATTGGCTATCTAATGAGCTTTTCGGAACAATAACGTTGACACTTAAAGATCGGCAAATGTAGTGGTCTTTTGTCGCAAAGCAATTGAGGAAGTTGGCCCATGGATTAGCGATTAAATTTCTGCGAGAGCGCACGGTGAGTTTATCTTCCGAGAATGTTATAGAGACAGGCAAGTCTAAATCTACCAGTTTGCGCAGTCCGTCAACTCTTTCTCTGAAAATGCAGAGTGCGTGTATGAAGAATATTGGTATTATTAGCGGTGCGCACCTGAATATTGCAGTGTTGATTTCACTTCCTGCTGCTTCTCCCAAAATACATAAAATAAGTAATGAACAGAAATAGCCAAACAGTATGAAGCCTATGTAGCGTATGCCAAGAAAGGTAAGGCTGTACTTAGGGAAGAGCTTTTTCTCCACGTTCGTTAGTTCTTTCAGTGAATAGTTGCATTCTATTGTGAGAGTCTTTGCGCTCGGCTGCCAGTCTTTTGATTCAGAGCTTTTTGCGAGCCATGCTGATTCTTGTTCGACCTTGTTCCGTTCTAGGTTGTTGAGTTTGGGTGCACCAGCGAAGACAATATCTGCTTCCTGCGGGCCCAGTTTGGAGTAAGCCACTTCGCTATCAATAATCAATTTGCGAACTTTGTTTAATTGCTCAGCCGAAGCGAAACATCTTTTAGGTATGGGAATGATTGTCTTGTCAGAATAGAGTGTCAGTGATTGCGCTAGCTCATAACAGGCGCTTGTTTCACTCCAGGGCGAAAGCATTGTTATGTAGGCCGTCGAAAACTGAAAACCGGCTGAACTCAGTGTGTATGTGACGGGTGATCGGTAGCGCGGTTCGCGGGCAAAGGTATTAAGTTGCGTCGCTTTTATCAGTTGCCATAACCAGCAGGCAAACAGAGGCGGAACCAATAACACTGCTATGAATAACGAAACCTTGATCCACGATTGATACGGCCCTTCTGGCAGTGGAGAGTCTGTGAATATGCCTAAATAGCGAAGTACTATAATGGTTGTAACTAATAATGCTATGCAAAAAGCTGTAATTACCAGTTTCTCAGCAGTTTCTTTCTTGTAAACCAACCAGCTGGCATTGTTTACCTCAGAGTCTTGGTAGCTAACTACTATGACGTATGGCTCGTCTAGCCAGTAGGCTGAAGCAGAGTCGTTGTTGCTGGTGTTTTCATACTCACTCATTGCCGCTGGGGGGCTAAACCAGCAGATCTTTGAAGAATATGATTTGCTCGCCGCGGTCGCGAGCATAGTGCATGCTCATTTCTGCGGCACCAAGCAATGAGTTTATGTCGGTAAAGTCTTCAGGTATGCTGGCAGAGCCGAAAGCGTAAGAAAGCTGCTTGCCCTCGGTTCCGACTAGTGGTTTTTCCATTAGCGCCTTGATGATTTTCTGGACAAAAACCTTTGTGCCACTAGATTTGGTGCTAGGAAGAAGAATGCCAAAATCGTAAGCTTCGTAATGGGCCACGATATCGGTATGACGTTTCTTGCTATTGATGCGAATTGTAGCGTCGGCAATGGCGTCTATCGGTATGGGTTTGCGTCGCAATACTCCGTCAACGGTTACTACTTCGCGAATCTCGAAAATAATTACTGACATTGAGCCTTTGGCCCGATAGATGCGGAAAAATTCTTCTTCTAAGAAGTAGAGGAAGGCCGGGTGAATGAAAAGACCAGTATCTTCTCGGCGCAGACTCATCATTACTGATTGAATAGCTGCGCCGTCGATGTTCTTAGGCTTCACAACTGGCTTGGTAGGCGGTCCTAGTTTAGCTGGCTGGGCCAACGGTGCGCTTAGTGCTGGTTTGGCCGATTGCGAGGTTTGCGCTGGCGGCGTGCTTGGGGCTGGCCTTGCTGGTTGTGCCGGTTGAGCCATCGGCGCCGATAGTGCTTGTTCCCTCGTTTGATGCGTCGTGGGGGGCGGTGGGGGTGGCGGTGCTGTCCTTTCTTGTTGCGCCGGTTTGACCACGTCAGGCTTTGTCGTTGGTTTGGCTGGTGCCTTGTTGACGAAAGTAATGATGTCGCAGGCAATCAGGTGGTGAATTGATCTGACCAATAGCGGCCGCGGCAGAATTTGTACATTTTCCAAATCTGACATGGTGCTGTCGCCATCAAGGCGTAGATAGAGAGCGGCGAGGGCTTCCATGTCGACTGGCGCATCAGGGGTGGCTTTGGCTGTAAATTCTTCGCCGGTTAGATCTTTATGGGCATGCTTGAAGACTGAATCGGCAGTCATGCCGCGATTAGTCAGTTCTTCTAGAACCTGGGCTAGGGGCCGGACATGCTCAAGCAGAATTTCTGATGATTTGACCAAATTGCGGGTACTTGTGGTGGCACCAACTTTGAACGTGTAGTTGGCGGCAGTCCAGTACATGATTTCGGCAAAGGCGCCGTCTCCTGTCAGTTCGCCTTCTGTGTCTAGCAGTTTCGCTTCAATTGGGTGGCCTTCTTGAATGAAAAGACTGGCTGTATTGCCTTCCTCTTCAAGCTGCAAAAGACCTGTCATTTTCTCATTGCTAATGAGCTGCAGTAGTCTTGGCAGCGATATTTCCGCTATTTTTCCAATTAGTGGAAATGCTAACTGTCTTGTCCGTGGTGGCGCTGTTATATTTACCGTCGGACTAGTTCCAGCTGTTGCATTGGCTGTTGTATTTGTAGATTGACCTGGCTGGTTTGGAGATTGTTTCTGGGAGCCCTGGGATGATTGCGGCCCCACTGAGGCGCTGAGGGACATATTGGCTTTTGTTAGGGCCGGATGGTTGTCGCTTGACTTGGCCAATCGGGCAGAAGTCTCAAGTTCTTCGGCTTTTGATATGACTTCCTGGGCATTAGCTGAAGCTGTAGCAATCTGCTTGTAGATCAAGAGCACGTCGTGACCGCTAATTTGCGAGACGACGCTGCGTTTGCCGCTTTTCTCGCAAATCAAAAGCCAGCGAGGGTCTCTGTCTTTGAGCGAGCAGATTACTTCAAGGGTAAAGAGCAGTGTTTCGTTGTTGCGCCAGGTGGCGATAAGCTTCTCGCCAGGCTTCTGGAGAGACTGTGACAGCATCTGGTGAAGAACAGGAATGTCCGGCACATTTTTTAGGGTAATGCCGGTTTTTTTGATCATAGCTCCCCCTTGTTCCACTTAGTTTATGCCATCTCTCGGCGGCTTCGGCAAGTGGTTGTAAAGGTTGAGGCTCAATGGTTGCAGCTGATTGGCTGATAACTTTTACTGAACTTCGGTGTATTTTATGGGCTCGGCGCCCTCTAGCTCGGCACTGGTTTCGTCTGCGCGGCTGAATTGGTCGGTGCTGACGGTGGTTGCAGGCTTATCTTTTGTTACTTTCATGGCAATCGCTGGCCGCAGCACCGGTATTGCTTCTAGTTTTGTCTCTGGTTTTGCCGCAACTTTAACTATTGCTGGCTTTTCAGCTGCGGTCTTTTCGGCCACGGCTCTTTCCGTAGCGACTTTTACTGGTGCCGTTTTTTCAGCCCCAGTCTTCTCCGGCACAGCCTTCTCCGCCACAGTCCTGGCTAGTTCGACTTTGCCTGCACCAGTTTTTGGTTTTGGCACAACCGTGCAGCCAACTCTGCAGGTACCGGCTCTGATCATGTCTAGCTCGGCGGCTGCGCTATGGGAGAGGTCAATTACTTTGCTTTTGGTGAAAGGTCCGCGATCGTTGATTACTACGATACAGCTGCGACCGTTGCTGTGATTTTTTACGTGAACGTGGGTGCCGAATGGAAGAGTGCGGTGGGCGGCTGTATAGAGATGTTTTTCTAAGACTTGCCCTGAAGCTGTCTTCTTGCCATAGAGAGAATGGTGGTAGTAGTCGGCCATGCCCATAAAATCATGGCCAGTTTCGCCTTTTGCAGCGGTCTTAGATGAATCTTCGAGGGCAGAAGCTGGTTCGATAAACCATAGCGGGCTGCCGGACGCGGCGCTGGCTATGGCGGTAAAGAGAGCGAAACTAGCTACTAATACTGGACGCATCAGCTAACTCCGTTGGGGAAGAAGCATTGTCGGGCTATCTTGACATATTTACCTTAAGCGATTCCAATAATCGGGGTTGTCCGGTTACAATTGGTGGCTATGTTTGTCAATGATGATTTGCTAAACCATGTCTGAAGCGCCCAGTAAATCCGAAATTAGAGATAGTGTCATCTATTACACTTGTCAGCGTCGTTGCTATGGGGTAACCGGCCAGTCTGGTATTTGTTGCACCTTGGGCAACAGAGACTGGATCATGGGCCCTATAACTGACGCCAAAGAGTTTCTCTTAAGGCTCAATAAGCGCTTTGGTAAAAAGTATAAATACGACGACGTATTTATTGAGTTCGAGGAAGGTCGTCGCCTGTTTCCTGAGCGTGCATGCTGGCAGAACCCGGATCACTTTCCTGCACTTCGAGTCGTGATTGACCCTGAAGAATCGTATCCTTGCCAGTTTCTTGAGAATCACCAGTGCACTATTCAAGATATCAAGCCCAAAATTTGTGCTGACTACCTGTGTGATCACCTCAAGCATGTGATTTCTACCGTTACTGGTGAGAACGCTTAGTCACAATATTTACCATTTGTGCAAAATTGG
>JAUPUU010000444.1 GCA_030917395.1 Cyanobacteriota bacterium erpe_2018_sw_21hr_WHONDRS-SW48-000092_B_bin.40
GAACTAAGGAATTAAGTCAGCCAGACGTTTCTTAACCGACGGGCCACCGGATGGTTTGGGGGGCTCGGTGCCAGCCTGGCTGGGATTGTCTTGGGTGTTTTCTTGGGCAGCTCTTGCGGCCGCTTCAGCCTCTTCTTTTTTCCTGATTGGTGACATCTCGCCAGTATCGTAGGGCTGTAAGCTTCCTTGCTCAACTGTGAGGTTCTGACCAACCGGCATAGCTGGCAGGTTGTGGGCTGTTGCCGATGAACTTCCCTGGCGGTTGCGGCCAGATATTGCCTGATCGAGCTTGGAAGTCTTGGGCGCTTGATGCTCGCCGGTGCGACTCTGTTGCAGGATATTTTGACTGGTAGTAGATGTTGCGCCGATATTGCTAGCTGAGGCTGCTGGAGCCGGTGGAACCGCTGCTTGGTTTGTGGTTGAAACTGTTCCCTGCTGGGGCACTAGGTTCTGGCTTGTGGTCGTGCCCTGAGCGGTTGGTTGAGGTGCAACTGCTTGTGGAGCTGTTGTTCCTTGTTGCACTGGCAGGCTTTGAACCTGAGCTTGGGCCGCTTGTGCTGCATTGGCAGCAGGGAGGGCGGATGAAATAATGGCTGAACTCCAGCCTAGCTGCTTGAATGCCTCTTCTAGAGTGGCTTTGCTCTTCCAGCAAATGCCCAGCACAATTACGGCCTGTTCGGTTTTCAAAATGCCCTGAGCCATTAGGCTTGAGCAGTTCATGGCAATGCCCAGCAGATTTTGATCGATAGCACCCGTCATCATCAGCATTTGGCCCATTAAGTTGGTATCGCGTGAACCAACTTTGAGTGCTTCTTCGATGTCGGGAGGGCCGATTACGCCAGCCAGTTGCAAAAATTGATAGAGGGGAAGATTTGAGGTTTCGCGTGGGGGCGTTGGTTGCACCCGCTCTACGGCTTCTGCCAGTGAGAGCTTTTCAGTATTTACTAGTTCTAAAACGCGGCCGCACTGAACTTTGCGCAGCTCGCCTTTGGTAACCATGCTCTGGATAGCCAGGGCCGTTTGTAGTACGGTTTCACTAACCATGCCATTTTTGACTAAAACTTGACCGATTGGCTGTTCATTGACTAAGCCAAGCTCAACGGCTTGCATCAATTTTTCTTCGTCTAAGAGTTTGGCCATGACAAGCAGTTCGCCTAAGCGCACTGTTTCATTGGCGAGATGCAGTGAGACACCGGTCTCGGCTAAGGTTTGCTCAATTGGCACTTGTCTTTCTAGAGCAGCGCGCAAGCTGGAAATTGCCTGGTCTCTTGATACTCGGCGATCGCGCACTAATATTTGCGCGTTTAGGGCTGAAGAAAGAAGCTGTTCAGAGAGCCAGCCGTTAGTAACCAAAACTCTACCAAGGGGAAGCCCGGTGCTATCACCTTGCACCAATGCCGCTTCTAGCTGAGCCCTGCTGACTAGACCGGCTTCGATCAATAGTTCGCCTAGTTTGTTGGTTACCTGGTTGACGGGCTGTGCCCAGCCCATTTTTGACAGAGCCTGATCAAGACTGAGGCCGTCGCGAGATATAACTCGCAAGCTGCCAAGGGCGGTTTCAAGATCAATCAGGCCGTCTTTTAGCATCGATTGAGCCTGCACTGCCGCTTGCAGGTGTGGCTCAATAATAAAACCAGACATGATCAGTACACGACCAACCGGAAGCGACTGGGTTTTGGCAATTAACATCGCCTGTCGCAAATCTTCAGCCTTGAGCAGACCGGCGCCAGTGAGGAGGTCTCCCAGTCTAACTGGAGAGGCCTGTTGTGCAGAATCTTGATTTTCGGGCGGCATCATTCGGTTTATTCCGGCAACTGATCAAGGAGTCTTGATTCTAGCGCAAGACCTGCTCTTGATATGGTCGCTGAGACGGCCCTGAAAAGAAATTGTTTCCACTTCTTGTGTCTTGAGTCATGAGGAGTCTATTACCGAGTATTTTATTCCTGAAAAAATGTGCTTGAAAACCTTACATTGCGAAATTACACTAAAAAATCTAACGGAACTTTACGCTAGGTGAGACGGATCTTGAGGCACTACTGGTGGTGTCATGACAAAAGCCGGGCGACGAGCGCCCGGCTTTTTGAACACATAGTGTTAAATGTGCAGCCACCTAGTGGTGGAATTTCCCGTTTGGGTTTTTAGTAGACACGAGGTATGACCTAGTTATGCTCTAACCGATTCCTCCGTGAGAGCTTTCGTCCACACAGTATTAATACCCCGGTGGCAATGACTTATAAACCTATTTTTTTGTTGGATAGCTAACATGTTTTTCCGAAATTTGTTGGCCTATAAACCAAAAGCCAGCCAAAGAGCCAAATATCGGCAAAATTTTGTATGGAAATTACGTATGTACATTGGATACACCTCGGTGTAGACTCCGTTTTGATGGATAAATTGCTGCTATCACTCCGCAATAGAATTCTCGTGCCTGTAGTCTGCATGGCCGGAATAGTCTGCTGGCTGGCGTTATGCTCAATTCACTATCAGAGTTATTGGTTGGGCACAATCGCCAAAGTGCAGACTACCGATTTTAATTTGCTCCACCACACTCTTCCAATCACCCTCTCGGCCATGATCCAAGAGGGGCGTGACGATCTCATACAGAAAACTCTAGATTCGAACTATGGTTTGTTCGGCCTGGTTCTGACAGATCCTTCAGGTGAGAACGTTCTTTATAAGACCAACAAGGTTTACCATCGGCAATCCTGGCAGAAGTTTGCCAATGCCGAGGGCTTGGCTCAAGGCAATGAGCCCTACGATTTAATCACCGATCCGCCGCAGCTTGAGCCTTTGTTCGTCCATGATTCGCCAAGAGTGGAAAAAGCCAGAGCTACTGGAGCCAAAGTTCGTGGCAAGGTTCTTGGTCGCATCTACTATATGCGTAGTCCGCCGCCACCTTTCGCCGAAGATATTGGCAATTTCTTGTTGACTGGCGTGGCTGAGATGTCTGGCGCAAAGCGCGGATATTTCTACATCTCAATGATGTCGATTGCTTTCTCGCTAGTTGTGCTGTTGCTGGTTTATCTGCGCCGCCGGGGCCTCGAGCTTAAGCAGAAAGAAGTAGAGCATGTCAGACGTGAGCTTGAGATTCGCAAAAAGGCCTTAGAGCATTTGAGTAACGAATTGGCCACCCAGAAGGCACGTAAGGTCTGGTTAGAGCGGGAAGCGGATCAGGCTTATCGACGTGCGGTGGGCCTTAAGCAGAACCTTGAGCGTCTTCGTGACGCCCTAGCCGGCAGCATGGCCGCTAATAGCGCTAATTCGGCTAATCCAAACAGTTCAGGAGTGAACATGCAACCAGGTCGGCAGCCGGGAGTGCAGTCTAACTTCAATGCTGTGCCCGCTCCTCCTCCTTCGTCTACTTCTAACAGCCTGAGCAATTCTGCCGGTCAACAAGTGGTCTCTCATGTGCGCATTCGTCCGCCTGTCAGCCCACCATCGTCTATTCTTGAAGAAATTGAGATTTTAATTCCTGATTTATCCGACAACGCCAAGGCCTTGCGCAGCCAGGCTGACATTCTTCATGATTACTGTAATTCGCTAGAAGAAAGACAAGTGGAGATGAAACGCATTGTCGAAGGTGCTTTCAATCGTACCCCTCAGAGAACCATGCCAGCACAGGCTCCTGCCCCTGCTGACGTGATAGATATGAGCCCGCGCTAATATACTTTGTGCTTTGGTCTTCTCAACATGGCGCTAACTCGTGCTAAGCTAATTCTTGACCATTCGGCTTTCGCTTAGGAAAGCTCCCGCCCACCGCTGTAAGCGGTCGGTTGTTCTTATTGTTGGTACTCCCATTGCGGCAGTGCCCTTTCAAGGCTAATTTTGCATGAAGCAAATCTCGGGTTCTGGTAAAAAACTTTCTCTCGCTCTTTCAGCCCTGCAAGAGGCTAGCAGCGAGCCGGTTTATCGTCGTGGTGTGCAATACTATCGACGCAAAAAAGTATTGAAATACTCTGAAAGTGAGGATGGCTCTCAGATTGAGGCTCTCGTCATTGGTTCAGAAAAAGATGCCTACAAAATTGTCGTTGACATCGATTCGCCTAATGCCTTCAAGGCATCCTGCTCTTGTCCTTATTTTGAAGATGTCTGTAAGCATTCTGTCGCCGTTGTTCTAACTCATATTGCCAAGCATAATCCGGGCATCAGGTTCGACATGGCCGATGAGCAGAAGCGTGAGAGCCCACAAGAGAAGGGCCCTCGAGCTAAAGAATTGCTTGACGACCCCCGTGAAGAAGGTGTCGTTGCCGACGAGCGTGATTTTGAATTAGGCTTGTTGGTGCTAGAAAAGCCACTGGCAATGATTGTTGGTGTCGTGCCCAACGAACCCCAGGGCAAAGTCAACATTCTCAAGGTGCCGGTAGAAGTTGTGCCGACCTTACCGCCCGATTCGCGCATCCAGCGCTTGGCCAAATATCTCACCGGTCTACCTCAGACAACCAAGGGGCCAGCTGGCGGCCACCGCATTCCGCGCGGTGATGAAGGTACGGTGATTGGTCACCTCAGCCTTTGCTGCAAGTTGACTAATACCACGACCAATCAGATTGTGCAGTTCTCTGATAAGCCACTGACACCGCGTGCGGTGCTATCTGAAACTGAAAGTGGCGAGCTAATGCTGCGCCTAGAAGGCATAACCGAAGAAGGTGAGGCCGTTGAACACCCTGTGTTCTTTATGGGGCCATCAAGCTGGATTCTCTCCAAAGATACTTTCTACCCAATCGATTTATCCGCGATTCACCGCTCATTCCAGTACTTCGATTCGTTCGGCTACATGGTGGTCAAGCTCGAAGTCGTGCCTAAGTTCTTATCTGTCGATTTGCCCGTATTGAAGAAACGCATGCCGGTTATTCTTGATGAGTCGACAGCACCGTTTCCTGTTGCCATTACTGAGCCGCCTCAGGTTGTGATCAAGTTATCTGAGCGCAAACTGCCCGGTGCCGCTTCCAACACGATTATCTCTTCTCATGGCAGCTCGGCTACAGCAACTAAGAAGCCTGCTCCAGAGGCTTCAAGTCTAGAAGTTTCGTTAGGCTTCCGCTACGGCGACTTGGTTTTGCAGTCGCGGGATGAGACCAGTGCCGTGGAATCAGAAAAATTCACGCGCACAATTTCAGAAGTTGGTCAGAGCGTTTGGGTTGAAAGACAGTGGGAGCCTGAAAACCAGGTGCGCCGCTTCCTCACCAATATGATGCCAATTCGAACCATCGCCGATCGTTTTTCGTTTGTTGAAGAGCCAGCTCTTGATGCTCTTTTCCATCTTTCATCTGAGCAGTCTGCTGACTGGGATACTGCTGGTTGGGAAGCGCTCAGCGCTTATCGCGTAAGAAAAGAAGAGTTGGCACTTAAGGCCAAGTTGTCGCTGAAAAAAGATTCTTACAAGTTCGAGTTTGATCTGCTTTGCTCTGCTGGCGATGAAGAGGTGCCGTTCCCTCTAGTCATTGAAGCGCTATTTAGAAACCGCAGTTATTTGAAATTATCTGATGGCGACTATGTGCGTGTACCGACGCCCACTTTGATGGGTCTACTTAAGTCTATCGGTCAAAGCAAAGACAGTGCCCGTCCTCTCTATCAAGCACTGGGAATTTTGCATGCTTTAGAAACCCAAGAGATTCCCGTTGAAGCTGATAAGGGCTTTGAAGAATTTATCCACAAAATTCATCACTTCCGTGAATTGCCGCCATTTGAACTGCCAAAAGATTTCAAAGGCGAGTTGCGTGAGTATCAGAAAGAAGGCTGCAACTGGTTGATGTTCTTGCGGGAATATGGACTGGCTGGCATTCTCGCTGACGACATGGGCTTGGGTAAAACTATCCAAACTCTGGCAATGTTACTGAAGCACTATCAAGGCAAGGGCAAGGCCGATAGAGCACCGGCTTTGGTGGTGGCGCCTACTTCAGTGGTCTATAACTGGTTGTCGGAAGCATCCAAGTTTGTGCCTGACCTCAAGACTGCTTTGTTCATGGGCCGCGATCGTGGCGAGATGCTCAAGCGTCTTGGTAAGGAGAGCACCAATAAGCCCCATGTGATTTTCACTACCTACGGTATCATCCGCCGTGACTATGAACAGCTGAAGAATATTCAGTTCGAGTTTCTCATTCTCGATGAAGCCCAGAATATTAAGAACCCCGAGTCAGTGGGCGCCATTGCTGCTAAGAGTATCAAGGCTTTCCACCGGCTGGCCTTGTCTGGTACACCGGTGGAGAACAGGCTGAAAGAATTGTGGTCGCTCTTCGACTTCCTTATGCCTGATTTCCTTGGTCAGTACAAAGACTTCAACGAAGTCTTTGAAAGACCGATTGAAGCTGGCTTGGATGGCGCCGGTATGAAACTGCGCAAGACAGTTCATCCCTTTATTTTGCGCCGTTTGAAGAGTCAGGTAGAAAAAGATTTGCCCGACAGAACAGATATTATTCAACTCTGTGAGTTTGATGATGAGCAGCGTTCGCTTTATCTTGATGTGCTTGACGAATGTCGTCAGCGCGTCTTTAACGAAGTGGCTTCTCGCGGCATAAAACGGTCATCTATTTCTATTCTTGCGGAACTTCTGCGTCTGCGCCAAGTTTGTTGTGATCCCCGTCTATTGAAAAACAGAGAGAAAGCAACCGACCAGTCGGCCAAGCTTGATGCTCTGTTAGCTATGATTGGCGAAGTCGTCGACGAAGGGCACAAGATCTTGATCTTCAGCCAGTTTGTGGAGATGCTTGGCATCATTCGCAAAGAATTGGAGAAGGCCGGATATACCTACGAGTATCTTGATGGCCAAACACCTGCTAAAGAAAGACTTGATCGCGTCGAGCGCTTCAACCAGACACCTTCTATTCCGATTTTCTTGATCAGTTTGAAAGCTGGTGGTACCGGTCTCAACTTGACTGGTGCTGACTATGTTATTCACTATGATCCGTGGTGGAACCCAGCAGTAGAAAACCAAGCTACTGACCGAGCCCACCGAATCGGCCAGACTCGCCACGTTTTCAACTACAAGTTGATTACTCGTGGAACAGTTGAAGAAAAGATATTGGCTCTGCAACAGAAGAAGAAAGAGCTAGCTGATTTGATTATTGGTGGCGATGATAGTGTCGCTAAAGAATTGACTCAAGAAGATCTGGAATTCTTGTTCTCGTTCTAGCTTTTGTGCTCGTTCTAGGCTTTTGTTCTTGTTCTTAGCTTGGCATGGCTTGGTATTGGCTTGGCTACTTGTGGCTTTGATTTAGTTACTTGTTGCCTTGATTTAGTTAGGTATTGGGCTTCTGTTTTAGCTTGCCAAAACTGTCAGATTTTTTGAAGAAAAAATGACAGTTTTGGAAACTACAAAATGCGATAAATCAGAGTTTTGTTGGTCGACAAAAAAGCCACCCAGATAAATCTGCGGTGGCTTTTTCACTATCGTCTGACTGCCTATTGCGTAGGCTCGATATTTCTTGCTGCTTCAAGTCAGAATCCACAGCTAGCGGGTTATCACTACAGTTTCCGGTCTGCGCAGACCTGGCGTTTCCACTTAACCCCTCGGCTCAAAGCACTCAACTTATTTATTGGTGGGTGCTCACCGCTTATGTAATTAGTATATCCGAGCAGAAATCTATTGTAAGTCCCCCGATGAAAATACTTGGTATATCTGCTGACAATTCGAAGGGCTGCTCTTGGTCCTGCGATCGATATCTCATCTGATAGCCAAGCGCTTGAACTACAGTTTCACCTTCGGTATATTCGTTTGTATATACACTTATGCACAAGCTTGGAAGATCCGGGCAGCGCTCTGGTCTAGTTATTGCTTATTTGCCGAAGATTCTCTTCCACCATGGCCGCTCTAGTTCTTCCAGCTTTTGCGTCAAGGCAGTCAGTTGCTCCACCACTGAGTTCTCTCTGGCTGCGTTTTCTAGTTGAAGCAATTCAATCTCTTGATGCATTGAAACTTCTAGTTCAACCTTGGCCTCATGCAGTTCGAAGACTCTTTCTTCAAGCCGCTTTGCTTTTAGTCGTTCAACTTCTAATTCGTCGTTGGCTGCTTTGGTAGCAGCGGCAATTTGTTTGGCGGCTTCGGCGCTGAGCCTATCAACCAGTGGCTGAAGTACTTGTTCGCTGATGGCATGTTCAATAAAGTCTTCGATGCGCGCCTTTTCTTGTTGATACCATTCGCCGCGCAGCACTTCTGATGCGCTGTGACGTATGGGTAAACTAGTTTCTTGATTGAGACTACTTTCTAAGTCGGCTTCAAC
>JAUPUU010000445.1 GCA_030917395.1 Cyanobacteriota bacterium erpe_2018_sw_21hr_WHONDRS-SW48-000092_B_bin.40
ACTAGCCAGCATTCAAATAAGCGTCATGGTGGCTCACATTCCCTTGACGTCGGCGATCGCGTCAGAGTGCGTCTGGTATCAACAGATCCAGAAAATGCCTATATTGACTTTGCCTTTGTAGGAAGGCGCTAACTTAGTTCTAAAGATAGCCTACGAATTCTAGTAGCCGCAATCCTCAGCTGCACTCATCCGTCCCTTGCGCACTGCATCTAAAAACAGCTCATAATCTTTCTCTGCTTGATCAGCGTAGGCGATAGAAAACAAACCAATGGCTTCTTCAAAGGTGGTTTCTTCACCAAGATAGCCGCTCAAAACCGCCGCATCACCAGAGCGAGCATGGGCCCGAGCCAGAACAGCGCCCATTACTTCAGCACTTTCAACTAAGCGCGGGCCGTCCCACAAATCGGGTTCTAACTTAACTTTGGTATCACGCAACTGACGCACATAATAGTGTTTACCGTCATCAAATTCTGTCCAACCTAAGAAAATATCGCTAGCAGACTGAATAATGCGCTGGCCAGCAACAACTCTTTGCCCGTGATTCTTAAATTCACTATGGCCGGCATAAGCCTCCAAAACAGAGGCACGTGCCTCTTTCAATTGCAGCATTAGTGGCTCTGCATCTGGTGCCAGCATTAGGGCAACAGCACAAGTAGTGCCAACGCTACCGATACCGACAACTTTGATGGCGACATCGACCATTTTATAGCGGTCAAACAGGCGTTGACGATCGTCTTGCAAAGACTGCTTATAGAGCTCAAAGGCCTTAAGGGTCTGCTCTCTAAACGAATCAGCTTCACTTCCTTTGAGGTGATAGACAGCTGGCGGAGTATCTTTAATATGATAGTCACCATCTCGCTCTTCTGTCATTTTTGGGAAATAGTATGACTGAATGGTGCGCTTAATTGCTTTTTCGGTCTTATCCTTAATACGTTTTTGCAAGCGCGGATCAGACGTGTTCTGCGCCACAGCACTCCAATCGAAACGGTCGTACCAAATATCAAGAATGCTCATTTTGGAGTATTCGAGCATCTTCAGTCGATAACCCCGAGCCACAGCTTCAGCCGCTTGCTGAGAGTGCTTTGGCTTAACATCATTGTTGCGACCGGCCAAGACAAAGCTTGCTGCAAGCCGCTTCACGTCCCATTCCCAGGGAGCAGGCAAAGTTTCATCGAAATCGTTCAGATCAAAAACAATATTGCGCTCAGGTGTCGCGAAAGCACCAAAGTTTAGTAGGTGGGCATCACCACAAGTTTGCACTTTGACTTTAGTGACAAACGATTCACCGACGTCAGAAGCAAAGAGAGCGGCCGTTCCTCTATAGAAAGTAAATGGCGAAACCAACATGCGGCCGTAGCGAATGGGTATCAGTTCTGGCCGGCGACCAACATTTGACTGTTCAATCAGCTCAATCGGGTCGGGTCGGTTGCTTTCAGGCTTAAAACGAGCCAGCAGTTCGTGGGGCACAGCCTCGTGCAAAATTTTGCCCCGATCACGTCTATCATCACGAGGCGAGACCGTGTTGTCATGGAGCCGTGCTGTATCTATCTGCTTCTTTTCTGACTGGCTGCTGTTGGTTTCCAAGTCTTACTCTCCCAGTACTAAACCATGAAATTAGCGCACAAAATATTTATTCCCAGCCCAGGTTGATTAACCTCAACCTTACGCTACCGTACATTTTGACCTTCACCCCAGAGAAGGGTCTATAATCGGTAAATTGACGAATCACGGATCATTAAAAAGAAGAGTTTAGAGTTAGATGCCAGATACGGGCTCAGGAAACGCTGGAAACCAGAAAAAAATATGTGTGGCCTGCAGCAAAGAATATGTTGGTGAGATGACAGTCTGCCCAGCAGATGGCACAACTCTCACTCCCTTAAAAGAAACTGATTTGGTTGGCACTGTACTTGGCGACCGCTACGAAATCTTGGAATTAATTGGCGATGGCGCCATGGGCCAGGTTTACAAGGCCAAACACCGTCTGCTCAAGCGCATTGTGGCAGTCAAAATGATGCATCCCAATTTAGTATCGGGGGCGGCAGCACTTAAGCGTTTTCAAAAAGAAGCCGAACTGGCCAGCGCCCTAAATCATCCAAATATTCTCACCGTTTACGATTTTGGCGTAACTGACGGTGGCGTACCTTATCTGGTCATGGCTTTCTTAGAAGGAACAAGCTTGGCCGAGCAAATAGCTGGCGGTGCCAACCTAGAGCTAAAACGCAGCGTCCATATTTTCAAGCAAGTCAGCCTTGGCCTTGCCCACGCCCATGAAAACGGGGTGGTACACCGCGATCTCAAACCAAGCAATATCATGCTGGTACAGCTTGATAACGACCCTGACTTTGTCAAAATCGTCGACTTTGGCATCGCCAAACTACTCACCCCCACAGAAGGGGAGACTGATAATTTAACCAGAACCGGTGAAGTCTTCGGCAGCCCACCTTATATGAGCCCCGAACAGTGTCGCGCTTTAAAAGTAGACGCTCGCTCTGACATCTATGCTCTTGGCTGTGTCATGTATCGCACTGTTTCTGGCAAACAGCCAATTACAGGCCACGACTTAATCGAATATCTCTACAAGCACGTCAACGAAACGCCAGCAGCTTTTAACATCGTCTGCCCCGAACTAAATATTCCAGCCGATCTTGAAGCAATAATTTTCAAGGCTATGGCTAAGCAACCCGACGACCGCTACCAGTCTATGGGCGAACTGAGAGAAGCTCTCGATCATGTCTATCAGGGAATTCCCGGTGATTCACTAACGAGAACAGACATTCCGCGCCTGGAGATTCCCGTTGTTGAAAACAACGAATCTAGCCAAGAAAAAATTGTGACTGCTCCAATCAACGCCGCGCCAGAAAGCCCTGCTAAAGAAGCTGTTAGCAGCAGCGTAGGAAGCAGTGCCAGCGCCCAGCCAGTAGCAAACGGTATTTTAGCTAACAAGAAAGTGCTGCTCATTGCCGTTGGAGCAGTGGCACTAATTGGCATTTCATTTGCCCTCAATCAAAATTCTGGTGGCAGCAAGGGCGAGAAAGAAATTGAGCAGCTGCAGCTTGACGCACAAACAGATTACAACAAGGGTGCCTACGCCCTAGCAAAACAAAAAATTAGAACTGCTATTAAGATGGCAGAGAAAACCAATTCTCCGAAAAACGCTGGCAATCGTTATTTGCTCGGCATGATTCAATATGCCCAGGGCGAATATGATGATGCTCAAGCAAACTTAGAAACAGCCAAGTCTTTATATGCAGCCAATGGTAATGATCCCCTACGTATTGCCGAATGCGAGGCTTTCATTGGCCGAGCTGAAACTGCCGTAGGTCAATATGCCGAAGCAGAAAAAGACTTAAAACACTCACTTGAGTTGCGCACTAAATCGGGTGGCAGCAATAGTTATGCTATGGCTGATTCGTTCACCGGTCTTGGTTATTTGTATATGCGCCAGGGCAAGATTCAAGACGCCATCAAAGTACTTAAGAACGCCCTTGACCTAACTGAAAAAGAACGCGGGGCTGATAGCCAGAGCACAGCCAGCGCCTTGAACGATCTTGGTCAAGCCTACCAACTAGCATCTAATTTCAAAGCCGCCGAGCCGCTCTACAAGCGCGCTTTAGCCATTCGCAAAAATAAGCTTGATGGCAATAGCCCCTTTGTCGCTGATAGCTATAACTGTTTAGGAGCACTCTATGCTTCTACCGGTCGCTTAGCTGAAGCCAAGCTTTATTATGAGCAGGCTCTGGCCATTCAGCAGAGAACGCTATTAGCTTCAGATCCAAGACTGGCCCAAACAAGACAACAATACGCCGATGTGATCTTGAAGATGCACCATCGCTAATACCGTTTTCTTAGAATAGACCATCAACTCTAAATGAATAGCCAGCGCCAACAAAAGCTGATGGTGCTGTCTGATTAAGGCCGAAGCCGCAATGAGCATCAATTTGTTGGCAACGAGCAAGTTTATACACTCCGCCAAAGTGGATAACATTAAGGGGATAGCTACTTGAAGTAAAAGAGCTAGCATACTCAAGGAAAGCAGATGCCTTAGGGCCAATGTTGCGTGAAAGCAAAATATCTGGTCGCCACTGTACGGCATGGCCGTGGTCAATAAGTAGCAGAGACTGCATGCCACCAACACACCAGCGGTCATTAATAGCATAGAGGTAAGGCAGGCGGAGAATCCCAGATGTACCGCCTAGACTAAGGCGCCTAGCTCCTGTCGGCGCTGAAACAGAAGCTATGATTGCGGCTTTTAACTTACCTGATGTGGGCAATTGCTGCTTAATGCCAATTTCTGAAATATCCGTCACAGCAGAAGAGAACTCACCCCCAGATTTACTGAGCACATAGTTAGGAACAAAGACCTGAAATTCAGTAGAGCGAGCCAGACCAATGCGCACCTGAGTTTCTGGCAAATCAAAGCCCAATCGGCCTCTTCTCAAACCCGAATCGAGACAGCCATTTTCAAGTTGCAGACTGCCTTTTGGCAGAACAATCGGCGAGAACATAAAGCTCGGACGATTAGTATCAATGTCGTCACTAGGGTCAGCAGCACTAGCAATTGACCCGTCAAATAGCAGAATTACAATCGCCGAAAAAAACGACAGCCATTGTCGACAAGCTATGTTTGTCATAGCAGCATCGAACCATTCAAATAGGATTCCCTTTGGTCTCTTTCAGTGGGTCAATTCTTGGTTTGCGGAATGAAGTGGTGAACTTCTGCGAACGATTGAGTTGCAAAATATCATTGACCGTGCCTTCGATGGTAGCACATATGGTATCAAGCGGCAGGTCATCACCATCTTTACCAAATGGTTCCTCAATGTCTTCAGCAATTAACTCTAGGCCAATGAGAAAGTACGAGCCAATTAAAATCAGTGGCAGACTCATCCAGTAATTGAACTCAGGCTCAATATACCAGGGCAGAGCTAACAAATTGAGGGCAATACCTTGACGCATAAAGGCCCGATAAGAAAGAGCCAGTGGGCTGTTTCTTATGCGCTCACAGGCGCCACAGATATCCATGAACGAACGCAGATGGCTATCAAGCTGCAGCATGACAAAGCCGTCAAAAAGATCGTCCTTTTTCCACTCTAAGACCTTCTCATACATCTTACCGGTCAGATGCACTGGGGCATTAATCTTCACCCCTTCAGGAATGTCACCCAAGCCGGGCAAACTGCGACTGGCTTGAGAATCACGCAAATGATGTTTCAAAGCATAGGCGAAAGAAACTACAAGTTCGCCCAGCTCAGCCTTATCGCCAGGGCTAGTGGCCACATAGGTGCGAACTTTCAAGCAAAGGTTGCGCGAATCGTTGACCAATTGGCCCCAGAGCTTACGCCCTTCCCACCAACGTTCGTAGGCAGTGTTGGTGCGAAAAACCAGAAGCAAGCCAAGTATGACGCTGGTGTAGCCAGCAGCTCCGGCTTCTTTAAAAAGATGGTTGGAAAAGTTCTGCGTGACAACAATATCGACAACAAATGAATAGACCGCCATAAAGGTTAAGTAGAGCCATACCCGCTTAAATACAGGAATTCTATGAAAGCGAGTAAAGGGATAAATCCAAAAGGCAAAGGCTTTATAGATAGGCCCTTTAGACGTAGCAGCAGGAGGGGTAATGGCTGGCAAACCTACATACGAACTGCCGCCACGACTGGAAGCATAGTTTTGTGGTTCGTTCTGTCCGTTTGGATCTGAAGGCATGGCACGTTATGGTCGGAGGTAACTAAGAGGACAATATTAATGCACTCAGCTCAGTTAGTACAAGGAGTTTGCGTTAGCATTAGGCCGGATATTGAAAGGCAGGTCAACTCGAACTGCCCAGATTAAGATGGAGAACATTGCTAAAGTGAAGCAGACCAGTCCTGGCCAGTCTTACAAGCAAATTGCCGAGGCCTTGAGCCAACTTGAAGAAGTAGCAAGCGGACGCCACCCCCTGGCATTAAATGACCAAAAATGGCTATCAGACCTTGGCAAGAGTTTAGCTATAGAAACTTTACCGATTGACCTGGAAGGGCAAATAGTCGATTTGCTCAAAGCTGAAAGTTTGCTCAACTGGCAAGCGGCCGCGCAAGCCGAAAATAAGCAGCCACTGCTTAAAATTCTGCAAAAATTCAAAACCAGCCTCAAAGCCATGCTCTGTGCCTCAACCCATCAACCGGCGTACCTTGCTGAAGATTCCTACAATTTGCCTGTTCACAATCGTGAAGTGGCTAGTTACCTAAAGACGAACTATTCACCCGAAAGCTTTACAGCTCTCTTCGATTTTTGTCAGGCCAGACAAGTTTTTGCATTGTCTGTCAATGACCAAAATGGCCTTGTGCGCACAGCTGAAGCCGAAGAAAACTGGGACATGAGCGGACGCCAATGGGTGACCGATACCGTACGTTGCGGCGACATGGAGCGCACTCTTAAACCTTTAGCCTGGCGCAAGGCAATGCTGACACTGTGTCGTTTTTATGGCCAGAGCGAAGAAGTCGATGCCATAGAAAAATCAATTGCTAACCCTGAATTTTATCGCTCTGGCGGACTACTTGATGGAGTGGCTCACATTTTCCTACCGGAGACATTGAAGCGCGATGCCACCTGGTTTAACAACAAGCGCCTTGAATCACACGGATTAGCACTGAAAGCCATTTGCGACACTGTAATAGCTTCAAGCAATGGCGAAGATTACGGCTTTAGTGATGAAGAAATTTCCACTAACAGTGAACTGATAGCAACAACTATAGTCATGGTGGCATCCTACTTAAAAGCGATAAACACTAACGAGGCTGGAGAATTCGACTTCAATGCACCGTCGGCTGGACCCTGGGAAGAGATACCATTTCCCCTCGGCTTGACCTGGGATACTGAAGCAATACGCAGTGGCTTTGAAAGTCTACAGACATTGATGGCGCTGTCTAATACAAAAGTTGATGCCATCTTAAGCAAGATCAGCCAGAACAGGCATGGTGACTGGCTCTATTCGCAGAGTCAAAGAAACACACTAACAGAGTTGATCAAGGCCGCCCGAACAAAAATTTTAGAGCGCCTTTTTGCCTCAGCGCAGCCAGTAGAAAATCCGCACCGGCCAAGCGATTGTTCTCTAGCATTCATCAGCACATCCACAATAAAAATGCACGATCATCCCATCGAAGATGTGCGCCTGCAGTATCGCCTCTTAAACGCAATAGAACAATTATTGGTGCGTGATCACGGCATTGTGCGCTACGCTCCCTTCAACCTCCCCCTCGCCAACGGGCGATCAGAGCTGGTTTTCGATAGTTATTTAGCTGACAACTACTGGCTTTTACCAGAGCTAAGAGCAAAAATCTCGGGACACTCGTCTCATTTGAAAGACTATGGTTCAAGTGATTGCAGCACTAACGAAGAGTATCTAGCTCGGGTAAAACAAGCCCGACCAGACAGTGAAGCCCAATGGTGCTTCGTTTCAGTGTTGGCAGAAGGATATTGCCGTCAAGTTGAGAAGCTAATCAACATGAAAGGCTCAGCCCAAGGCAATCTCAATGAGCAGGAAGTAGCAGGGTTAATTACTCACGGTCAGATCCAGGCAACTCGCTTGATTAACCGTTCTTATGCCCGCATTACCCCTGGCAATGACCCATCGGCAATCGCGCATTACAAGGCCAATGGCATGCCCTGCCCTGGTTACGCCATTCCAGAAGCCTATGAAATGGTTTCCGCCCTTGATCTTGGCGATGGCAGAGACGACAGCCAAAATGCCGTTGCCGGGGCAAATACGCCTTTGGCCTGGGGTCAAGCCTCTTTGTATAGCGCCTCCATTATCTTCCTGAAAAATCTGCGAGACCTGGAACAGTAAGGCTCCTCTTTACAATAAGGCGCTAATTTCTCCAATTAGTACTTTTTCTATTAGTACTTTCTCTATTAGTACTTCTACCATTGCCTTGTAAAGAGCTATTAAGTAGTATGCGCTTGTCAAGTAAGCTCAGGTTGCATGCCAAAATTTACCGCCGACGTCGAAAAGCCATCAGCAGAAGGGCAAGCGCCCGACACTGCGCATCTTTTGGAGCAAAGTTATCTAGAGAAAGGGGTGGACAAAGCCGTCGGCTTGGTCATCTCAGACGAAAAAACTCGCAAAGAAGTCGACCACTACGGCACCGAACTGATTAAGACGGCCGCTCTCTTTACCCGCGGTAAATATGGCGCCATCGGCACAGTGGCACTTTACGGTCTTGCTTCAGCTAGCCCAGATGCGCCGCTAGCAAGACAGGCTGAAGACTTTGCCCTAGGAGCAGTGAAAGGGGGAGCAACTCGCAGTCTGCTTAACCATGTAACAACAGCCTTCAAATCAGCTCCCACCAAAGGTGTCCTTGTAGGCATTGGCTCGCGGGCAATAGATATTACAGTCAGCCATGACACCTTTACGGCTCCCTCCAAAACACTGACCCGTCTCAACCAAGAATTACTTGATCCCAAGGCACTACTGTTCGACGCGGCCACGTGGACCATGGGCGAAGGTCTCTTCAAGGGCGCTAATGGTCTACTAAAAGGATCTCTTACAAAAAATGCCATGGCTAGTTCAATTGCCATGGGTGGCTCCTTCGGCTTAGTCACTGGCGGCTCCAACGAAATTGCCAGACAGAATAGTGCCGGTGAGAAATTCGACCTGACAAAAGTACTAGAAAAGAGTTTGCTTGAAGGAGCAGTTACAGCCACGGCCGGCGGTATTGGCCACAGACTGTCTCCGCGAGCGACGGCAGCAGAAACTCGCGTCGAAAATATTCAGCTAGACTACAAGCGACTTGAAAGCACTGCCAGTGGTATCAGCGATCACAAGGGCAGCAATACAGTTATAACAGGAGAAGGACTGACTGTCTCCCGCTCTACGCAAGACGCGCCAATTTCTCAAACTTCACAATTGGCCGACCTCTTCCATCGGGCCAAACCAACTTCGATGGCCAGCCCCGATTTCCCGGGCGAAAAGCCAACCGAGACAAGCAAACCAATTGGTAAAGGTGCAACTCCTAGTGCCACTCCCGCCCGCGAATTTATCATCGATGCGGGCAAGCCAGAACTGCAGGCCCTGCGTTTAAACAGCGGAGAAAATGCTTGGCTAAGAGTCCGCGAAGTCTTAAAAAACCAAGACGGATCGCAAACCATTGGACCGAAGAAAAGTCTCTTTGTGCAAAAACTCGGTGTCTCAGAGTCGCTGCACCCTGATGCTGCTAAAGCCGATTTGATAGTAAGCTCACACCCAGAAAAGCTGTCCGAAGGAGACAAAGCCAAACACGTCTTCCCCGAAGCTGAGGGTAAAGTCTGGCTAACCACCGGACGCGACAATCGACTGCTGCTATCAACTGGCGATAACCCCGTTAGTCAATGGCGCAAACAAGGTTATATTGAGCCCCTGCGCTTAGACCACGGCACCACCACTCTTAGTGTTATGGCACCGCTGCACGTGGGAGAAATAGGAAAATTAGAAAGCCCGCAGAGTCAAGTCGAGTGGCGAGAATTCGACAGACAATTGGGCGAAGCGAAGAAGCTAGGTGTTGACTCGGTTTCAACTGATGTATGGTGGGGTCTGGTTGAACCAGCCAAGGGCAAATTTGATTGGAGCTACTATGAAAAAATTAGCGACCATATCACCAAGGCCGGCCTGAAATGGGTGCCGATTCTATCGTTCCACCAATGTGGTGGCAATGTCGGCGATAACATCAGCGTGCCACTACCCAATTGGGTATGGTCAGAATTCGGAGCGAAAACTCCAAGCGGCAACCCTGAATCGCTCAAATACAAGAGTGAGCAAGGCAATACCAGTCAGGAATATCTCTCTGTCTGGGCAGATCATATTGTAGTTGACCACTATAAAGGAGTAATGCAAGAGTTTCAAAATCACTTTGCCTCCCGGGCCAAAGATATCGGCGAGGTCAATATCAGCCTCGGTCCGGCAGGAGAGCTGCGTTACCCCTCTTACAATTCACACGATCAGCATGCTGGTTACCCCACGCGCGGCGCCCTCCAGGCCTACTCTGACTTAGCGCAAAGTTCATTTAAAGATTATGCCCTGGCTAAATATGGCGGTGCCGAAGGAGTAAGTAAGGCCTGGTCAATGCCGAATCTGACAGCTGAAGGAATAAAGCCACCATCGGAAGCTGAAGGATTCTTCAAACGCGGTGACCACTTCAATATGCAATACGGTCGAGATTTCTTCGACTGGTACAACCAATCACTGATTGATCACGGCCATCGAGTGATGAGCACCGCTGTCGATGTATTTGGTCAAAAGACATCACCATTCTACGGCATAGATCTTGGCGCCAAGATTCCTGGTGTGCACTGGAGGGTAGGCGAATGGCAAGGCGGCAATGTTATTTTGGGCGACCGCATGGCCGAGCTGAATGCTGGACTAATTCGCACCAGTCGCGGTGACTGGGACAACAACCATGACGGCCGTGGTTACCGGCCACTGCTCTCAATGTTTAGCACTCTCCAACCAGCCATACCCGGAACAGGTTCACGAGTAGTGCCATTCTTTACCGCCGTAGAAATGCGCGATGGAGTTGACGGAGCCGCCGGTAGGACCATGCCTAACACCCTAGCGAAATGGGTAGGCGAGGAAGCCAGTCGTCAAGGACTTTTCTTAAAGGGAGAGAATGCCCTTAACGGCAATCTCTATGATGGCGCCAGTTGGGACCGCATGAAATCGTTGTTGAATTTGCCAAAACAGCCGGGAGACTATCACGGACTGACCTTCTTGCGTATGTCCGATGTTGTAAATAACGATACGGCCAGAGCAAAAATCTCTGAAATGAATTATGCTCGTCGCTCGGTTGAAACCCTCACCCAATTCTTCCGCAACTTCTTGCGAAAGTCAGCCTAGCTAGTAAATAGGTCTACCAGTGCAAAAACCAGATTTGAGCTTGCTTGAAATCGGCAATATGAATTTCGGCTTTCTCGGCATTCAATTTGGCTGGGGCTTGCAGCTGGCAAACATGAGTGCCATCTACAGCAAATTAGGTGCCTCCCCCGATTCTATTCCTATATTATGGCTAGCCGGCCCAATAACTGGCCTGCTGGTTCAACCACTGATTGGAGCCATGAGCGATCGCACCTGGAACAAGCTAGGTCGGCGCCGGCCTTACTTCTTAGTAGGCGCTCTTTTTGCCTCATGCGCCTTGCTCTTCATGCCAACGTCACCATCTCTGCTATTTGCCGCCTCCTTACTCTGGATTCTCGATGCCAGTATCAACATTAGTATGGAGCCATTCAGGGCCTTTATTGCCGACAAGCTCAATGCCAAACAGAGCACCCTGGGCTTTATTATGCAGAGCTTTTTTATTGGCATTGGTGCCACCATGGCCAATGCCCTACCTCTGCTCTTCCATCAAATGGGGGTGAGCGGAGTTGGTGCTAACGGCGTGCCATTAACAGTCGAGTATTCCTTTAAGATTGGAGCGCTGATGTTCCTCTCTTGTGTACTTTGGACAGTATGCTCCACCAAAGAATACCCCCCCGAAGATCTAGCCGCCCTAGAGCGCAAGCGTCAAGAAAACCCTGGCCTAGCTGGGCTCTTCAAAGAAGTCTGGCATGAAGTGCCAGCAGCTGTTATGGCCATGCCCGCAACAATGAAGCAACTAGCAGTGGTGCAAATATTCACCTGGTTAGGGCTCTTTTGCATGTGGATGTTTTTTGGACTCACCACTGCCTTTTATATTTTCAAAGCGCCATCTGCTTCTTCAGAGCTGTTTGATCGCGGTACCGAATGGGCCGGATGGTGCTTCGCCATTTATTCTATTGTCTGCTTTTTAGTGGCCTTTCTGCTGCCAAAACTAGCCAAGGTCACTAGCCGAAAAACAGTTCATGCAACTGCTCTCACCCTCGGTGGCCTCAGCCTGCTTTCAGTTTACTTCATCCATGATCCACAGCTCTTGCAACTGACAATGATTGGAGTTGGTGTTGCCTGGGCGTCCATTTTATCGATGCCTTATGCCATCTTAGCTTCGGCCATACCACCGGGTCGCACGGGAGTATACATGGGTGTTTTCAACTTCTTCATTGTCATTCCTGAAATTCTTGCTTCAATCGCGTTTCAACCACTGGTGAAATATGTATTTAACAATCAACCGGTATTTGTGGTAATGATGGGCGGAGCATCACTTTTAATTGCCGCTCTAGCAGTAAGCAGAGTAGAAGATCCCGGCGAGCAGCAGGAAGAATCGAAGTGACCAAGGTGGAACTTATAGCTCAACCCGTTCTAGCCGCCAGAGCCTCTCTTGGTGAAGGCGCCATCTGGGACAACGAAAAAAAGCGCCTCTACTGGATTGACATAAACAATTGCTTGCTCAACAGTTTTGACCCTCTCACCGCTATCAACAAATCACTGAAGCTCCCAGCTAAACCAGGCTGCGTCGTCCGTCGCGCCACTGCCCATGGTGGCGGCTTTATTCTTGGCATGGGTGGTGAATTTGTTCATCTAAGAGTGGTCGATGACCTTTCCGATAATATCCATACGATTTCAGTTTTGGCCTACCCAGAAGAACACGTCGTTGCCAACCGCATGAACGACGGAAAATGCGACCCCTCTGGCCGCTTCTGGTGCGGCTCTATGGACTTGGGATGCAATTATCCCAGTGGCAATTTGTGGATGTTAGACAAGAGACAAAAACTTACACATAAACTAGCAGATGTCACCATATCAAATGGCATTGTTTGGAACAAGGCAAACGACACTATGTACTACATAGACACAGCCACCAATAGAGTTGATGCCTTTGATTATGACAACGATACAGCTATTATCTCCAACCGCCGCCCGCTGGTAGCAAACCAATGGGGTGGGCACTTTGATGGCATGACCATTGATAGTGAAGATAATCTCTATATAGCAGTCTGGGGTGGCTCGGCCGTGCAAAAGGTGAGCTCAGTAAGTGGCCAGCTCCTCGCCAGCATTGCTGTGCCTGGGGTGCTCAATGTCACTTCCTGCGCCTTTGGTGGCGATCAGCTGCAAGATTTATACATCACATCAGCACAGCAGGATGCTCCCCATAAGCAAGGTTATAGCGAAACTAATGCCGGTGATCTTTTCAAAATTCACCTGAGCGACTGTCAGGGCCTACCAGCCTATCAATATTTAGGCTAGTTTAGGCTAGTCTTGCCGATCTAAGATGCCTTCTTCACCGGATCGAGTCTAACCATATTCCACTGCTCAGTATTTGTCTTACTGAAATGCACAAGAATTGGGCTCTGTGGCTGCATTAAGTTGGCCAATCCAGTATCGTAAATAACGGTCTTATTGCCCTCTACTTCAAAAGCCACTCGCATATTTTTCTTGTCGACAGCTCCAGAGACAACCTTGCACTCTTTGGTCAAAGCATTGTAGTAGTTGCCTCTAATGGCCCCTTTTTTATTGACGGCCAGCTGAAACATCATAGTCGAATTAGTTTGATCGCCTTGAGTAAGGGAGAACACACCAAGTGACTTCCAGTCTTTGGCATCTTTCGACTCAGCAGCTGTTAAGGCTGCCGGTACAGCAGTCTTGCCATTGGCCGCCGGAGCCTGACCCGGAGCAATGGGCATCGACTGAGCAATGATTTGGGCTTGAGTGTAATAATTTGCCGCTGTCTCACTCGGTTGATTACCGTAATAGACAGTATCGCCTTGATAGGTGATGTTATTGCCGTAGTCATACTCCACAGGGGGAGTCGTGACTGGATAATCCCAGAAAGAGGCTAAGTCATCCCAATCACCATAGCCATAAGCCCAATCATCACCCCAGGCTCCGCCCCAGGCATAGGGATAACGCCCCCACCAGTCACGACGGAATAGACTGTCGTCACGGAAGGCATTGCGCACACCAACACCGCGGTCAGTCATAGCACTGGCAGACAATCCTCTTCCCACAGCAGTTCCCACTCCAGTATCTGCCAGAGATCGGCCGAAGCCACCATCGGTAGCAAGACCCCTTTGTGCGCCAGCGTTCCAGACTTGATCTGCACCGTTGCGCAAAGCGCTCTCAGAAGTATGATCGAGAACCGAATCGCCCCGATCGCCAAACATATCGCCGCCATAGTCCCGACCGCCATAGCCATCGCCATAGCCACTACGGACGCCACCGTAATCGCGGCCACCATAGCCATCACCACCATAACCACTGCGCACGCCGCCGTAGTCGCGCCCGCCGCCAAAACCGCCACCACCTCTGCCACCACCACCACCACCGCCGCGAGCAATAGCTTCGTGGGGCAATGCCAAAGCAGATAGAGACAAAGCCAGAAGTAGGCTAGCAGAAATGACTTTGCCACTCTTGGCTGTGAGACTAAAGAGTCTAGATCGCATAATCTTTTTTACCTATCTTTGAATATTACTTTGTAATCTCATTTAGGGTCGCGACGCATAACAAGAATTTCTTGAGTGTCGGGCAGTGACTTACCTTGCGAAAATCGCTTAGTCGATTTCCAGGTGTAGTTATTATCGTCAACCTTGTGCAGAACATATTGAGCGCTGGCAAGGGTGCCGTCATGATCTGAGCCACGGGCGTTCACCAGCCAATTATCTGCATCCTTCTTCCAGCGCCCCATACCGAGGCCACCATCAGAGTTATAGTGCCAAGAACAAATTGAATTGAGAACCGGGTTCCAACCAATTATCTCAGTCTCGCTCGGGGTATTGCCATCGGCTTTGCTGGAATAAAAATTGACCAACAGAAACTTTTTGTTAGCTGTGTATTCACACTGTACGCGCAAGTCTGAGTTTGATTTCGCCCCCCAAGACCCCACCATCCAGGCCAGTTCAGAGATTGGCACCTCAGCAGCTTTAGAGGGCATGTCATGCTCAAACACCGAAATCATCTGCCAGTGACCGCTTTCTTTACTATGAATAGCGGTATAGCGCGAATTGCCCGAGGGTAACTTGGTAGTGCCAACTTCTATGGCTATGTTATTGGCTGGGAACTTAACCGACTCAACATCAATCACCAATGGTTGCAGCGCATGGGCCTTAAATAAATTAGCAAACGACTTTTCAATTTGCTCACGACCATGCAGTTTCTTACCAGACGCTTCAGTTAGACTACCGTCAACTGACCACTGTAAGGCCAATGCCTTGGCGTCACCCTTGCCATAGCTAACGACATACTGCCTGGCCTGCTCACGAATGGCAGCTTCATCCTCAGCCTTTATTGCTTCAGCGCTAGCTGAAACCTTTTGACTGGACTTAGCTTCGGCCTTACTTACTGAGCCGGTAACACTTCCAAAAAATAGAATTCCTATAGATGCCAAGGCCACGCTTATAGGCCGATGAATGAAATACATACTCAATGGAAAAAGATCCTCCGTAAAACAGATATGAACCACTAATCTATCTGAGTTAAACGAAGGAAATAGCAATTGAAAGAAGTCTTTAAAGATTACCTCCAAAGACCTCTAATAATAAGCAGAGAAAGGCTTTCGGCGACTTAGGTAATGACGACGGTGGCGTTGGCGCATTCAAAAGATACGTCAGTTCCCATAAAGAGCATTTTAAGAAGGTCGCGGTAAAAACCATATAGAGGAATTCTCTCGGCTACCTGGTCTCTCATCTGATCGCGCTTGAGCTTGAAAGAGCTATGAGAAGGGCCAGACATATGGTCTAACTCTAAATAATAATTATTGAGCGGCTGAACCTGCACTTCAAAGAGCCGTTCGTGCCACTGCACTACACTCTTGATGGCTTTCCAGCCAGTCTTCTTCATCTCGGTAGGCAGGCAAGTCAGATAATTTTTGGTTTCTACAATTTCAACGAGGCGGTCACCTTTAATTGAACCATTACTCAATATGCCAAAATCTTGCAGGGCGCCAAGGCGCTCCCAATCAATGCCTATGGCCGTCATCGCCTCGAGGCGATCGTGCACAGCCAGGCATGTGGCCTCGTCATCACAGACTATCTTGATACCAAAAATATCTTTGACGTACTTGCTGTAATGGCGCAATTGCTTATCGCGGCTAACCAGCTCATCAATCACAAAAATTTCGTCAGTGACTTTATTCCATAGTTCTTCTTCAGCCTTGACTCTGCTCGTCAAACGATTTACGCCATCAGTAGCCCGGCCTCTCGGCAAGTACTCAATGAAATTGGCCGAGAGCTCGAGCGGCACCCACTCGAAATTCTTTCGGTAGCGAAAGTTATCGAGCATATGCTTACCCAGATCAATGTCGGTAACAGAAAACAACATATCTTGGGTAATGCGTTCGCGAATGAGAAATGGCCTGTCTTCATCACTAGGCAACAGTCCGATGACATTGCTATGAAGCTCGAAGTCATCTTCTAAAAGCAAGGTAGAAAGCAAATGTGAAAGTAAATGGAGATTGCGTTCGCCATCTAAAATATTCTGGCGAAAAGACTCACGAACCTGGGCCATCAAATCGCGTGAAAGTTCGATTTTGATATGACTATCAGGATTAGCTTCTTGCTCTGCCTTTTTCTCAGCTAGATAAGAAATAAATTGATGCAGCACTGGATCGTGCATAACCATCAATAACGGAGAGTGAAGAATACTCATAAAGTGATCTCGATTAACTAAAAGCACTGCTGCAAGTATAAAGCGAAAATCATTCTTGACCAGCAGGCACTGCTGTTCTGTAAACGAATAGCGCTCAACAGTGAATCAAACTGACACCAGGGCAGCGCTTGACTACCTCGTGGCGTGCCAAATTGCTGATTTTGAGCCTCAAACAATTAAAACCGCCTTAAAGCTGATTACTATCCCGTGATGTGCGGCCGTTTACAGCAGGCAAACAGGTATAATCGGCAGCAATGCACGTGACAGCGTGCTTTTTTGTTTAGGGAAAGCTCATAAATGATCATCGTTAACGAAGTCTCAAAAGGCTACGGTTCTCGCACACTGTTCGACAACGTCTCAGTCAAATTCAGCCCAGGCAACAGATATGGCCTCACTGGCCCAAACGGCGCTGGCAAATCTACTTTCATGAAAATTCTTACCGGCGAGCTAGAAGCATCTAACGCTGGCACTATAACTCGACCTCGCAAAGTAGGCGTGCTCAAGCAAGACCAATTTGCTTATGACAATGAACGCATCATCGATACAGTTGTGATGGGTAACGATATTCTCTGGCAAGCATTCAAAGAACGTGATGCTCTCTGCGAAGTAGAGAATTTGACCGAAGAACAAATGAACCGTCTGGGCGAACTTGAAGTAATCATCGCCGACGAAAACGGCTACACAGCTGAGTTTGAAGCCGCCGAAATTCTTCGAGGCATCGGCATCGAAGACGCCGACCACGAAAATCTTATGAGCACTCTCGCCACCGACTATAAGTTCCGCGTGCTACTGGCCCAAGCACTGTTTGGCGAACCGCAAGCAGTGCTCTTAGATGAACCGACTAACCACCTTGATCTAGAATCAATTCACTGGCTAGAAGAATTCCTCTGGCAGTACGAAGGCATACTCGTAGTAATTTCGCACGACCGCCACTTCTTGAACTCAGTTTGTACTC